>NZ_JAEPRJ010000001.1:2759700-3119400 GCF_016651435.1 Catonella massiliensis | reverse complement strand
TTCTTTTAAAAATTCATCTTCATTGCTCATCCTGTTTCTTCCTTTACCACATAAAGTTAAATCCAAAAAATATACATTTCATTATATAACAAGATAAGTGTCAATTACAAGTGGCTTAAGTTTAATCTTTTCTTACAATTTTTTGAAACTTTTTCCTGTTACCTGTTTATCTACTTGTTATGAACAAATAATTGTGATATTCTGAGACAAAATATTACAGCCAAAGGAGAATATATGACAAACTATTCACTCATATCAAAAGAAATAGAGGCTCTTACATCTGATGTAAGCGACCTCATTGCCAATCTTTCAAATGTATCAGCCCTCTTAAATATGGAGCTTACTGATATAAATTGGGTTGGCTTTTATCTGCTTAAAGATGATAAGCTAATCCTCGGACCTTTTCAAGGTAAGCCTGCCTGTGTAACCATATCTTTAGGAAAGGGTGTATGTGGAACAGCGGTGTCCACTGACAGCCTCCAGCTGGTAAAGGATGTCCACGCATTCCCGGGGCATATAGCCTGCGACTCTGCATCAAACTCAGAAATAGTCCTTCCTTTACACGATAAATCCGGTAAAGTAGTAGCTGTACTTGATATCGACAGCCCTACCTTAGGACGTTTTAGCGAAGCTGATGGGGAGGGTATCCTCCTCTTACAGCCTGTTCTTGAGGATATATTTAATCGTTAGTAAAGCCGGATATTATGAGCTTCATATCATCATTTAGTGCAGCCAGATATTATGAGCTCCATATCATCGTTTAGTGCAGCCAGATATTATGAGCTCCATATCATCGTTTAGTGCAGCCAGATATTATGAGCTCCATATCATCGTTTAGTGCAGCCAGATATTATAAGCTCCATATTACCTTTAAGTTCATAAGCACCAAAGCCATAAGGGAGGATGAAATGTTCTCCCTTTTTTATATCATACTTATCGCCATTTTCACTTATAATCACTCCCTCACCCTCTAGCACGCTAACCAAGGTGAAGTCTGTTTCCTGAGTGAGTTTTACCTCTTTTTCAACCCTGATATAGCTTACTTCAAAGAGGTCACATACTACCAGATTTCTAACTTCAGAACCATTCTCTAAAGTCTTGCAAGCCCTATGTACAGGCTCTTTTTCCTCAAATGGACAGGTTATGACATCAAAGCACTTGTCTATATGGAGCTCACGAGGCTTGCCGTCCTGAAGCCTGTCATAGTCATACAGTCTATAAGTTATATCACTGTTTTGCTGCGTTTCAAGGATAACGGTGCCTCCCTTTATAGCGTGTACAGTACCCGGCTCTATAAAGAAGAAGTCTCCTTTTTTTACCGGGATTTCTCTGATAAGACCTCTGAAGTTCTTATCATCCATGTATTTGTGGAGCTCCTCTTTGTTCTTAGCGTTGTGCCCTATTACTATGGTTGCACCTTCTTTTGCATCAGCCACATACCAGCACTCTGTCTTACCTAGAGAGCCACCCTCGTGCTCTTTAGCGTAGTTATCATCAGGATGAACCTGGATGGAAAGGTCGGTTTCAGCAGAAATCAGCTTGGTTAGAAGAGGGAATACCTCTGCCTTTCCGGACTTTCCCCAGAGCTCTTTGTTATCTTGCCACAGCTTACTAAGCTTCTTTCCTGAATATTCGGACTTCTCTCTGGTTTCTACTATGCAGTCACCATTCTTATGTGCGCTAATCGCCCAACATTCTCCCGTTTTATCACTTGGTATATCATAGTGGTATAAATCCCTTAGGGCAGTTCCACCCCATATCATTTCCTTAAATACAGGCCTTAAAAATAAAGGTTGCATGAGCTTCTCCTATCTGTAGGTGTCTATCTTGTTTTCTTGTTTCCAATTGCCTCTGCAATTGCGGCTGCCTCTTCCTCCGCAAGCTCCACATCAGCAAGACCATCTGTTATTTTCTTAACATATGTGTAGGTACCTGCTGTGGTACTGTGTACGGAGTTAATGAGAAAACCATTGTCTCTCTCATCGAGCATCACGATAACTGAGCTTAACTGACCTCCCATGTCAGCCATGGAATCATATCTGTATATGGCTGCCTTCTGATATGTGGCTTTAAGCCTTCTAAATATCATTTCAATGTCTTTGCTGTTCTTATTCTGAACCTCTTTAATCTCGGTAATCTGTGCAAATTTCTCTGCTATCTTATCTTCAAGGCTTCCCTTGCTGCCTTCCGTTAATCTTTCTATCCTCTTTTTAAGTCCTGAAATCTTAACAAACTGAATGATATCAAATATAAAAAGCAGCAGTATTACTCCTGCCAAGCTACATATTATATACTCCGCAATAAAATCATAACCAAACAACTTCATTTTGCTTACCTCTTATATCCCTATTTCTTGATTGTGGAAAGTAATTCTGCTATTCTGTCCAGTTCTTCAACTGAATAATAGTCTATTTCTATCTTTCCCTTGCCATTGTTTCTGCCCTTGATGCTTACCTTACTGCCCAAAATGCTCTTTAGGCTCTCTTCAAGCTTCTTGTACGCAAGCCTTTCAGAAGTTTCCTTATCTTTCTCAGGCTCTTTATTCTCTAAGATTTGCTTAATCAGCTTTTCAGTCTCTCTCACACTGAGCTTCTCATCAAAGATTCTGGTTGCGAGGTTATGCTGCTTATTTTTATCCTCAACCGCAAGAAGAGCTCTTGCGTGTCCCGGTGATATAAGCCCTTCCGCAAGCATTGACTTAACTCTATCGTCAAGCTTAAGAAGCCTTAGTGCGTTCGTGATTGCAGAACGGCTTTTAGACACTCTTTCAGCAAGGTCATCCTGCTTCATTTTATACTCGTCTATAAGATTCTTAAATGCTTCGGCCTCTTCCACAGGGTTTAAGTCCTGACGCTGGATATTTTCAATAAGTGATACTTCCATTATTTCTTTGTCGGTATACTCCCTTATTACCGCAGGAATCTTCGTGAGTCCTGCAAGCTTTGAAGCTCTCCAGCGCCTCTCGCCCGCTATTATCTCATAGCGCTTTCCTCTTTTTGTGAGAATGATGGGCTGAATGACACCATGTATCTTAATGGATTCCGAAAGCTCTAAGAGCTCATCTTCGTCAAATCTTTTTCTTGGCTGCCCCATATTAGGGTCTATTTCAGATATTTTTATTTCTAAGAAAGACTTATCAGCCGCCTCACTTAGCTCTGCCTTAGTCTTTTTCTCAGGAATCATCGAATCAAGTCCCTTGCCTAACCCTTTTTTCATTTCCATTATTATCCTCTTTCTACTAATATCCTGTTACATCGCTCTCTATGACCTCATCAGCCAACGCCCTATAGCCTTCTGCGCCAGCCGACTTGGAATCATAGATATTGATTGGCACACCGTGGCTTGGTGATTCTGCCAGTCTAACGTTTCTTGGTATTATCGTCTTGTATATGTTCTGCTTCAAAGTATCCTTTACGTTCTCAACCACCTGAAGTGAGAGGTTGGTGCGGGCATCATACATAGTAAATACCACACCCTCTATGTATAGCTTTTCGTTCATCCTCGCCTTTACAAGCTCTATTGTATGTATCAGCTGGCTGAGTCCCTCAAGTGCATAGTATTCGCACTGTATCGGCACAAGCACCGAATCTGCTGCTGACATTGCATTTACGGTTAGGGTGTTTAAGGATGGCGGACAGTCAAGTATAATAAAGTCATAGTCTGCCCTCACAGCTTCGATATGCTTCTTAAGAATATAATGCTGGTCAGGTATTCCTATAAGTTCTATCTCAGCCCCTGCAAGGTTTACATTTGCCGGCACAACCGACAGGCCGTCATACACATTCTCTATGATGCAGTCACTAAGCTCACTCTCTCCTAAGAGGAGCTCGTACACTGTGTTTTCAGCATTGTTCTTATCCACTCCCAGTCCGCTTGAAGTATTCCCCTGTGGATCAATGTCTATAACCAGTACCTTTTTGCCCTTTTCCGCAAGGCAGGCTGACAGGTTGATTACAGTGGTCGTCTTGCCCACACCGCCTTTTTGATTTGCTACCGCAATTACTCTCCCCATGTCTTCCTCCGAGGTTGAATCTATGCTAATTTATAGTTAATTCGTTCCTAACTTTATAATGATATCACAATTTCTGCCAATAATCTATAGACAGTTAGGAGGCTTTCTTTAGGGAAAACGAGTCATAACTGTTCTCTGTATCATAATGTAATGCCTGTTCCGGTCCCAGCGGATAGTCAGCATTAGCGGCAGGGTATTTTGTTCTGTCCCAACTATGATCTCTACTCATTGTAGCATCTCCTTTTAAATAATAAGCTCTGGTTTCAAAGTAGTCATATTCTCCGCTTCCATCATACTGCCCCCTATTCCATGTATTGTCGAGATGATACCAGTTGCCGTCAATCTTCACCAAGTTCCAGGCATGAAGCCCATCATCAACATTACCAGTTATATAAATGACATCAAGGCCTGCAGCCTTTGCAAGCCTGTAGAACATCTTAGCCTTTGCATCACATACCCCTCCCTTACCATAAAGCAGGGCGAAGCTTGTGTACACAGAATATCTCCCTAGGTTTCCTCCCGGACACGATAAAGTATCCGTTGACGAGAGTTTCTTTTCACCATAGGTGTATCTGTATTCTTTAACCATAAAGTCATTAATTGCTCTCGCCTTCTCTTCCTCTGTCATTTCGGGCTTTATGTTTTCTGCAACCCAAGATTGCACAAAATTATTCAGATCAGCGACTTCCTTCCTTGTGATATCATACTTTATTTTTGTTTTCCACTTAAAATAGTTCTTATACTGAATAAAATCCGAATCATCTCCCTTACTGTAGTGAACTATGTCATTAATTTCAGGTATTGCGTATAGTTCATCCCACAGTGCATTATACTCTTTTTGATTGTTATACGATAAGACTCTGTTATCTACGTTAATAGAAAATTCTTCATCCAGATTCTCTGTATGTGCAACTATACTCTTAATAAGCTCTTCCTTAGTCTTTATAATGGGCTGAATATTGGCTAAAATAGTCTTTGCCTCAGCCTTGTTTATCTTGTAATCAGGTTTTAGTGTGAAATAATAGTATTTGCCTCCATTGTCATGTGTTGATGTTTTATATCCCTTTGTATGTGACATTATCTCATTATATTCTACACTTTCAGAAAGTCTATCAAATATTTTTTTAAATTCATTATCATTGTTTTTGACTGCTTTCTTTGATATCTTTAGCCTAATGTCCTTATCGAGGTTGATTACATGCTTTATAATCGAGTTTATCAGTTGCTTTTTTGTATTGATTATCTTCTGCTTTTGTTTAACATTTTTGCTCTTTTTAACCGCAACCGTTACAATCCTTGATGTACCTGCATTCACACTATTCACTTTAGTATATACACCGCTTGTTATACACAAAATCAGCACGAAGCTGAATATAAATGATATCCTTTTCATTTTACCCTCCATACCATTTAGTTTTGACCACAATATATTATCATAAATTAGTATTATTTTAAATAAGTTTGCTTTGAATTGCTAAATAAATGAGAAAAGAAGCCTGTTTATATTTTAGACTTCTTCTCTCGTTACATTTATTTAATATTTAGTTTCTAATATAACACTTCTTTACAGGTTAACCTTCAAGATGAAAACTGCTATAAAAAGAGCTTCTACGATACAGGATAATCATAGTTTGCCGCAGGATAGTTCTTTGCATTCCAGCTATGATCCTTCCTCATTGTTGCATCGCTCTTAAGGTAGTAGTCAAGCCTTGCAACGTATTCGTTCTCTCCGGTTCCTTCATAATGTCCTCTGTTCCAGGTAACATCAACATGATACCAGTAGCCGTCGATGTTTACCAGGTTCCAAGCATGAAGCATTCCTCCTGCACGACCTGTAATGTAAAGCACCTTTATTCCTGCTTTTTTAGCAAGCCTATAGAACATCTTCGCCTTTGCATCACATACTCCACCTTTTCCGTATAACAGTGAGAAGCAGGTATATACTGAGTATTTGCCAAGCTTTCCGTCAGGATATACTTTCGCATTTTTAGCAGGTGGCTTAACATTGTCGCCGAAGGTATATCTGTACTCGCTTACCATGAAATCATTGATAGCTCTTACCTTCTGTTCCTGTGTCATCCCTGAGTTTATATTATTTGCTACCCAGTTATTTACGAACTTGTCCAAGGCTTTGATTTCCTTCTTGGAGATATTGTACTTTACGCGGATTCTCCACTTATAATAATTCTTGTATTTCTTATACTTATCATCAAAGTTAATTCTGTAATGATTAATATCACTGATAGTAGGATTAGCATATAACTTATCCCAGAACTTGGTATATGATGCTTTATTCTCTATCTTTACAAGCTTACTGCTAATGTTTAAGGTGTATTCATTGTCAAGATTCTTAACATGCTTTGCTACCTGCTTGATAAGCTGTTTTCTGGTCTTGATGATAGGCTTCACCTTGGCAAGAATTTTCTTAGCCTGAGCCTTATTGATGGTATACCTAGGTCTAAATTCCCATACATAGTAGTTTTTATTGTAATTATAACTGTCGATATCCCAGTATGAGGTATGTTCCATTATTTCGTTGTATTTCTGATTGTCTGATATCTCATAAAGCAATTTCTTATACTCGTTGAAGGAGTACTTCATTGCCTTTCTGTTTACTAATAGTCTGATTCTACTGTCAAGGTTAATCACACGTCTTGCAACCGCTTTCTTAAGCTGCTTTCTTGTGTTTACCTTTTCAAGTCTGCCATACGCAACTACATTGCCTCTTGCAGCAACTACAGTCCCACCTGTATCTGCACTAACACTCTCAGAAAATGTTGGCAAAAACGACAGGCTAAGGAGTATCATCATCGACAACAACAACTTAAAATAGATTTTTTTCATCGTTACCTCCAAATTTCTAATATTGACGATAATACTATATCATATATAGTTTACTTTTTATTTAAATATTTTATAACTTTTATATTACGTTTTTATAAATCGGGTAGGAGGCGATGACTAACCGCCGTCCTCTCACAGCACTGTACGTACGGTTCTCGTATACAGCGCTTTCAATAGTTGACGTGCACAGACTGATAGGCTGTGGCTAAATCATAAAAGCCACTGTTTATCAGTCTTTCTTTTGTCATTGCCATATTTATGGCAACCGTATGTGTTGTAAACCAATAGCCACGTCTGCTGTTTGCCGCTTTCCATGCCAGGTCTTTAGGAACACCCATTCCCCTAAGATTTCTGTATCTAGTTCGCACACGTTTCTTCCTCTCCATCTATCTGCCTCATCTATCATGCATGATTCCGTGTAGTTATCGGACTTTGGCTTGTTATGCAGTCTTATCCTCATGCATAACCTCATATGAGATTTCTGTTCGTCAGACCAGAGATTTGCCCATGAATTAGTATCTTCCTCATATCCAGCTTCCTTCAGATTCGAGGTCGCCCTCGACACCCTTGCTTTCGGCTATATCCTTCCCACTACCGGGCGGATTCGGGACTTTAACCCGTTAGAAACGTGCGCCGCTAGGCGCACCATTAAAAAAGGAACCGATTTCTCGATTCCTTTAAGTTAATACTATTTAATTTTTATATTTCATAAAGCTGATTATTCTCGATTCTGCAGAGCAAATAGCTTGCGTTCTCGCCAAGTAATACCCAGTACTTAGTGGCGAAACGCCACTAACTGGGCAATGGCTGCGCCCTTGACCTGCTAAAAGGGCTTTGGACTTAAACTTGATTAAGCCTTTACCTACAGAGCTTGTATAAAGTTCTGTGTTTATCACTTTTCAAATAATGATTTATTAATCAATATCTCAAACACTTATGCTCTTTGTAATATGGTTAAGTTAAATATAAATAGCAATTGGGATAATCATAATAACCGGTGCACTTATGACGGTCTTAATTCCACCATCACCAAAAAACTGGTTTAACGATGGATCCGAAAATAAATCCTTAAATTCTTTCATTTTATCTAATTGAAGCTTAGAGAAAACAGTATTTCTAAGCAGACTTATCTCACCATCTTCCATAGAAATTTGAATAACTTTACCTAATATCTTATAGTTTCCATCAGTAACTTCACTCATATTGTTGTTTAGAAAATAATTCTCATCTGTCGGAAGAACAATACTCATCTTATCCGCTACGCAAATTATATCTTTCTTTCCATCTGCTTGCAGACCTTTAATCAAAGCATCCACTTGTGAATTGAATCTGTTATCTGCCATAAACTTGTCTTTTTTAACCTGATTGCTCTTAGGCTTATTGTCTGTAAATAAGTTCGCCAAATCAATAAATTCCTTCAAGCCAGACAACATCTCAATAACTGGATTATTTTTTAGAATTCCTTGCACTTCAACAAAGTCACCAATACACAATTTTGTAATATCGCGATTAATTAGCTTCTCATTGTCCAGTTGACCCTTTAACTGCTGAAACAAAGAAACCGGAGTATGTGTTCTTTCTTCAACAACAGTCTCTCCATTACTTGAATTACCTTTATGATTTCCTCGAATTCCTACATTCAAAAAGGCAAACAGATTATTAGTACCGACATTTGCCTCTATACCGTCTTCACGATTTTTGTTTTTTGATGTTTGAACATTCTTAACCTCCGTAAAACCATCCTCAATTGTTGCTAACATATCAAACACAATTTTGGTATTAAGATAAATCGGTATCGTGAGTTTATCCTTTTCTATTTTATCCATTAGTATATAACCGCCTTCCTTAATAAATAGTATGCTTGTAAGGTATACAAATTTCTAATTTATAGGTATAAACAACTCCTAGCAAATCAATCCTTATATAATAAGCTATATCCATTTCATCAATATACACTTTCTACACTAGAATCTTTCATTATGTCCTTAACAACATCATCAAAGACCAGCCTTGCTTTTTTATTCTTTCTCCACCATAATGATATAACACTTTTCAAAGTCCTACAATTATATCTTGGTTAGCATGCGGTTATCTCTTGGTTAGTCTTTGGTTATCATTTTACTATTTTTTCTATTCCTTGTAACATTCATATCATCAATCGCAATAACTTTATCTCCTTCTCCATTGAGGTATAGCTTAATAGCTGTTGCAATTTCATATGCAAGATTGACTGGAACTGCATTTCCAATCATTTTATATGCATTGTTAGTGTCTTCATATATAAATTTAAAATCATCCGGGAATCCCTGTACTCTTGCCACTTCTCTAATTGTCATTCTCCTGTAAAGTTCTTCTTTTCCTGTGACAAACCTGCAATCATTAAGTCCATGCTTAACCATTTTAGGTGCCTGAGGGTGTAGCTGGCATTGCCTGCCTGATGCTTGTACAGTAAAGGCTTGTTCATCCCATCCTTTTACTCTATTGCGACTCATAAATATTGGTGAATAGGCTCCTGTAAAGTATTCGTTGTTATTTATTGCATTAGGATTACGACGATTCTTTTTTGCAGATGGCACTGCTGTTTCCTGCAAATCCCATATAGTATCCCTTAAAGTGATTTTTTTATCATCATCTTTTGTTGAACCAGCAGGAAATCTAAAATTTATTTTCAAATCTTTCCTAAATCCAATGTAAAAAACTCTTTTTCTTTCTTCTGCTACACCATAGTCTTTGGCATTAACTAATGTCAAGGACACATCATAACCAGCCTCTTCAAACATCTTTAATATATTTTTAACAGCTTCTGAATGCCTGTTCGCAAGCATTCCGCTTACATTTTCTGCTAAAAAAAACTTAGGCTGAAATTCCTTAAGAATACGAATATAATCAAAGAATAATTGTCCTCTCGCATCCTCAATCCCTTTCAAAGCTCCAGCTTCTGACCAAGATTGACAAGGAGGCCCTCCAATGATTCCATCCACCTCTTCTGACAAATATGGTAAAATATCTTCCTTTGTAATTTGTCTTACATCTCCTTCTATAAGATGGGTTTTAGGGTGATTTACCTTAAATGTTTCCCATATAGTTTTATCATACTCATTAGCTACCGGTATGTTAAATTCAGCACGCTCAAATCCAAGATCAAGCCCACCACATCCGGAAAACAAACTAATAACATTCATATATCAATAATCTCCTAAATTTATTCTTTTAATAAATCTTCATCAACATCAATTCCTGGTCTTATATCAGATATATTTCTTTTTCCAAGATAAGCTAATGCTCTTCTAACAAGTGGTGCCATATCTTTTTCTCCAGTATACTTTAACGGATTATCATAATGAAAAGATGGAGTCATTTTTCCATCAATCACTTCCCATTCAATCCTAACCGCTAAAGCTCTTTGTCCATCTGCACTTTCTTCATCCGTTCTATAGTTATTAGCTGTAAAAATAAAATATGTATCACCTATATTTGCATTATCAATTAATTCCATTTGGTTAATCACATCATTTGAAGCATGAATTTTTTCAATACAAGTAACCAGTAAGTAGTCTGCTACACCTGAATTTGAGACTTCCTGTCCATTCACTATTGAATCCTTCTTATCCTTGGTTAAATTAGTTCCTTTATAAACATAGTCTCTAATTTCTCTATCACTCAACGGAATCGGTACAGATAAGGCTCTTGGTCTGTCTGCAATTTCCAACTTCCACCCAACTGTAACTGAGTTTTGCTTTATTGGATAATGTCCCGATGCATACATAAGTACTCTTGTCTCAAAAGAACTTCTTAGTGAAGTGCTTGCATTAATAAGAATATTCTCCCAGTCTGGACCCAAATAAGCTTCAACATCCTCTTTTTTCAGCTTATTTCCCATAAACTCCTTATTCTCATTTTTTACAGAAATTTTTATTTCAAACTCTTCACCAGTATTTTTGTCTCTTGCTTTAACAAAAACATCTGTTTTACACTCTCCTCCACCCTTTGGTCTTGGTTTTCCAGCATATATTACTTCACATAGTTTTTCATGATACTGGAACAATCTGTCATTTTCAAAAGTATTAATAATATGTTCTTCTAATAAACCATAATTTTTGCTTGGCATTCTACAACCTCCATAATACATCAATTGTTACTTATAGTCAACATTACATATCTTTAAAAAACTCACTAAATTTTACACCAAGAGCATAAATTATTTTTTCTAAACTTTTAACAGAAGGATTCCTTTTCCCTTGTTCAACTCCTGCTAAATATGTCCTATCAATTTCTGCTTTTAGGGCTAACTTCTCCTGGCTTAGTCCAAGTTCAGTCCTTAGCTCCTTTACTCTTAATCCAATTTTATCTGTAATCATTGCAATCCTCCTCTGCATAAGATTATAAATCTTAGTTACTTATAAGCCAACGGATTATAAGTAACATATCCTCATAAATATTTATTAGATAATTATCGAGTAGGAGGCGGTGACTAACCGCCGTCCTCTCACAGCACTGTACGTACGGTTCTCGTATACAGCGCTTTCAATAGTTGATGTGCACAGACTGATAGGCTGTGGCTAAATCATAAAAGCCACTGTTTATAAGTCTTTCTTTTGTCATTGCCATATTTATGGCAACTGTATGTGTTGTAAACCAATAGCCACGTCTGCTGTTTGCTGCTTTCCATGCTAGGTCTTTAGGAACGCCCATTACCCTGAGATTTCTGTATCTGGTTCGCACACGTTTCCATTGTTTCCATATACACATACGTATTCTGTGATAGAGCCATCCATTTACATCACTCATGTTGCTCTTCATACTTGCTATTCCATAGTAGTTAAGCCACCCTCTTGCATATACCTTAATTCTTTCTAGGCTCGGCTTGATTGACTGACAGTGCTTACGGGAAGAAAGCTCTTTCAGTTTCGACTTAAACTTCTCCCATGACTTTGCATGAACTCTGACATATATGCCACTTTTGTTCCTTCCCAATGCAAAGCCAAGGAATTTAAAATTTCGGATTGCAAATACGCTGACAGTACGGCTTTTCTCTCTGTTCACTGTAAGTTTCAGCTTCTCCTCGAGATACCTCGTACTGCTCTCTAAGAGTCTCTCTGATGCCTTCCTACTTTTCGCAAGAAGCACTATGTCATCTGCATATCTTATGCATGGGACACCTCTTTTCAAGAACTCCCAGTCGAATTCATTGAGGTAGATGTTCGCAAGCAAAGGGGATAGATTCCCTCCTTGTGGCGACCCTTCCTCTGTTTCGATAACCACTCCATTTTCCATTACGCCACTTTTCAGATACCTCTTGATAAGTTGCACCACACGTTCATCTTTTACGTTTTTCCTCAGAAGGTTGATAAGAATCTCGTGGTTGATTGTATCGAAATATTTCGATAGGTCTAGAACTACTGCATATGTGTAGCCCTGTTCGGCGTACTCCTTAACCTTTAGTATTGCTCCTTTTGCGTCTCTGTTTGGGCGGTAGCCGTAACTGCCGTCTACAAAAAGTGGCTCATAGATTGGCACTAACTGCTGTGTTATCGCCTGTTGAAGTGTACGGTCTATCACTGTTGGTATGCCAAGCTTCCGCACACCACCATCTAGTTTGGGAATCTCAACTCGTCTTACTGGAGACGGAGTATACTTTCCACGATAAATACGTGCCGTTAACTCTTGTTGATGTTCCTGAAGGTATGGAAGCGCCTCTTCGATAGTCATTCCATCAACTCCAGATGCTCCCTTGTTTGCCTTAACCCTCTTATACGCTCTGTTAAAGTTATCCTTATACAGTATCGCTTCCAAGAGCTTCGGCTGTGCACTGTCTCTTTCTTTCCATATCAGATTAAATGACCTGCGCGCTTTTGCATACCCTTCATGTTCCGCACTATCTCTCTGCAAACAGCCACTGTTTTCAGTGTTTTCTGCCATGACTAGTCATTCCTCCTTTCTCAGTTATACTTGAGACTCCTATTGATTCGGTCCTTTGTCTCTCGACTACTATGACCTCTGTCCACTTCTGTGTGTTCAGCATTGCTCCCAGCAATGGTTACCTCTTTCAAGGCTTATCACACAGACCTCCCTAGGTACCACACGTTTCTTCCTCTCCATCTATCTGCCTCATTTATCATGTCAGATTGCGTGTAGTTATTGGACTTTGGCTTGTAATGCAGTCTTATCCTCATGCATAACCTCATATGAGATTTCTGTTCGTCAGACCAGAGATTTGCCCATGAGTTAGTATCTTCCTCATATCCAGCTTCCTTCAGATTCGAGAGCACCCTCTACACCCTTGCTTTCGGCGCATCCTTCCCACTATCGACCGGATTTGGGACTGTACCCGTTAGAAACGTGCGCTACTAGACGCAC
Source organism: Catonella massiliensis (assembly GCF_016651435.1). Lineage (NCBI taxonomy): Bacteria > Bacillati > Bacillota > Clostridia > Lachnospirales > Lachnospiraceae > Catonella > Catonella massiliensis. The sequence goes on along the minus strand of NZ_JAEPRJ010000001.1, from coordinate 3,106,187 downwards.
ACAAAGAAAAAGAGCTGTTATCAATTAAACAGCTCCTTTTATCATGTGCACAATTACTTAACCTTTATATCTTTTATTATCCTGTCTTTTTTACTTGATATGCTTAGTCTGATTTTTTTATTTTTAGGATTCTTCTTAAACCTAAATATAATTACCTTATCATTTTTAGTCAGCTTACTTAATCCTCTTACTGCAAGTTTTACCTTATAATCCTTAAATTGCAATACTATATACTTGGCTTTATTGATTGTAGCTCTTTTCAAAACCTTTGAATGTATCTTTAATACACCGACATCATTAATACTTAGATTCTTTAAATTTATAATGCCGTTAAAGCCTGAAAGCCTGATAGTTTTTATACTCTTGTTTACACCATTTATAGCTGCTTTAGATGAAAGCGGTATCTTTTCAGTAGCAATATCAAGTTTTTTATCGTTTTCTCTATCTACCTTTTTATCCTGTAATGTATCATTACTTTCTTTTCTTGATGAATTATCACTAACAGCAGTAGTTATGATAGGTACGAGTGGGGCAGCAGGATTTGATTTGTACTTCAAATTATCTGCCGCATCTTTTGCTGCATCCTTTACTGCATTAAATATGCCTTCTGCGTGATATTTATATATATCTTCATACTGTATCTGACTGAAATCACCTATATTTTTGGTAACAATATCATTAACATTTAAGCCTTCGTACATCGCTAAGGTTGCTAATGCTCCTTCATGGTAACCTTGATTGTCCTCATCTACATTTTCAATTTCCTTACCATATTCATTTTTCTGCCCCTCACCTATGGTGTAACTCATATCAAATACATATATAATTTTCCCCTGCCTGTCATAATATAGGTTTACACCAATATAATATTCCGGTATAGGAAGTGGAGTATGCAGTAAATATACGCCTTCAGCCAAGTATCCCTTTGATATTTCTCCAATGTTGTTGCACAAATCACCTAAGTAATATAGCTCTTTCTCTATTCTCTTTAATTTATTACCGACAACTGCAGAATTATTATAAACGGTTTCTCCATATTTAATCTTAGCCTCTAACTTTTTTAGATCTGACTTGTTGGCTGTCTTGGGTGATTGTAAAGTGTTAGTTGCATATTTTAATGCCTTATCAAGCGGTATTCTTGTAAAGAACCAGCGGACATCATTTATAAATTTAAGCTTCTTAGACACTGTAAGTTTCCCCTGATTTAAGATATCAATCAGGGTTTCACCTTCTTTGAGCATATCCTCATACTGCTTCACGGTGCTTTCCCTTAGTGCTGTCTTATCAAGTTCCTTGATTTCATTGTTAACCTTTATTAAATCTTCACTTTCATCGGTATAATTATAAGGATCCAATATGTGTCCATCACCGTCAGGAAGATTGTTTGGATTTTTGCCATTTATCGTTTGTATAACTACCTTATCAGGATTTCCTGTAAAACTGTTGAAAGCAATATCGGCAACTGTTTCAGGCAAGTTTATTTCATTTAATCTGTTTTTTGAAAAAGCTTCTTCTTTAATTGTTTTCAAGTTTCTTGGTAAGTTAACTTCTGTTAGTTTATTATCTGCAAATGCTTGTACAGGTATAAATGTTATTCCATCCGGAATCGTAACGCTTTCTAAGGCATTTGACAAAAATGCCATTTCTCCAAGAGAGGAAAGATTTGACACTTCCTCAAATATAACAGTTGTTGCTTCACATTCTCTAAAAGCTGAAGAACCTATCTTTTCAACGCTCTGCGGGATTATTATTGCATTTAACTTATTGATATGAAATGCGGCATTGTCTATAACTTTCAGACCATTGTTTAACTCGAGAGTGTCTATTTTATTGTTCATAAAAGCACCCTGGCCTATTTTTACCAGTTCTTCACACTCTCCAAGTACCACATCCGTTATATTATTTTACTGAAATGCAAAATCTCCAATAGTTTTAAGTGATTTTGGCAGTGTTACAGCCTCTATATCAAGCTTATTTAGGCTTTGTCCCTCAAAGTCAACATTTCGAAATGCTGAATCTGAAATCTCAGTTATAGGCTCATTATTGTTGTTAAATCCCGGAATAACTACCTTCTTGTTTACCTTTACTTTTAGAAGTCCCGTTCCAGAAAATCCGGTAACCGCTGTCCCTTCAAACTTAAAATCTCTGTTATCCCACTTCTTGTAGTTTAATTCTATCTTAGAAACCCTTTTGTCGGCAGAGGGATTTATAAAATAATTTTCCTTGTCAGGTAGATTATTGGTATTTTCACCATCTGGCGTCTTTAAGACGACAAAATAAGCATACTCCGCCTCTCCATCGTTACCGTTAAACGCCGCCTCTTCTATCATGTTTATACTGTCAGGGATATTTACGGTCTTTAGGTTATTATCCTCAAATGCCTGCTCGCTTATACACTCTATCTTATTTCCCTTAAATATAACATCTGTAAGCCTATTCCCCTTAAAAGCACGCTCTCCAAGTGATGCAAGGTTCTCAGGTAATATCAATGTGCCCTGTATATTTGAATCAAAAAATCCTGTATCACCTATGCGCTCAAGTCTTTTAGGCAATGTCAAATTGGCTATATTGCAATGACCAAATGCATATTCACTAATGTAGGTTATTGTATCTGCGAATTTTATAGAACTTAATTTTACATTGTAAATGAAGGCATCCTGACCTACATAAGTATAACCGTCCGGTATAGTCAATGAAGTTATATCGGTCTTTGCAAATTCCTCACCTATATCTTCTATTTTGTTTCCATCAACATCATTTTCTTCACCATACTCCTCAATTGCAGTATGTTTATTATAGGCAAAGGCAAAGCTTCCTACCTATGTAACAGGCTTTCCCTCTGCATCCTTAGACGGAAGTTCAACGGAATGATTTGAGGCAAGTTTTTCTATACCTGCCTTAGAAAAACCATAAACAACCCCTTTTTCAATTACAAAATCTTCATAGCCCCAAGTACCCTCTGCTTTTGCAATTGTCAGTTTACCAAACAATATAAAAACAGCAATAAAAAAGAACAATAAAACACGTTTTGACATAACTACCTCCCATAATATAATAGTATCCCCCATAATTAAACAGATATGTGGTTACAAAATTTGTTAGTTATAGCTAACTGATAAATGTTAACATATTATATGATTGTAGTCAACCAGATTAATTGGGTATGTACCATGATAAAAGCTCTAACCTGTGGATATTTGAAGGGTTATCAAATGCAAGCGAAAAACTAAAATTATCTTTTATAATTTTCCAGTTGATGAAATTATTACTTGTTTTGTAACTTGTATTTTATAGCCCATACTTTGTCCTCAGCTCCCCTAATGCTTGCCTTGCATCCTTTATCTGGCCTTTTTCTATCTGTTGTTCTGATATTTCTATATCTCTGTACATAGATAACTGTTTCATCGTCTTTCGAAACGTATCAGAGATTTCAGAAGTGTTTTTCAGATCTTTAATTGATATAATTTGCGGCATAATTCTATCTCCGTGTAGGTATTGGTAGTGTAAAAAACCATCTGTTTTTTATTGTTAAAACATCTCCAAAGCACTTAATTTAGATAAAATGAATCTAAAAAGAGCGATGTAATTACCTTGAAAATATAGCATTTGCTTTAAGCAGTATGTTTTATTTCAATCACATACTTTTCTTTTAGTTTTGAGCATCTGTTCTGGGCGATTATTCCTTCGTGCTGTAATCTTCCGGCTACAATGCCTGGGTGAATTCCAATTGTATTTGCAAATTCAACTATTTCATCATCAGAAGTATATTTTGATGGAGCAAACCTTTTATAGTCCGCAGGAGAAATCAGATAATTTGTTGCAAATTTATCTGCTTCTATTTCAAGATTATTATTAATATCCATCATCTCCTCAACTGTAGTACTAATAAATACCATTTTAATTTTCTGCTGCAGCACATGCTTTATTTCATGAAATAATGAAAACCAAAACTTATCTGCATTAAGTCCTCTATTATTCATCGCAAGCACTACTCTATCCTCTGTCACCCACTTAACTGCTCCATTCACTCCTGAATTCTTCAAATGCGGTAATAGAACAAATGCGATGCCACATTCGGCAAAAATTTCATTCATTCTTGGCAAGAACTCTTCAGGTTCCTTTAGAGTCATCCCTCTAAGCTCCGGTAAATATCCTTTTAATTTTGCAGCATTATAAGGCTTAGTCTCAATGCTTTTTGAAAGATTCATAGCTGTTTGAATCCAAGCTCTGGAATTAATAATGTGTTTCATTTTATTGCAAGATGAACTTGTTCTAAAGTTCACTAAAAAATCCTCTTTCAACATAATTCTTAAATCTGCAACTCTGAAAAACTTACATAAGTTTGCCACTTTATCCTTGATACTTCTTGTCGTTGGCAAACCAACTACATCAATAAAATACTTATAATCTATCTCTTTCACAAGTTCTGCCTGTGCATCAATATCCTTAGCCAGTTGTATCTCAATAAGCTTCTGATCATAAGTATTCTGTAAGTTCTGCCAAACATCCAGACTGGTGCCAAGCATTACAGAAAGCTTCTTCGCTAAGTCATTAGATATATTAGCCTGCCCATTTATCAACTGGCTTAATGTCTTTGCCGTTGTTCCCATTCTTGTTGCAAACTCAGCCTGACTAATTTCCATGTCTTCAATAACATCTGCAATATAATACCCAGGGTGAAAGGCCACTATATCTTTGTATTCATTTACATTACTCATAATGGTTTGACACCTCCGTCACCTTTACAATTTTAATCATTTTACACTGTGCTAAAATATCTCCTTCTGTGATTTCGTTTCCACTGACATCACAAGGAATCATTGTAACTCTATATCCTGTATTCCCTAAACGTATGCTCCATTCATCTTTTCTGTCACCTTTTAAGTGTTCAAAATGAAAAGGAGGATAATTAGCAATATCCAATAAAGATTCTGCATTTAATATAAAGTTTTCTGTAGACTCAAGTTTCTTTTTTACCTGCTCAGGATATCGCCATTTTTTCTTATACTCAGAACAAAACTGTTTCTTTGCAGTTTCATTCTTATACAGTATCTTCATCCCCAATTTTAATTTTTGTCCCCCTTTAATTTCATTACTATTTTGGTAATAAAAATTATAGCACAGTTTATGTTCAATGTAAATATTTTTAATACATATCAGAGATTTCAGAAGTATTTTTCAGGTCTTTAATTGGTATTATTTGTGGCATAATTCTACCCCACAAGCACTGCCACTCCCCAGTCTTCTAGCCTTAGCTTATCCCCTTTTACATAGCTTTTTCCGGTAATGGCATCTGTATAGCCCTTCTCAGCCTCCACGCATATCTCTACTTCAACAGGCTTACAGGAGTAATTAAATACATAGTTTAGCTCCTCGTTTAGTTCGTTTACACCTCTTCTGGTTATCACCGGAAAAGCGGTCTGTACAGGGAGATTTTGCTCCTTATACACTTCCTTTAACGCCTCTCTTAAGACCTCCTTTAGCACAGCCTTATCCAGATATGAAGCTATATAATAAGCCTTTCCGCTTCCGTACTCATTGCAGGTTACGGCAGAATAATTACTCCAGTAAATATGCTCATAAGGATGGATTTCTTTAGCTGTATCGGCGGTCACAAGCTCTGCCACATACTTTACTTCTTTTCCGCCTGCTCCCATATTAAGAGTATGAGTAAATTCATCATAATGCACTCCAAAGCAGTCAGTAAGCCCCGCAGGAAGGGTTTTAGTATATACGCTAACTCTTCTGTCTGCTACAAATGAGCGAAAGCTCCCTATGAGGATACCACCGTTTTTCACAAACTTGTCAAGCTTTTTAGTAAGCTCTTTAGATACACAGTAAAGTGCAGGGCAGATGATGGCTTCATACTCATTAGGATTTGCGTACTCGGAGAAAACGATGTCACATTCGAGGTTTTCCTCATAGAGGCTGTCATACATATATCTTACAACATCATTATAACTAAGTTTTTTATCTATAGGAAACCACTTAAGCGCACTTAAAGACAGGGTATCAACCAAAAGGGCAATCCTGTTTTTCTTCTTTATGCAAAGCTTTTCCTTTGTAAGTGTCTTGATTTCATTGCCAATCTCGGAAATCTCATTGTATATTCTGGATGGCTTTAAGTCATGGCTTAAAATGCCCTTCCAGTAAGTCTCAAAGCTTTGATGGATGGAGTGCCAGTTCCAGTACATTACTCCATCTGCACCAGATGCAATATGGCTGAAAGCGTGAAGCCTGAGCTGTTTTGGGAATGGGCACCAGTACTTAAATGCCTGTGACTGGCATTCAAGCACAAAGTAGTTGTCATTTTTAAGACTTCTTATTTCATCTCCGCAAAACGCTATCTCTGCACCTGTCAGCTGAAATCCAGTAGGATGATAGATGTCAGTTCCCACGTGGGTAAGGGCATCAGAAGCTCTTAGGTGATGGATACCATCCTGTATCCCATAAGAATAGCCATCCTGAGCTATATCAGCTCCAAACTTTCTCCATTCAAAGTCAAAGTTGTGTGTAATAAACTGCTCCGGTTTTTTATATTCATTTACAATCTCAGCCTGCATTTTAAGGAAGTTAACTGCCATATCTCTCTGAAATTCTTCAAATTCACAGGCAAGGCTTGCATTTATTGTCCCCGATATGTCAGGAAAATCCTCCCACGAGTGGATACTGTTACTCCAGTAAGCAAGTCCAAAATCTTTGTTAAACTCCTCTATGTCTGTATATCTGCTTTTAAGCAGACGTATAAACGCTTCCTGAATCCCTGCTCCGAAGTTGTCATAATGCTTGGTTTCATTGTCTATCTGAAATCCTATAACCTGTGGATGATTCGCTGTATGCTCTAAGAGTTTTCTGATTATTCTACCACCGTAGAATATATATGTATCTGATAAAAGGTTGAATATCTGCCTTTTACCATATTTTACATCGCCGTTTTTGGTATGGACAAGTACGTTTTTATCAAGCTTTGCAAGCCAAGATGGTATAGCATATGTAGGAGTGCCAATTATTACCTTGAGACCATACTTTCCAGCTCTTTTTAGAACTTCATCAATATGGTAAAAATCATACTCTCCCTCTTTTGGCTCTAGGGTACTCCAGGTAGATTCCGCTATTCTTACTACATTCATCCCAGCCTTTTGCATAAGGGCAAAATCTTCGTCTATCCTCTCATAAGGCATATATTCAGGATAGTACGCACAGCCATACAAGAATTCATTTTCCATTATCGTTCTCCTTATCAGGTTAAACAAAACATCTGTAGACAGTATAACTCAAAATGTATGAAATTACACTGCTACAGATGCTTTTGAGGTTCAGGTTGGACTTAAACCATAGCTTTATTCTTCTTTATTAGTTACACTAAAATAATCAAAATCAGCTTCCTTCTTGTGAAACATACTGTCTACTGCGAATATACCTACCATCGTGCCCGTAAACTCACCGTATTTGCAATATTCATCCGAAAGCTTATCCGTAGCAAAAACAGGTCCAATAGGCTTGGTATCCTCGCCCTCATATCCCCATTTGAAATAGCTTTCTCTGCCCGATACGATTAGTTCAAATCTAAGCATACGGCAATCAACAGCTGTTCTTGTGTCCAGATGTTCTTTCTTTTCACCATTTTCAAGGGATATAATTGCAACCGCAGGCTGCTTAAGAGTATCTGAATAATACTTCCTAAGCGCTATATAATTCATATTGTCATAATAAAGCACCAGGCCGGCACTATGTTGATATATCTCAGGGTTAAAATCTAAGCATACAGAAGCCTCAACTTCTACTGATGGTAGTTTTCTGCAAAGGAGGCTCACTCTATTAAGTGAAGATAGAGATTCCTGCCCCCTAAGTCTGATAAAGCCTTCCCTGCTTTTGCAGTCTGTAAATTCACTGGGGAATATTCTTGGGGAATAATAGTCCTTTCTTAATACCGTCTCATCAAAATCATCTCTGTCCGGTAGTATCTCTGCATCAAAAGCAGGCAAATCTGCTTCCTCTGTTTCAATCTTAGCCAGATTAGTGCCATCTGCCATTCTAAGCCAGCCATCATCAGTCCATACCATTTTCTGAATCGCACTTTCTCTCCCCAGAGTACATCTAAGCTCCGGCACAAACGGTCTTGCACATAGATGAACCAGATAAGCAGTTTTTTCATCCAGATTAACATAACTACCATGTCCTGACTTTTGCAAAGCCGACTCAGGATTATAGTATCTTGGCTTTAGGTGATCCCAATCTGCCCTTTCATTTGAATTATTTGGCGATGAGGTCAGTATGGGATTCATAGGGTCCTTTTCAAACGGCCCATATGGAGACTTTGACCTTGCCATAGTAACACAGTGATTGTATCCCGTTCCGCCTTCTGCACACATTAGATAGTAATACTCTCCCCTTTTAGTAAGGTGAGGTGCTTCAATACAGCCTCTATCAGTACCACCGTTGTATACCCGCTTAGGATATTCCTTCAGGCATTTGTTCTTAGTATCATACTCTGCAACACAGATTACACCTGGCTTTTCATAACCGTCTCTAGTCTCCCACTCCAGAGAAACTATGTATTTTCTTCCATCATCATCGTGTAGTATAGACGCGTCAAATCCCGCAGAATGCAGATATACAGGTTCTGTCCAAGGACCTCTTATATCCTTTGCTTTTATAAGGTAGTTATCTACATCAAAGTATCTGGCATTCATAGAGTTCATCACACCATAGATAACATAAAAGCTATCCTCTTCCTCGCAGTAGGTAAGGCAGGGAGCCCACACTCCTTTTGCAGATGGAAGCTTCCTAAGTTCAACCTGCGAATTAAGAGTTAATACATGTGTGTATAACTCCCAGTGTTTCAAGTCTTTGGAATGATATATGGGGATTCCGGGTAACCATTCAAAAGAAGATACTGCTATGTAAAAATCATCTCCCTTTCTGCAAATGCAAGGATCCGGGTTAAATCCTGTAAGTATTGGATTCTTTATCATAGTCTACTCCGTTTCAAACCACCCAAAGGCTGCACTTCTGCCAAGATCCCAAGGATCCCAGCCTTCCCAGCCTTTGGTATTTACAGTATCTGTAAGTAACTTGTAGCTCCAGTAATAATAGCCGCTTCCCCCATTCCACGCCTCAAGCTGTGCCTTACAAAGAGTTTTGTAAATATGCTTTTTTTCTTCATCACTAAGCACTTTAGTTATATCTTCCATCTCACCATTTAATACAGACCGACCGCCCTTTGTATCCCTTCCACAAGCGAGAGAGTTAAAAAGGCACCACTCTCCGCAGATTACAGGAAAATACTCCTGCATTTCCTTTACGTCCTCTTCATACACATCTTTTATATACTTTACATAAGAATCAAGAGTTTGTGCGGTTCCCTGCATCTCAGCCACCATCAGATACTGATGGGTATCAAGGACAACATTTTCAAACCTATCCTCCCTCATAAAGTCCTTCCACTCTTTGAGGCGGAAGCCATCGTGAAATACAACGTATTTTTCCTTAGGGAGGTATTTTCTTAGCCTGTCATAAGCTTTTACATAAAACTCACGTAAAAATTTACTTGTAACAGGACCTGAGCCCTCAGCCTTTTTACTATCAACAGGCGGATATCTCTTTTGAACCATGTCCCACAAATCCTCAGATACAGGTTCATTTATTATCTGGATGCCCCAAAGTCCCTTTCTCTCTCCATAGCGGTGTGCAAGCCTTTCAAGTACAGTCAGCACAAATTCAACCTCTTCGGGTTCGCTAGACCACTTGCATACTCCACTTATTCCGCCATTGTCAAAGCCGTTCTGACTATCAGGTGCAGTATGTAGGTCTATAAGAATACTGAGCCCATATCGCTCTGCCCAGTTGAATGCCTTGTCAAGCTCTTCAATACAGCCTATAAATGGTTCTCTGTCACCAAATATGAAGTATGGAACGGGTATCCTTACTGAATTTAAGCCAAGAGACTTTATGTATACAAAATCTCTCTCAGAAATATACTCAGCCCTGTGCTGGCGTATTCTTGCTTCATATACTTCTTTTGGAAGCTGTGTAGGAAGATAATATTCATCTTCCGCTGTAGTCCCTGCAAAGAGCTCCGGACTCATCCATTTCTCTAGAACCAGCCAGTTCCCTAAATTTACACCTTTTACTTTATCAATTCTTGTATTCATTTTTTACCTTTCTAATATTTGCTAGTTTGTTAAATGTATCACGATCTTTACTTTATAAATATCAACCCTTTACAGAACCCACTGTAATACCTTTTACAAAGTACTTTTGTACAAAAGGATATACAAGGAGTATAGGGCCGGTTGCAACTATTGCCATTGCCATCTTAAGACTGTTAGACGGCAAATCAGCCACACTGATGCCGGACTGCGAGGCTATTCTTGCGAGCGCCTGCGTCTGCTGTAAGAGATTGTATAGCATATACTGTAGAGGGAACTTAGTATTGCTGTTTATATAAAGCATTGCATTGTACCAGTCATTCCAATATCCGAGTGCCATAAACAGTCCTACAGTAGCAAGGCCCGGCTTAAGAAGCGGGAAGACTACCTGGAAAAAAATCCTGTACTCCCCTGCACCATCTATCTTTGATGCTTCTATAAGTGATGGCGGTATTGTGTTTACAAAGCTCCTCATTATGAGCAGATAAAATACGTTGAATAATCCAGGCAATATGAGAGCCCAAAGACTGTCCTTTAATTTCAAATACTGAATGTAGAAGATATAGGTTGAAACCATTCCACCGTTAAAAAGGGTGGTAAAGTAAAAGAAAAATGAAAAGTGGTTTCTGTACTTAAAATCTTTTCTACAAATTACATAGGCTGTCATAGTGATTAGTAAAGTACCTAAGATAGTACCAACACCTGTTATTAAGATAGATATACCATAGGCACGAAACACTGTAACCGGATTCCTGAATATGAGACCATAGGCCTTGGTTGAAAAATCATTGATAAAAAGGCTGTATCCCTGTGTCCTGATATAGTTCTCGGATGTAAATGAGCCTGATATCAGCACTATAAACGGTATTATACATATGAGAGCCATAAGTCCAACACATACATAGGCTAATATATAAAATAACTTTGAAGAAGTGCTAAGCTTAACCTTAGAGCCTAAGCCGCTGCTTTCTATGTCTTTATTTTTAGCTGCCATATTTTCCTCCTTTAGAATAAAGCATTTGATTCATCAACCTTTTTAACTATCTTATTGACGATTATAATTATTACAAAACAAAGTACTGACTGATACAGCGATGCCGCCGCACTCATCCCCAGGTTCGAATTCTGTAAGAGGGAGCGAAATACATAAGTATCAATAACATCGGTTGCATTAAACAATTGACCGTTTTGTCCAACTATCTGGTAAAACATTTCAAAGTCTCCACGAAGAATACGGCCTACGTTTAGAAGAAGCATTGTGATAACTGTTGCTCTTATCGATGGTAGGGTGATATTTCTTATCCTCTGGAAAATATTTGCTCCATCAACTGATGCAGCCTCATATATCTCAGCATCTACACCAACTATTGCGGCTATATATATAACTGAGTTGTAACCACACCATTTCCAGGAGTTAAAGCAGGCTATGATTACAGGCCAGATACCGGGCATTTCATAGACATTTACCGGATCTCCTCCAAAGGCTTTTATGATGCTGTTTAACAGGCCTGTTTCATAGTTAAATATTGCAAACACAAAGGTTCCTACGATTACCCAGGATATAAAGTAAGGCAGGAAAATCAATGACTGAGACACTTTCTTAAATACCTTTTTGTTTATCTCAGAGATGAAGATTGCTATAGCTATCGCAAGCAGCTGCGAGGTTATAAGATTAACCAGATTATATACTATGGTATTCTTTGTAATCAGCCATCCCGTGCCTGATTCAAAGAGATATCTAAAGTTCTCTATACCGTTCCAATCACTTCCAAATACTCCAAGGTCAAACCTATAGTTCTTGAAAGCCAAGACAAGTCCTGACATAGGAAGATACGCCATAACAATAGTAAGAATAACTGCGGGACAAATCATCACAAACAGCGGTTTATTCTTCTTAAATTCCGCTAAAAAACCGTTAGTTTTCATTGCTGCCTCCTCATAATATTTCATTTTCTTAATTGTAGCTTTTTATCAAATGAGTTTACACTTATATAATTATGAAATAGGGGAAAAATTTAAGTTTTAAATTACATCTAAAAATCAGTGCCTTTATTAAAGGAAAAAGCACAGCCCATAATGGACTGCACTTTTCCTGTCATTTTATAAATTTTTATTTACCAAGACCTGCTACATATTCATCAAGCTGTCTCTGTATTTCAGCTCTAACCTTGTCAACACCTGCTGCCTTCATCTTTGCTTCATACTCAGCAAGACCCTTGTCAATATCGGTATAACCAAGCTCTAGTGGCCACCAGTACTGCTGATGTACGCTGTTGCAGGCTGCATATTCTGTCTCAATCTTAGATGTATCTATAATAAAAGATGAGAACTTCTCTGCTGTATCATCAGCCTTTATCTTCTCTTCCCATTCCTTACGAAGTGTCTCGTAGGAGTCAGGGTATTTAGCATCCATACGGTGAAGCTCATTGGTTCTTACAGCCCACATAGCTGATGTATTGTAATTGTTAGTATCAAGCAATGTGAAACGTCCCTTGTCGTCAAGCTCGTAGCTTGTTCCAAGTACACCAAAGTAGAAAGCATCGTAAACTTCTCTATCAGTAGTTACAAGATTCCAGAATGCCAGGGCTCTCTCAGGGTTCTTTGAGGTATGGGATATAGCAAGGGCATCCTGTGTATAAGGAAGATGTGCCTCATACTTAACAAAGTCAGCAAATTTAAAATTCCACTCAGGATGCATTGAATAATACCCTCCATAAGTATCTATGTTGTGAAGCCTTGTAGCAGCTACACCATTCTGTGTCTTTGTTGCGTCTGTATCAGACAGGGCTGACTTTGAGAAGAAGCCTTTTTCATTCCAACGCTTCATCATGGAAAGATAATCCTTTACCTGAGGGTACTCATAATATGTGAAAAGCTTAGGATTTGCTTCCTTAGGGTCGAAGAAAAGGAAGTCGTTTGTAGCACCCTTTGAGTTGCAGAAACCATTGATGTACATCCAGTTATCATCAGCTGCTGTTCCTTCTGCATATACTTCAAAAGGCTGTATTCCAGGTTCATTCTCTTTTACCCAGTCTAAGTATTTCTCATAGCTTTCAAAGTCTTTAACTTCTTCTTTGTATTCCTTGCCATCGTCAAACTTTGTACGGTAGATAGGTCCATATCCCTTATAAGTAGCGAGCTGGGTAGGGATTACATAGTAGTGGCCATCTACCTTTGCCTGTTTCTTAGCATTGTCAGTGGTTGCCTTAAAGTTATCAGGTGCATACTTCTCCCAGAGGTCATCAAGGTTCATAAAAGCACCTTTTCTTGCAAGCTGTGTCCAGTTAAGCCAGTTTGATGTATAAGCCATGTCAAACTCTTCTCCTGAGGAGAATAAAAGCGGATACTTGTTTGCAAAGTCAGACCAAGGTATCCAGTTAATAGTAAGAGTTGTATTCATCTTCTCCTTTAGAAGCTTGTTGAAATTCTCATCTATTAAATCCTGTCCTGCCGGTCTGTCACTTACAACATACATTGTAAGGTTTACTTCATCTGCAAACTGGTTTGCAGCACTCCCTGATTTTGCTGTGCTTGCAGCAGTTGAAGCTTTTTCTGTACTACCCTTACTTCCACAGCCCGTCAAACTGCAGGCTATGAGACAAGATGCAACAAAAGCAGATAATAATCTTTTTTTCATTTTTTTCCTCCTTTTTACCGCCTTAAAGTTATTCATGCGGATTACTGTTGGTATAATTTTAATTTATTTTTACCGCATTTTACACAGACGATTTTAAGAAAAGGGGGAAATTTTTGTGTATCTACATCAATGCTTCTTCGAGCTCATTTATTGTAAGTGCTTTTATCCTTATGGTTACGTCAGTTCCATGAGGCTTTACATTGTCATAATGTATACCGTAATCTTCTCCATAACAGAGCTTAAGTCTGAAGTTTACGTTATTTATGCCAAAGCCTCTAAATCCTCCAACAGGCCGCTCGTTAAGAAGCTTTTCTATCTCATCCTTGTCTACTCCCAATCCGTCATCAATTATATGAAACTCTATATCATCCTCTAACTTGTTAGCGGTTATCTTTATATTTACCTCTTTGATGTCAGAATGCTCAGCTATTCCATGTACTATTGCATTTTCTACAAATGGTTGTAGAAGTATGTTTAGACAGGCGAAATTTTTTATATCCTCATCTACCTCTGTCTCAAGATGAATAGCACCTTCATAATGTACATTTTCAATTCTTATAAAGCACTCTACATGTAAAAATTCCTCTGCTATACTTATAACGGCACTTCCATGGTTTAAGCTAAGCCTGTAAAACTGCCCCAAATCTCTTGCAATTTTGGCAACTGATTCAGCCCCGTAGTCAAGTGCTCCCCAGTTGATTAAGTCGAGTGTGTTATATAGGAAATGTGGATTAATCTGTGCCTGTAATGCCCTCATTTCTGCTCTTGTCACATCTTTACCAAGTCTGTACTGCTCTTTCATAAGCCTCTTAACTTCCGATACCATGAATTCAAAGTTATTGTAAAGCTCATCCATTTCATCCTTTGTACTTGAATCCACTTCTTCATTTATAACCGATAAATTACCTTCGGTTATATCATTTACTCTCTTTTTTAGAGCAAATATCTTACCTGAATAATACTTAGAAAACACAAAAGAAATAGTGAAAACTATTGCAATCATAATTACCGTTGCTGCTATATAGATAGTAGTCACTATACTGCTCTGTTTCTTTATTTTCACTTTAGGTATAAGGCTTACTATCTTCCAGTCATTATCCATGATTCTCCTGGTATAATAGAACTCCCCATCCTCAAGCTTAACCAGACTCATCGCTTTGTAATTCTTTACATTTGGAAGTTCCATATTAGCCCTGTTATTTGGATGAACAAGTACAGTACCTTTTTCATCGACAAGATAGAGAAGGGCACCTTCCACGCTCTTTGCACTTTCAAGCACCTTTTTTAGCTTCTCAATGTCAACCTGCGACATGACAGAATAAGTTTCTAACTCTCCGTCAGTCTTTTGTACGTTATATTTAGTTATGAAGCTTAGATATTCATAGTTATTATTTTTTTCTTTTACCTTAAATATGGCATAATAATTTTTACCTATAGGCCCTGGATGTGCAAATAAATCAGATTCCGGATAAAAGAAATGTTTATTGTTTGAATATAGTATCGTATCTTTTAAAAACATTCCTATCTTAAAATTAGGATGAGCAACCTCAATGGAGCCAAATGCAGAGTTAAGCTTAAGGAACTCCCTATAATTATCTCCCAAGTCCTTCTTATTGCCGAAGTTCTTATCTGCAAGGACACTTCTTATATCTCTGTCAGACTTAATCTGGTCTGCTATAAATCTTAGATTACTAAGGTAATTGCTAATAAATGCATCCGCCTGTGTATTTGCTCTTTCTATGCTGTAATTTATTTGTTTTTTATATAAACTTTCAAAAAGAGAACCCATACCTAAAAGCAGTACTCCCAAAAGTAGAACTATCGGAAGCACAAACGAGATATGCATCTTCTTATTCATTGGGAGAGCATTAAACTTATTTTTTAATTTGACTAAAAGTTTCATGGCATATTATCCCTATATTCTGATGGTGTTAGTCCCATCTTCTTCTTAAATGCTTTGGCAAAATACTTGGCATCATCATAGCCTACCATTTCAGCAACCTCATACTGCTTATAAGCAGGATTCTTTAACAACTCACATGCCTTATTTAGTCTCATTTCCTGGATATAAGAGCTTATTGTGTTACCTGTCTTTTTGCGAAAGAGTGCGCTCAGATAGGTAGGCGCAAGGCAGGCAACCTCAGAAAGCTCAACTATTGATAAGTCAGTTTTTGATATGTGGCTGTTTATATAGTTGCAAACTTCTTTAATAATATAATTACTTGAGACATTTTGCTTT
The DNA here is from genome assembly GCF_016651435.1 of Catonella massiliensis. Lineage (NCBI taxonomy): Bacteria > Bacillati > Bacillota > Clostridia > Lachnospirales > Lachnospiraceae > Catonella > Catonella massiliensis. The sequence goes on along the minus strand of NZ_JAEPRJ010000001.1, from coordinate 3,090,160 downwards.
ACTGTCTTAATTTCCTTAATGTAACTGCATATATAATCACAGATTTCCTCTACCGACTTTGCTTCTTCTATAAATACATAACTGCCTTCATAAATAGTATCTTCCGTTTTGCTTCCATAATGCTTTTCAATCATATTATGCAGGGTATAAAAGCTATTCTTTACCGACAGATTCATGGCGGCCCTGTCCTGTATCAGCTTGTTACACCAGTAGTTTACCTGCTTTAGCATACTCTCAGTCTCACCAGCATTTATCATCTTTTGAAAGTCTGCAAGCTCCACATCTGATAAACTCACATATTTATCAACAGCCTCATCTTTCTTTGTGGATATTTTATTCCAGCCAAGATATGAAAGTGAATTAAGCTGCTTCTTTAATCTCGCAATTTCTTTTTTTAATTCTTCAGGTTCAGGGCAGGCAAAGCCTTTCATCTCACTGCCAAGAGCAACAAACCATTGCTCATCATTTTTTCTGACCGAGAGTAACTTTTCACCAATCATCTTGGCGTTAATATCATCTAAACTCTCATTGCTCTTAAGAAGAATGAGGTAAATATTGCCTCCAAGAGAGTCCGTGAGGGAAGTGTACTCCTTAGCTGTTCCTTCTGATAACAGCTCTGTAAGGCCTTTAGCTACTGAGCTAAGGCTTACAATACCTTCCTTAGCTGTAAATAAAATTGGAGTAAAAATGCCTTCCGCCTCCCCGTTTTGATGCAAAGAATCCTTTATGGCTTCTTCCGGAAGTGTAAGCACACTATGTAAAAGGTTCTTATGCTGTCTGTTTATCTTAACTACAGCATCTACAGCCTTTTTAATCGACTTTTTTAACTCTTCAATGTCAATAGGCTTTTCAATATAGTTAACTGCACCCAAAGAGATTGCGGTAGTCAGATATTCCTTATCCGAAAATCCGCTTATAAAAATGATTTGGCAGTCCTTTGCCTTATTTTTATAAGTCTTGCAAAGCTCAATACCTCCCATCCCAGGCATTCTTATGTCTGAAATAATGATATCAGGCTTATATTCGCTCATAATCTCCAGTGCTTCTTCAGCACTGGAGGCACTTCTTACTTCATCTACACCAAGCTCCGCAAAGGGAACATGTCTTATGATTCCGTTCCTTATCGGAGCTTCGTCTTCAACAACCTGTAGTCTAATCATCTTTTATCCATTCTAAAATCCAAACTGTTTATTATAAGCCTCTATATCCTCCATTCCTATAGTCTGGAAGATAACCTTTATAAGTCTTGCTGCACAGGCTCTTGCTATGCTTCTTGGAAGAGAACCGTCCTTAAGTGCAGCCATTATGTTGTCAATGTCTATCTGATTTGCAGGCATTATAAGATCATTTCCTGCTATAGCGCAAGCAGATGACTTGCTTCCGCCCGCAGTTGTCGTAGTCCAGTCTGTCATTATTATTCCTTCAAATCCCCACTCATTTCTTGCTACTATCGTACAAAGGTCATAGCTGTTTGCTGTATGTATGCTGTTGATGAGGTTATAGGAGGTCATAATGCACATTGGCTGGGCTGTTTTAATGGCTATTTCAAACCCTCGGAGATATATCTCTCTTAAAGCTCTTTCAGATACTATGCTGTTCGAGCTCATTCTATTGTCTTCTTGATTGTTGCAGGCAAAATGCTTGATAGTAGTACCCACACCCGGAATGGACTGTACTCCAAGTGTAATGGCAGCTGCCATCTCCCCTGAAAGCAGCGGATCTTCTGAATAATACTCAAAGTTTCTTCCACAAAGAGGATTTCTGTGAATATTAAGTCCCGGAGCCAGCCACCAGGCAATACCAAACTCAGTCATTTCATCCGCTACAAGCTTGCCGAGATTTCTAACCAATTCAAGGTCAAAGGTCTGTGCAAGATGAGTGCCTATAGGAATAGCAGTCGCGTACATATAGTACTTGTCTACATCCTCATTCTTATAGTCCCTCCTAAAAAGGCCGCCTTCAAGGCTTCCTATAAGCCCCACTCCATATATTTTCCCGGTCTTTCTGTCCACATCGTAGCTTCTAAGCACTCTTAAGCCGGCAGGACCATCTGCCATCGATATTCCTGGAATACCATACTTTTCTTCAAGCGCACAGGTTGTCTCCCCTGCTGCTCCAGGAACACAGATACCTGTTTCAATCAGCTCATTATCCTTTATGTTGTCCTGTCCCTTGCTTATTTCTCCCATTAAAAGAGCTGTAAGCTCCTCATCTGAGAGCTTTGCTGCCAAATCCTTAGAAATAAGGTCAAGGTCACTACGCCCCTTCTTTGCTCTTTCTTCTGTAACGGGAACAAAGGTGATGGCTTTAATCCCCTTATTTTCTGCTTCTTCCTTCCATTTCTTTGTAAGCTCACTTATCACACTATCAGGCCTTACTATTTCTTCAAGTTTCTCCTGAAGCGGAAGAATATGCTCAACCTTTTCTATTACATAATCTTCTTTAACTGATACCATTCCCGCTATTTCTGCTTTGTCAGAAGAATTGCCCACAAATATACCGTATTCCCCATTTTCAAGCATCCAGTGGCTCTTCTCTTCATCAAAGGAAGCAAGCGCTTTAGAGGATATAGTCACCTTTAAGGCTTCGCTTTCACCGGGCTTAAGCTCTCTCGTTTTCTTAAATCCGACAAGCCTCTTAAATTCTTTTTTAATACCTGTCTGAGGGCAGGCAGCGTAGACCTGTACCACCTCACGTCCACTATATTTGTTACCGATATTGGTGACTTTAGACTCTACTGTGATTTCTCCGCTGCTTGCTGATATCTTCACATCAGAAATCTCAAAGTCTGTATAAGAAAGACCGAAACCAAAAGGAAATGCAGGTTTTACGTTAAAGCTGTCAAAATATCTGTAGCCAACATAGATGCCTTCAGTATATCTCTCATTTTCAACATCTCCATTATTATGGCTAAATGTCGATGCATTTGGATAATCCCCATAAAGAAGAGCCCAGGTAGCAGACAGCTTTCCACAAGGAGTTTCCTTGCCTATTACTACATCAGCCACAGCATTGCCTAGCTCCATACCCGGCTGTGATATATTCATTATAGCCTTTACGCTCTTGTTGCTTAATATATCACTTAGGTCAACAGGGCCTCCTGCATTGATTAGAACCACTATGTTATCAGTGTATTTTCCCAGTTTGTTAAGCTCTTCTTTTTCTATGTCGCTTAGGTAATAATCGCCTTTCTCTAAGACTCTGTCCTTTCCTTCACCCGCAACCCTGCTAACTACATAGAAGGCGGCATCAGAAGCCTTTACTGCTTCTTCATCTATAGGAACCCTCTTAAAATCACGTCTTTTCTCACGCATAAAAAGTTCAAAGAAATCCTGGCTTGATATATTTGACATATTGTTAAATATTTTTTCTACATATTCAGCCTGTGCATCCTCATAATCCGTGGTAGAAGAGAGGATAGCCTCTTCATTTACAACTGTGAGTCCCGCATTCTTAAATCCTGTCAGAATACTTACTACTTCTCTTTCATTAACGTCACCTGAGCCTGTTCCACCCTTTATGGCGTGAACCGCTCCCGTACCGGCTAAAAATACCCTTGCATCACTTGTTAGTGGCAGTAACCCATCATTTTTTAGAAGCACAAACCCTTGTGTAGCAGCATATCTGGCTATTTCTCTATGCTTTATTTCACGGCTTGTTACTTCTGCACTCCTTACACCACTGTACTTTCTTGTTCTTTTTTGCATTATGACCTCCTTAGGTGATTGTTTATAACCTCTACACTATCTCCCACATCCTATCAAGACATTTATCAAAAAACATCTTATAGCTTAAGCAAAACCTGTTTTCATAATCCCCTGTAAATTCGTTCTTCACCCTGTTTCTCATACATCCTCCTCTGCAAACTTGGATGTATGGACAGACTTTACAGGACTCAGGAAGAGGGATGGAGCGTTCTATGAATTTACTCTTAAGCCTGTTTTCATTTATTACATCGAGGTTATCCGTATTAAAATTGCCCAATTTGTACTCATCAAGGGCATAGAAGTCGCACGGATAAACACTTCCATCAGCCTCAACCGTATTTTGAATGCCGCAGACTCCACGCTGTTCGCAGGCCTCAGGCATGTAGCCCATCAATATCCCTACATAGTTTTCAAAGCTTCTTATGTAGGGCTGTCTTCCCTTTTTCCAGTCCTCAAACCAAAGATCAAAGAGTTTTATGAGAAATTCGCCGTAAACTTCAGGGGTAAGTGCGAATTCTCCTTCTTTTTTGTCCTCTGTAAATGCCTCAAGGCAGGGAATATACTGCTGGTACTTAAAGCCTTTTTCGGCATAATCCCTGTATATTTCTTCAATGTTCTTTGCCACATCTGCAGTAACAACAGTTAATATGTTGTATTCCACTCCAAATTTATCAAATAGTTTGGCAGTTTCATAAGCCTTATCATAGGCTGATTTCCCATTCAAATGCCTGTATTTGTCGTGGGTACATCTATTTCCGTCAATGGAAAGTCCGACAAGAAAATTGTTTTCCTTAAAGAAAGCACACCAAGCCTCATCAATGAGGGTGCCATTTGTCTGAAATGCATTGTTCACCCTCACATTGTTTTTATTGTACTGTTTTTGAAACTCTACTGCCTTCTTAAAAAAATCAAGCCCACGAAGAGAGGGCTCACCACCTTGAAATGCATAGCTTGCCACCCCTTCAGCTCTAAGTAATGTCTTCCTTATCACATTTTTAAGTGTTTCCTCAGTCATAAAGCCAAAGGAGGCATCGGTGCGGTTCTCCATCTCATCCTTGTAAAAGCAGTAGTCACAATGCATATTGCAAAGCCCCGAAGCGGGTTTTATAAGTACACTGATAGCGGGCATTTAATTCTCCTGTCTATATCTCTTAAAAAACTATCTATCAATATAAATGTCAAATGAATTTATCATCTTTTGACACCTTTATGATTTATTCCATTCCCATTATAAGTATTTACATCCATTATTTCAATTATCTTTTGACGCATAATATCCTCGTAGAAAAAAAGGACTAATATCCTATGCCTTACACTTTAGAATACTAGTCCTTAAAATTATTCTTTAATTATTATCTCTACCTTTCCCTCGCCTGCTGCCTCTATCTTCTCTATCAGCTTTTTCGCAAGCTTCTTTCTTATCTCCAGAGTAGATTTGTCATTTACGAGGTTGTTTAATTCATAAGGGTCCTTACGTAAATCGTAGAAGAACTCTTCCTCGTAGACATCGCTCCTATCCTCATCCCAGCCGTTACTTTCAGGTGCAAATGCGCTGTAAAGATAGTCTTTGCTTCTTATACATCTTCCAAGTCTGCTTTCACTAATCTGTGCATATACGAACTTGTCCTCGTCTATTGGCTTATCTATAAGGGTTTCAAGGTTTTCACCTATCATATTATCTCCCACATCAACTCCAGCCATAGCCAGGATTGTCTTTGGTAGAGAGCAGGTAGAAACAACCTCCCGGACTACCTTCCCCCCCTTAAATGCGCCGCCTGCGATTATTAGAGGTACCTTAAGTGCAGAGCTGTGGCAGGTTCTCTTGTAGTCATCAGAGCCCTTTAAGTAAGTCTCTCTGTTTCTTGTCTTAAAATGAGAGCCGTGGTCTGAGGAATATATTATTATCGTGTTGTCATATAAGCCTTTTTCTTTTAGCTTATCAACTAATTTTCCAAAATTATCGTCTAAGCTCTTGCAGCAACCCAAATAATCAGGATACATCTGCTTTGCATCACCGCCAAGCACCTCTAAGTCCTTAGGCAGCTTACAATCCTTAAACCTCTCCTTAGAGCCGTCTGGCCCCTCATAGTCAGCCCTGTCATTTTGATGATGTGGCTCAATGTGTGAAACAGTAAGGAAAAACGGCTTTTTACCATCATATTTATCAAGAAATTCAAGTGCAAAATCATTAATCCTGTCAACTCGATAGCCCTTAAAGTCAATCCTATTCATATTTTCATCAAATACATAGCCGTCATAGCCATGGGAGGTCGCTTCAAGCACATCAGACACCCTCCAGAAGCCGTTATATCCGCCTCTTCTCTCCTTAGGTATCGCATGTGTCTCATAGTCAGGATTTGCAGGCACGCTGTAGCTTGCCCTATCACTTGCCAGGTGCCATTTTCCTACATAAGCATTTTCATATCCTGCCTCTTCCATATAGTTAGCGAGAGTTTTGATGTCTCTTGGGAGGGACTGTCCGTTTCTGTAGCAGCCTATTTCCGTAGGATATTTGCCACTTTGAAATATTGCTCTGCAAGGCCCGCATACCGGCTGTGCCGTAAATGCATCTCTAAAAAGTACTCCCTCATCCGCAAGCCTGTCAAGGTTAGGGCTTATATCAAGCTCCTGTCCATAACAGCCCATAGTATCAGCTCTCTGCTGGTCTGAAAACATGAATATTATATTTGGCTTTTCCATAATTACCTCCGAAAAATAAAAATCTCTATGACGCATGTCTTTAATAATAACTATGCCCGGTTAGATTTAGCATTAAATACTTTTGCTAAACTTTAACTTTCGTCAAATTATTTATCTTCAGACATTGTATTATTAAGCCATGTGACTGTCAAGAGATTATGTTAAATGGTGTGGGTTTAGGCTGGTTTTACCTTTATTTTACTATAGGTTAACTCAAGCATTCCGAAGTTGATAATGGCAAAAATCAAGAGATATGTAGGCATAATGGCTATGCCGATTTTCTGCTGAAGAAGTCCGAATATCATAGGCATAAAGGTACTTCCGACATAGGCTGCTGCCATCTGAAGCCCTATAACAGCTGCACTGTATTTCTTCCCAAAATTGGCAGGTGCCATGTGCTGGATGGCAGGATAGACAGGCCCCATACCGGTTCCAATGACAACAAAGCCTGCTGCTGCCACCATATAACTTTCCACAGGTAAAAATACCATTATTATTCCTAATAATTCCACGAAAATGCCTATGCGTATAAGCCTTCTGTCTCCCAGTTTATTTGAAATAAATCCTGAAATCAGCCTTCCAAGCATAAGTCCGCCAAAGACAAGCGAGCCAAACGAAGCGATGGTTTCAGCACTAAGCCCACTCTTTGTACCTGCAAAATAGCTCGGAGTCCAAAGGAAACAGGTGGTCTCTCCCGCGCAGTAAGCGTAGAAAGCAATCAAAGTGAAAATAACCGCAGGCACCTTAAGCGCTTCTTTAATTCCAACACTGTCACTGTGGTCTTCTTCCTCTTCTTTTCCATTAGTTTTCCACAAAGGAAGGGAAATAATGCACACGAAAAGAATAAACATCTGGATATAGGATGTCCAACTGTAGCCCTCATTCCATCTTGCGTATTTAAGTGCGAGTGCCATAATATACGGGCTTATCACCGCTCCTACACCGTAAAAGCAGTGCAGAAAGTTCATAACCGAGCCTGAATAATTATTTGCCACATAGTGGTTTACCGAAGCATCTATAGCTCCTGCTCCAAGTCCATAAGGAACAGCAAATATAAACAGCATCCAGTACCGGCTACACATTGAAAATCCTAAAAGCCCGGCTATAGTAAGCCCTATTGACACTATCGTAATCCATTTTGTATGGAAGTGCTTTATCATACGAGGACTTAGAAGTGCTGAGATGATTGTCATAAATGATATAGTCATCGACACATAACCCGCATAAGATGATGGCACCGAAAACACAGCCTGCATCTTAGGCCAGCCTGAACCAAGGAGAGAGTCAGGCAGCCCCAGGCTTATGAAAATGAGATAGATGACTGCTAAAAGTAGTGAAGACATGAATTTCCTCCGGATTTAAAATAATGTCAGTAAGCAAAGAGCTGAGGCTGGTCTTGTAGTTTTGAGCAGGAATTATTTTACTAATGCTTTGTTGTTAATTCTTTTAATAGTCCTTCACAGCCTTCAAGTACGTCTCTATACGTAGCGTCAAAGTCTCCGGTATACCAAGGATCTGCTATATCACCATCTTTTCCTGCAAAAGAGAGAAGCTTTCTTATCTTCTTTTTCGGATCACCACTTAGAATTCTATCCAGATTTCTAAGGTTGTTTGTATCCATAGCGATAATGTAGTCAAAATCCCTGTAATCTTTCTTGGTTATCTGGGTAGAGGTATGTGGCAGAACAGGCACCCCCACTTCTCTAAGCTTTTTCACTGTCCCATAGTGAGTGGATTCTCCAAGTGCCTCCGTACTGGTGGCCTTGGAATCAATGAGGAACTCGTCTGCAAGGCCTGCTTTGTTAATCATATCTTGGAATACAAAGTGCGCCATGGTGCTGCGGCAGATGTTGCCATGGCAGATAAAAAGTATTTTTGTCATTAAATTTTTCCTCCTAAAATGCAGTGAATTGCCTTAATTTGCAAGGTTTTGCCTACTCACCTTTTAACGGTAGTATCGTTAAAGGGGTTTCAAATTTAGGGTTATCGTTATAAGGTATGAACTAATGCTTTTATTTTACCAAATAAAGATACGTTTGATAAGGCTTAATACAGAAAAAACAGGCGGCATTTTGCTTTGCCACCTGCTATAAAGTTATATGAAAATGTGGTTATCTTTGGTTGAGTAACTTGCGAGTTATCAGATATCATACTATCTAAGTCCTTAAGTTCCGGATAAAGTGGGATTGAGTAAGATGATAAACTGGGAGTTATCAGGCTCATTTAGCTTTCTTGGGTTTCTTTTCCGGAAGTTCAGCATACATACCATCCAGAAGTTCCAGAATTAGAGCCTTATCATCAAAATTATCAAATACATGCATCAAGGTCTTTGAACCTTCATACGGATAACGCAGCTCGGAATCTGCAAGCAGTCTGTCCGATGTCAGCGTTCTCTTTAAAAACAGTTCATTATTGCAAATGTCACCTATCAGCTTACCATTAAAATATACAAGGTATCCGCCCATCATAGCTTTTATGACAATATCGCCAGATTCAGAAAAACTATTACGAACATATTCATTAAATTCATTCACCTTGATTATCCCCCATCAACTTAAAATTTGTTGCTATTATATACTCAGAAAGTTATATTTCAATATTTAATTCATTATATTTTCGTAGTCTTGCAACTCATGAAAAATATTATCCACATATACTGTATCGTTTTCAATACGATATAACATAAAATATCGATGAGATAGAAAATTGATTCTTCGATATCCTAGTTTTCTAAGTTTGGGATTATCACAAAGTTTCAGACTCCCAGCAACATTTGACAGACTTGTTTTTGTTGCCTCAAAATCATTTAATAAATTTCTTGCAGCCTGATCACTTTTCTTTTCAAACAAAAGATATGTGATGAAGCTATCAAGATCTTCCTCCGCACCACTCATCAAAACAATCTTATAATCCATACTTTGACCTCATGTCTGAGATTACATCGTCTGCATCCCTGAACATCTCCTTTTCTCTGGACTTTTTCAGTTTTTCAATTATCTCTTTCTCGGTCATCGGAGCATATGGTTTTGATTCTAGCTGTCTTTTTATTTCAAAGGGGAAGCCGTTTGCTGCAATAGCCTGTGTTAAAAACATTCTGATTGCAGTTGTTGTATCTGTACCCAAGTCCTTAAATAAAGCATCTGATTTACTCTTTAACTCATCTTCTACTCTTATCTGAATTGTACTCGCCATGTCTTACACCTCACTTCCACCTTTTTATTTAAGTATAACGCTAAATCATTTCTATTTCAATGCATTTGTATTATTTTATCATAGCATAACACCCATACTTTTTCTATCACAAAAATAACCCCGCCAGCACATTACCACCGGGGGCATCATCCTTTTTTATTAAATTACCTTGAACATTTTCTGACTTATAGGTCTTTCCCCTGCTACCTTTTCAACTTCTTTCTTTGCTGCATTAAGTTCCTCAAGTCTTACCATCTCATCCTTTGTATCGTCAAATCCAAGGTGGGTTTAAACATTCATTGTGACGGAGATGTCTGAATGTCCCATAAGGTACTGGAGTGTTTTAGGATTCATCCCAGCTTTTGCTTGATTCGAGCAGTAGGTATGTCTAAATGCATGAGGCGTAATGTTTGACATCTTCACTCTGCGGATGTCGTTATACCTTATAACAGAAAGTGCCTTGTTCATTGCAAATTATTCGTTTTTCTTATTTTCTACCTGAAGATTAAACATTTCCTTCTGTGTTTCAATCTCAGCGCGTAATTCTTCTTCCGTTGGAAGATATAACTTATATTTCGATGCAAATAGCTGCTCATTTCCATTAAGAATTGAATACTTGGCTATATCTTCATCTGTATCCGCACATAGCACAATTCCAAGAGTGGGATTATCTCCTTCCCCACGTTTGAGATCATCATACATTCGAATATACATATCCATCTGTCCTATATCCTGATGCGTTATTTTATTTGTCTTCAAATCAATAAGTACAAAGCATTTCAAAATATAATTGTAGAAAACAAGATCAATATAATAATCTTCCTTCTCTGTATGAATGTGCTGCTGTCTTGCTACAAAAGCATAGCCTTTTCCAAGCTCCATCAGAAACTTTTGAAGATTATCTATAATACATTGCTCCAGGTCAGACTCCAGATAAGACGTATCCTCTTTCATACCCAGAAATTCAGCAATAACAGGGTTCTTAATGAATTCAAGCTTTGTCTGATATTCGGAAGTCAATTCCTTCATTTCAGTTTCTACTGCTGATTTATCCTGTGTTTTAAGAATTCTATAGTAGTATTGCGAAGATATATTCCTTTGTAATGTACGTACACTCCAAACCTGTCCAAATGCTTCTTTCTCATACCATTTCCTTGCTTCAGGATCTTCTACTTGCAGCAATACTCTATAGTGTGTCCATGATAACAATCCAGATTGTGGACTCACTGAGTCCACAATCTTCGGGTACATCTGATAGAATCGTGCAAATTTATACAGTGAACTCTTATCAAATCCTTTTCCATATTCCTTAGTCAATTCTTCTGAAAGTGATATAATTATCTCTTTTCCATATCGCTCCGTGCGCTTTCCTTCCAGTTCTTCTTCAACAATTCTCTTACCCAGAAGCCAATTTCTGTGAACAAGCGTTAAATCAACCGCAGAGTATGCAACTTTCTGAGCAGTTTCAATAATATTACAAGCATCTTCAAAAACACTGCCTGTTTTTACATATTTCAATAATTCGTTTGTCATAAATCACTCCATTTTGTGTCACCACCAGTAACATAAATACAATTATTTAATATACTTCTTATGCACAATCTCAACTCCACATATACTCAAAAATTCTTCCTATCTTTTCAGCCACTTAATTTAATTATAGTACTTAGTAATTATACTTTCAATCCATTTTGGCTTTAGAAAAATTGGTTAAACCTATATATATAATAAGAATATACTTATCTTTGGTTAAGATTTGCTAGTTATCAAATATAATGCTTTCTAATTTCTTACTTTCCTTAAATTTTTGGTAAAGCAATTCTGAGTAGGTTTACAATCCGGGATTTGGCAGAGCGATTATGCTGAAATCTCGCCAATGTTAATCACATGATTCGCCCATTCTCTTATAACTGCGTTCGTGCGATCTGTGATAGCATCATGGTAAAGACGATATCCCTCTGCATCACTTTCTTTCAGATATGCCACTGCTTTTTTGCTACCAAAATAGAACAAATCTCTAAGCAGAAAATAATCTGTTATACTCTCCCATAGAAACGCTAAAGCTCTGTAGTTTCCTTCATCGTCATTCTTCTCAACCCTGTGCATTGTTTTTTTGATCCAACTTATAATGAATTTTTTCTCATCGTAAGAAATAACAGAATGTTCTTCCACATATTTTCTTACTCGTGTTTTTAACTCTGCCGCGATTTCATCTGTGTCCATAACAATATTACCGTCATATACGGTAAGAAAAGTATCCGGATTCTCGCTGATTACTTCGTCTTTTGTGAAAATAAAGCAATCCAACAGAATTCCATCAATAACGGTATCGTCATGACTATTGTCTTTTTTGTTAACAATGATTATGCAATCATAATCACTGTATGAATCATTCATACCACAACTAAACGAGCCATAGGTGACAATTGCCAATGGGTTATATTTTTCTTTCAGATAATCAATTATCTTCTTCATTGACTACTCCTTAAATTTGAAAATTTTCTTTGCTCTTTTTATTATCCCACAGTCTATATACAGCATAGATAACCCAAATAAACCAAGACCACGACCATGTATGAAGTGTAAGGCTAATAGCCAGATATACGATTGCCACTGCTATTGCAATATACCACTGCTTCATATACAACGCCTCCACAAATATAAATTTGTTGCTATTATATACTCAGAAAGTTATATTCCAGTCTTTAATTCATTTTATTTTCATAGTCTTGCAACTCATGAAAAATATTATCCACATATACTGTATCGTTTTCAATACGATATAACATAAAATATCGATGAGATAGAAAATTGATTCTTCGGTATCCTAATTCCCTTAGTTTTGGATTATCACAAAGTTTCAGACTCCCAGCAACATTTGACAGACTTGTTTTTGTTGCTTCAAAATCATTTAATAAATTTCTTGCAGCCTGATCACTTTTCTTTTCAAACATAAGATATGTGACAAATCTATCAAGATCCTCCTCTGCATCCCTCATTAAAACAATCTTATAATCCATACTTTGACCTCATATCAGAAATCACATCATCTGCATCCCTAAACATTTTCTCTTCTCTGGACTTTTTCAGTTTTGCAAGTATCTCTTTCTCGGTCATCGGTGCATACGGATTCGATTCTACCTGTCTTTTTATTTCAAAGGGGAATCCATTTGCTGCAATAGCCTGTGTTAAAAACATTCTGATTGCAGTTGTTGTGTCTGTACCCAAGTCCTTAAATAAAGCATCTGATTTACTCTTTAACTCATCTTCTACTCTTATCTGAATTGTGCTCGCCATGTCTTGCACCTCACTTCCATCTTTTTATTTTAGTATAACGCTAAATCATTTCTATTTCAATGCATTTGTATTGTTTTTGTAGTAATTTACCTCATTCCACCATAAGGTGTCCACATACGTGCCACCTTTACAAATCCTTCATACGCTTCGCCGTCTTCATAAGTCTCCTGAACATAGACTTCGTAAACTATCCTGTGCTGTATATTTATTCTTCTTGAATAGAAACCACTTAGATTCCCAACCAGCCTCTCATATGGTGGTGGTTCTTTGAATGGATAATCTGCTATGATATTTAGAAGTTCTTTTGCTTTTCCATCAAGCCTTGCACCCTTTAATAGCTTTTTGTCCTTATCAGCCTGTTTACTGAATTTAATTAAATACATCTACCACTCCTCCTCCGGATTATAAGATGTACACTCAGAAACATCTTCTGCTCTGGAATCTAAAATACTTTGCGTCATACCTGGTATGGGATTAAGATACAAGGTTTCCTGAATCGCCAGCCAATCATCTTCTGATACTAATACTGCATTTTTCCCTCTATTATTTGTTATGGTTATAGGCTCAGAGTATTCATTTACATCTGAAACTGTCTTATATAAGTTTGCTCTTGCCTTTGTTATACTAATTGAAGTCATGACATCATCTCCTTTCGCCTTAAATATAGCGTACTTTTTAGCGTACGTCAAGTTGTGGTCGATTTCAATGGTCAATATGTAGTTACCCTAAAATATAATAGTCAAATCTTAGTCAACTTTTACGGTTTGACTACTCACTTTTTAACGGTAGTATCGTTAAAGGGGTTTCAAATCTAGGGTTATCGTTATAAGGTATGAACCAATGCTTTTATTCTACCAAATAACTTCAAATTTTGTAAGCTTTAATGCAGAAAAAACAAGCGGCATTTTGTTTTCCACTGCTAAATAATGAACTTGCAAATACTATAATAAATTATCTAATGATAACCATACTTGCCTTTATAGTTTTTATGAAAAGAGAAGAACAGCTTAATTAAGATTTATAGAGAAAAAGATAGATGATATTGTATGTATCCCCTATCTTTATTTAGTTATCTATATAATTATTTTTGTGCTACCTTCAATATTTTAGTCCCCAGAACTTACAATGTTTTTTTTATTAGAAATTGCAAACTCGCAACCTTTTACTAAATCATTTGCGAAATTTTCAATTTCGTTTATCGAATAGGAGGATTCAATGTTCTTAAACCAATCATTATTTTTTATTTTATTCACGACATCTTTATTTTGCAATTTTTTCCCAAATTTGAGCAAATATTTAATATTTTCGGTTTTAATTAAAGTATCATCGTAAGGATCTATGCTTATCCAAAAATCTATTTCTTCATTTTCAAATAAATGCTTATTTTTGAAAATTACATATTCAAGCTCAGAATCTAAATTTGCAAAGATTTCAACCTTTTGCCGTGTTTTATATCTTGTTTCAAGTTCTTTTAAACTTTCTGCGAATATGTATTGCATTTTAATATCCTTTCTAAGAAAATATAACCTTCTCTATTCTTTGTGTTGTTTTTTATAAATAAACTTCAGAGCCAATCATAAATCTCACATAGTGTCTTGTACAATGAAGCATAGGTATTGATGGACATTCTAATATCTGCAATGGCTGGCACAAAGAAAAACATTCCCTCATTAAACACCTTATTTTGCGTGGATTTGCAAACTACAGTTTATTGCTTCGTTGCTTTCGAAAAGAACAACAAATAAACTCCAAATATGAATTTAATAATTGCATCAATATAGGCAAACAGTACCAAAGAAACATCTGAAAAAATATACCCCATAATAATATTAACGGTACACATAATCCCTAATAAAATCATTGATTTTCCATGTACAAAATAGAATGGGAAAAAATGCAATGCTGTGGCTAATAGTGCTCCTAACCATATCAATCTCCAATTCTCAGTGGCAAAAAATGGTCCACCTAAAAATATCATTAATATAAAAAGTAATATTATCGAATACTTAGAAACATTTTTTTGAAATTTAGTCGATGAACCAGTGGACAATTTATGAAGTAAGTTTTTATTCATATTAATTGAAAAAAAGCTAATCATGTAACCTATGCTAAATACTTGCATATTTATTATTTGTTTTCCCCCTATTAAGGTGGCAACTGCGATAACTAAGGCAACCGCAATTAACCATAAACCACAGGATTTTTTATAATTAAACTCTAATTTTTCATTTTTTACATATCCTAACATTCCCTTAAACCTCCTATTAAAATGATATTGGATATTATATTACAACACTTTTGGTAAAGCAATACCATGTGGGTATACAAGATGGGAGTTGTAGGATACCTCATTTTCAGACTATAGACCAGCCCTCGGCCAATTCGCGTATCTTGACAAAACGTTTATAAAGCCCCTCCTGCCCTACCAATTGCTGATGCGTACCTTTCTGAACGATGTGCCCATCGTCAATTACAAGGATCTGATTGGCATTTTCAATTGTTGCCATCCTGTGGGCGATCACAATCACCGTCTTTCCAACTGTCAGTTCAGTCAATGCCTCCTGTATCAGATGCTCATTTTCAGGATCAAGGCTAGCAGTGGCCTCATCAAGTATAATAACAGGGGCATTCTTCAAGATGGCACGGGCGATAGAGATGCGTTGTTTTTCGCCACCGGAAAGCGTGGAGCCTCCCTCCCCAATTACGGTATCATACCCCTCTGGAAGAGCCATGATAAAGTCGTGGCAACGTGCCTGTTTTGCAGCACTAATCATCTCTTCCTCTGATGCCTGCTCTTTCCCAAAGCAGATATTCGCCCTGACAGTGTCGTGAAACAGGTAAACGTTCTGGAACACCATGGAAATATTAGACAACAGGCTGTCACAGGTAAATTCCTTTAGATTATGCCCACCGAGAGTAATCCTTCCTCCGCTCACGTCGTAGAAGCGTGCCAGAAGCCTGCAAAGCGTTGTCTTTCCGCTTCCGGATGGTCCGATAATTGCTGTTGTCGTGCCTTCCAAGGCTGTAAAGCTCACGTCTTCAATTACATTCCTTTTTTCATTCCCTTTGTCGTAGGAAAATCGCACCTGTTCAAAATGAATGTCATAACTAGAAAGTGAAATGTCCTTTCCGTCCTCATCAATATAGTTGTCTGGAGACAGGGCTTCTATATGATCCATAGCATTATTGATAACGGAAAGGATATGTGCACTGTCTGCAATCGGCTCAAGAGAATTAAATACCGTCAGTGAAAGCAGGGAGAATACAAAAACCATTGGCAGGGAAAGATGACTAGAGAGTCCTGCTCCCATGACAGAAATAATCATAACGATACTGGCCGACTTTAACGCAAGCAGGTGTAAGCAGTTAAATGGAATAAATCCCCATTCAATTCTCAGGGCAATCTTTCTTGCTTCTGCACAGGCCTTTCGAAATGCGGAAAAAGACGCACCCTCCATACCGAATGATTTCACCACGGGCAGTCCTCTGGTATATTCGACGGCCGCTCTTGTCAGTTTTTCATTCACTTCGGTCTGGATAAGTGTATTTCTTTTGCTGTACCTTGAAATGAGATTTAAGCAGATAAAGGACAGCAGAACACCTACCAGGCAAATTAATGCACCTAAGGGGTGTATGACAAAAAGCAGGATAAAAATACAAAAAAAGCTAAGATATCCTCCGACAAAGGTATCTATCATCCTCATTCCCATATTTTCCAGGGTATAAAGTCCTGTGGTAATTGAATTGAGTATAGTGCCTGTGTCTTTCTCCTGAAAATACCCCAGAGACACCCTCTTCAATGCCGTCCCTATTGCCAGACGATCTCTTGCAACCAACTCATAACTTATAGTTTCCTGAAATCTTGCTTTTATATAGTCGAGAAGGAACCTAAATAGAATCGTTGTAAAAATCACACCCAGACTCTGCAGCCAAAGCCCTGATGGAACACTGAGACCTCTGGCTCTCCACTGCACAACATTTCCAATGATATAACCGGCATATATGATAGGTGCTGCGGCCGCTAGGCCAGAAAGGAATGAAAAGAAGAAGCCTATATAGAGCCTCTTTCTGAAATCCCCACACCAGTGGATGATGCGCCTTATCGTTCTAAACATTGACTTTATCCTCCTTTCCTTGCAATGTCCATCTCTTTGCCCCAATGTGTGCACTCCACATTTTCTTATAGAGCGGCGAGCCTTTCAAAAGTTCCTCATGGGTACCCACTGCTTCTACCCTGCCCCCATTTAAAACAACAATCTTATCTGCATCTTTCACCGTAGACAGCCGGTGTGCAATGACAAGAAGGGTCTTGCCTTTTGTGAGCTCCGAAATTGACTGCTGAATCAGATGCTCATTTTCCGGATCGGTAAAAGCGGTGGCCTCATCCAAAATAACAATCGGTGCATTTTTCAGCATTATACGTGCAATGGCTATACGTTGCTTTTCTCCGCCTGAAAGTTTTTTTCCTGCTTCACCAGCAGATGTATCATATCCGTAAGGCAGCTTTGAAATAAACTCATCACAGCGTGCTCTCTTTGCAGCGGCTATCACCTCTTCATCCGTTGCTGAAGGTTTACCGATACGGATGTTCTCTTTGATTGAAGCCTGAAATAGAAAATTATCCTGCGTAACAAAGCTCACCAGTTCTGATAGCTGTGCGATAGGAATATTTCGTATGTCAACTCCTCCTATTTCGATGCTTCCGTCACAAACATCCCAGAACCTGGCAATCAGCCTTGCCAAGGTAGATTTCCCTCCTCCGCTTGGGCCAACCAGAGCGGTATAGCTTCCCTCAGGAAGTGTGAGATCAATTCCGTGTAGGATTTCTCCGCTTTTTTCTGAATAGAAAAAGTGGACGTTTTTCAAGTGGACATCCCTGCCATTTAGTATCGCTTCAGCTTCCGGTTCTGACAATCTTGTCATGTTAAGAAAAGCCTCCGTCTGATCTACAGTATATTTCATCTGCTGTATACTATTGGCAAAAATTTCCAGTTTTGCAAAGCTCACAACCATAGACAAGGCTAACATAACCGCAAGTGTCATCTCAGATACTGAAAGACTTCCACAGGAAACCAGATAGAGGCTTACAGGAACTACGCCAAGAAGTGTGGCTGGCATAAATGCAAACGCGAGCTTCATTGTTACCCAGGTGTTCCTCATCCAATTGATTACAAATTCTTTATATTCAAGGACAGTGTCGGCATATTTTTTGTAACTGCTTCCTGCCTTCCCAAAAGCCCTGATTACCTCAATCCCCTCAATGTATTCAACAATTACACTATTCAAACGCACATTTGATTCCATATACTTTTCCATGCTCTTTCCACTGATTGCAAATGTAATCAACATAAACGCAAATCCAATTGGAAGAGATAGAAGGGAACCAAATGCCACTCTGAAATCAAGTAAGAACAACGCAATCAGACTCACTGCAGGAAATACAAGATGTCCGCTTCCCTCCGGGATCATATGGGCTAAAGGCGGCTCAATCTCCTCTATTCTGTCTACAATCACATTTTTGATCTCTCCAATTGAATGTGCCTGCACCTCTCCAAGAGGAGCTTTCAAAAAAGTCTCTGCTATTTTAAGCCGCAAGCCCTCCAAGACATAGTACGCAACATAGTGTGAAAGGCCTGTTGAAAAGCCAAAACAAACTATTTTGACTGTATAGGCAAGAACACCTATTGCTCCCCAAAAGATAATGACTGCGTTCCCAAGCGCCCCCACCATATATGCATCAACCATTCTGTAAACACAGTAAAAAGGAATAAGTCCACTCACAATGCTGACAATCGAAAGGATAACTGAAAGCCACAGCCTATGCTCTCTTCCATCTGCGTAAGATAGCAGCGTACTAAACCAATTTTTTCTCTTTTTCTTATATTTCTTCTGCACTCTGCCTTCCCCCTTTCACAGCAATTTGCTCACCTAACTGAATCACACTGTGACAAACCAGGTTCAGGAATTCATAATCATGTGTAATTACGAGAACTATATATCCCTCGCGGGACAGTTTCTGAATGATCTCTCCTGTCTGTATCATGTGCGTATAGTCTAAACCACTTGTCGGCTCGTCAAATATCACTACCTTTTTCTCCGACAGCACTGCCTGGCATACTGCCAGCCTTTGGCGCTGACCCCCTGACAGTACGGCAGGATGCACCTCCTTATAGGAAAGCAAATCAAATCCTTGCAGAAGTTTATCAATCTTTTCTTTCGATGCTTTCGGTGCCGCCAGCTCACATTCATCCACAACACTGTCTGTAAATAATTGATGGTTTACATCCTGCATGACCATGGCACAGAGCCTCTGTCTTTGCCTCCTTGTAAGCTTTTTCCCTCGGTAGCTGACTGTACCTGATTGCTCCTTAAGCAATCCGCAGATTATCTTGCATAGAGTTGTTTTTCCTGCCCCATTCTTTCCCACTATTCCAATAACATCTCCTGAATTAGCCCCAAAACTGATTTCCTCTTCCTTATAACGGCTAATAATCCTTTCAACACAAAGTTCACCCTTTAGGTCTGTACATTTAGGAATTGTAATCTGTGTCTCTTTTAAGGTTCGAAGACCCATCGAAATCCGTTCCCTTTCAGTAAGCGTACGAAACTGTGCTGCAGTAAATTCCTGCATAATCCGTCCGCCTTTTAGATATACGGCCCTGTCTATTACAGAGCTAAGATAATTCAGCCGATGCTCCGCAATAATCACAGTTTTCCCCTGTGCCTTAATATAGTGAAGCAGTTCCTTCAATCGCTCAACGGATGTGTTATCCAGATTGGAGGAGGGTTCATCGAGCACATAAATTTCCGGCTCTGCTGCATATACAGAAGCAAATGCGATAATCTGTTTTTCACCACCTGAGAGTTTTAAAATGTTCCTGCTAAGCAAATTTTCAATTCCCAGCTCATTCGCTGCTGCCACAATCCTCTGTCTAATCTTTTCCGGTGGAACACAGCGGTTTTCCAGTCCGAATGCAATCTCAGCAGATGAATCCGTATAAAAAAATTGCGATTTAGGGTTTTGAAATACACTTCCTATCATTTCCGCAAGCTTATACATACTTGTTTCCGCCACTGGTTCTCCATTAACATTTACCTCTCCATCAAGCTGCCCACTGGAATAAAAATGAGGAATCAGCCCATTGATAAGTTTCGTTAAAGTCGTCTTTCCACTGCCGCTTTCTCCTGCAAGCAGGACACATTCACCTCCGCGTATCTTCAGGTTTATTCCCGTCAAAATCGCATATTCGCCCACTCTATAATTCACATCAATAAACTCAATCATTTTATCCTTTCACAAATACCAAAATAAGAACAACTGCTATGGCAGTAAACAACATACAGAAAATATCTGTAAAGCTGAAACTAATTTCTAACGCACAAGTCTTTTTTTTTGGATTGTCAATCCCCCTGACTGTTGCCGCCGCAGAAAGTTCTTCTGCGGTTTTTGTTGCAGACAGCATTATTGGCACCAGATAACACTCTACTTTCCTCCCCATGGGTATCCTCTGGAGCTTCATTGCATCCTTAATGTGACGAACCTCTTCTGAAATGGCAGGGAAGTAACGAACCGTAACAGCCATGGCAGTAATAAGATTTTGAGGGAGATGCATTTTCCTCAAGGCGGCAACAAACTGATGGACGCTGCACTTCTTAACTAACAATGCCCCTGTCAGGAGGCAGGGCAACATCCGTCTTGTCATATTCACAAATACTGAAAACAGGGCAGTAAAAGCTATAGGCGATGCAGGAAGCACAAAGGTCTGCAGACAATATAAGATTAGCAGAAATCCTGCTCCGCCTACCGCAATTTTAGAGCAGCCATACATAATGAGAACTACGATAATTACCCCCGTCAAAGCATTTCCCTGTCTTCCGGTTCTTTCTAAGAACATCCCTATGTTGGCAAGCAAAAGAATGAAGAGGCCTGCACGAGGGTCAGGCTTCCTATAACGCATTTAGACGATACCTGCTTTCTTGAAATGTTTTTTGAATATCCCTCCTGCAATCAATGCACCAAAGAACCCGCCGGCAATCGGGGAAACCAGCAAAAGTATCAGCATAGGGGTGGTGATATAGGAAGAAATTGCTGCAACATATTCCTGACTCATAGTCTCGCCAATTTGTGCCAGAAAGCTCTCACGATACACAAATAAAGCAAGCGGCGATCCTGCCATACCGTAGCTAAACAAGATGAAAGCGACCATAAGATTACTGAATTTGAGATTATATTTTGTTATGTACCTATAGGCTTCTGAAACAGCACAGGCAATTAGCATCGTGAGCAGAATGAGGACGGTAAACTGCCCTGTAACAAAATACAAAAAAGCAGTGATTAGACCCATGATTATAACAGCTCCCGGCTTAGGAACTTTTACCTCCATCAGCAAAAAGGGAATGCCGGTGAGTATTGCCACCGTTCCGGGAAGTAAAATCCAGAGTAGGGGAATTAATCCTGTCATCATTGCCATAAAATTCAGTACAAAGTAGATTGCAGAATAGATACCGATTGCGATTACATCTTTTCCTGTCAGTTTTCGATTTTGGTTCATCATTTCATTGGCCTCCTATATATTGATCAAATTGTCTGTAGGCTTTGTACGGTACTTGCGGTAGTCCAAAGGTGTAGTGCCGATGATTTGCCGAAATGCTGCAGCAAATTTGCCTGTAGTCTCATATCCTACAAGGTATGCAATCTCTGATACGCTAAGGTCAGGATTTTTTATCAGCAGAGAAGCTGCAGTATTCATACGGCACCTTTTTAAATAAGAATATATAGAATCCCCATACATCTCCTTAAAGCTTATTTTGAGTTCTGTCTGTGGGATGTCATATTCTTCAGATAACTCCCTGATTGTAAAATGTACGGATAGATTTTCCGTAATCTGCTTATGAATTTCCCGAAGCTTATCGGCATGGCTTAAGAAAAAGCAAATCTCCTTTTGGTTATCTTCCTGTATCTCCACCGTATCAAGATATAGAAGCAATTCAAGTATTTTAAGTCTATAGTAATCAGGACCAATATTGGCAGGAGGGTTATATAAGCAAGCCATAATGCCATTTACTACCATATCGTCTTTTAGAATACTTGGAACGCCTTCTTTACAGAACTTACTTTTTAGTTTATGAATATCGGCAGAGAATTGTGGTATAAACGCAGCAACCCCCTGTGGTGCAATATCAACATTCAAATAAATACTAATCCCATGGAAATGGTTGAGCGGCATAAATACCTGCCCACTATGATGCCTGCGGTCATCAATCCTAAGCTGTTTTTCCTGGAGTACGCTGTAACTGCCATTCGAAGTCCCCAGCTCAATCCTACCCTCCTTGCAATAGTCGAAACAGATGACATTTGCATTTTCTTCCAGAAGAAAGCCTGAACTACAACGTTGCATATGCATATCACAAATATTTATATATACTCCTGCAAATGGCATATATATCGTCATGACACCCTCTCCGGTATCATCTTTAACTTCAAGAATAGCATGGCTCTCGTCCCGTGCCAGAACCTTTACGTTATCTCCCAAAGTCCTGATTGAATTCATTCCAGCACCTCCGGTCATAAATTGTTGGTTAGAAGTAACTAATCTATGTTTATATTACTTCCTTTAGAACAAAAAATCAAAGTCCATTTAGACATTTTCATTCCATTTAGCTTTATACAAAAAGGACTTTACCAATTGTTTTCACAACTGATAAAGTCCTAAGTTTCTTGTTCATTTCTTGCAGTCTTCTCACTTTTTTCAAACAAAGATATGACATTTTGCTTTGCCACTCACTATAAATTAGAATTCTAGTTCTTCCCAATCACCGCTATCGCACATGGCAGCTTCCCCTTTATAAGCTTATATTGAACCTCTTCAAAGCCTGCTTTAGCAAAGAACTGCTTGTAAGAGTCAAAGGTAAACTCCTTCTTAAAATCTGCCCCTAGTTTTTCTAAGCATTTAACAACAAGTTTTGGCTTACCCTCAGTCTTATTATTGATATATGTTGGAACGATGACATATCCACCATTTTTACATACCCGCATAAGCTCCTCAAGGGCTTTATAGGGTTCATCAAGCAAATGTATAACATTTCCTGCTACAACCTTATCAAATGCTTCATCCTCATACCCAAGGTGCATAATATCAGCTTTTTCTATCTTCACATTCTTTAAGTGAACGCAGTTCTTTCGCGCCTGCCCTAACATGCCTTCAGAAAAATCTGTTGCCACAACCTCTCTACATCTAGGTGCAATACCCCTTGTTATCATCCCTGTTCCACAGGCACACTCTAAAACTGTATCATTTTTATCAATCAGGCCTGCAACTTCCGTCACAAGCTTTTTGTTCACTTCCCCATTGAAGCATTTTTCAAAAAAATCATAAAATCCCGCTATCTTATCCCAAAACATTGCTACACCCCCTTAGTACAAAATTACAGCCAAGCTCCGTATTTTCTGGTATAAAACTTCTTTACAATCTCAATTGTGACGCTGTATAGCACTAAAATTAGTATCAAGAACACAAAGAATTCTGCCGGCATCTTGGTAAATACAGCATTTGAAGTCCTGTCGAATATGAAAGGAATTGAAATAGCTGCCAGTATGCCAAGTGCAGATGCCAGTCCAAGCCTTGCATCACATCTTGATTCAATAATCGGCCTCTTGGCAGTACGTATAAACTGAACTATCAGTATCTGCGAGATGAGTCCTTCAACAAACCATCCCGTCTGGAAATAGTTCTGCATTCCAAGTGTATTGTAGCCCAGAACGAACCAGAGAACTAAGAAGGTCATTACATCAAATACTGATGACACACCGCCCATAACATTCATAAATGACACAAGTGAGGCACTGTTCCACTTGTGTGGTCCCTGTAGGAACTCATCATCAACATTGTCCCAAGGTATCGCAATCTGAGTGAAATCGTATATTAGGTTCTGAATCAGAATCTGCAGAGGCAGTATTGGTAAAAATGGCAGGAAAATGGAGGCAATAAGCACTGAAAATACATTTCCGAAATTGCCTGAGAGAGCCATTTTCATATACTTAAGTATATTGCCATAGATTCGTCTTCCCTCATAAATACCGTTTAATATGACAGTCAGACTCTTCTCTAAGAGAATGATATCTGCACTTGCCTTTGCTACGTCTGTTGCATTATCTACTGATATACCTACATCCGCATCGTGAAGGCTTGGCGCATCATTTACACCATCTCCCATATATCCTACAACGTGGCCGTTCTTCCTTATGGCATCTACCACACGCTTCTTCTGCATTGGAGATAGACGTGCAAATATGTCATTGTTCTCAACAACGGATGACAGAGCCTCATCACTCATATTTTCAATGTCAGAGCCTGTTATGGCCTTCTGTCCATCTGTCCTCATTCCAACCAGCTTACATACGTGTTCTACAACTACAGGTGCGTCTCCCGAGATTACCTTTACGTGAACTCCTGCATCGTAGAGACCGTGTATTGCTTCCTTTGCATCAGGCTTAGGAGGGTCAAGAAATGCGACAATTCCTAAGAATGTCAAATCATTTTCATCCTCTGCATGAAAGACTGTTGGAGCGTCAATACTTCTTTTCTTTGCTGCAACCCCAATTACGTGCATACCTTCTTGATTTAGCCTGTCAGCCAGGGCTTTTATCCTATCCAAATCAGCCTCACTGATATTGTTATACTCCCCCTTCACTCTAATACGGCTGCAGCACTCAAGTACAGACTCTAGGGCTCCCTTTGTAATAAGCACCTCTTCATTTGGCTTAGGAAGCAATTCCTCAACGCCTCCGTCTAAGTGCATTCCTCCAGGATTAGATACAAGCACGCTCATTCTACGGCGCTCAAAGTCATAAGGAATCTCGTCAGTCTTTACATATCCTCCCGCATACTTATTTACATCATTTTCTTGCCCATAGGCTAAAATAGCCCTATCAATCAGGTTCTTAACTCCTGTTGAGTAATATGCGTTCATCCACGCATAATTAAGTACCAGATGTGATTCTTCACCGTTAATATCATAATAATTCTGCAAAATTACATTGTCCATTGTCAATGTTCCAGTCTTGTCTGTACAAAGAACGTCAATCGCGCCAAGATTCTGAATGGCTGACATGTTTTTAACAATCGTTTTCTTCTTTGCAAGAAACTTTGCACCCTTTGCCAGAGTACCATTTACAATCATTGGGAGCATACCGGGCGTAATGCCTACTGCAACTGAAATTGCAAAGAGGAAGGCCTCAAGCCAGTTCTTCTTAACCAGTCCATTGATTAGGAGCACAAATAAAACTACAACTACCATGTAGGTAATAAGTATCCTTGTTATCTTTGCAAGACTGCGGTCAAAGTCAGTCTCTTTCTTCTTTGTATGTATTGTGGAAGAAATTTTGCCAAGATATGAGCTCTTCCCTGTGCGTACCACAACACCAAGGCCTGTTCCTGAGTTAACAGTAGAGCCACCAAGGCATATATTGTTTAATTCAGCAGCATTTACATTTCGTAAATCTGCACCAACAGTCTTTTCTACAGGAATTGATTCCCCTGTAAATGCTGAAACGGATACAAACAAGTCCCTGCTTTCAAGAAGATATAAGTCACCGCATACAATGTCTCCTGATCCAATTAACTGTATGTCTCCCGGCACAACCTCTTCAACAGGCACTTCTCTTACTTCAGGACCATTTTCACCCGGAACCTGTATCCTGACTGTATCATGTTCCATTTCCTTAAGCTTTTGCATGTCAAGGTAAGAACCGTAGTCCTGCACAAACCTTATGACTGCACTCATGCAGGCAAGAGCAAGTATAATTACTCCGGAAACAACATCCTTCTCAACAACGAAGGTAACTAACGACAATACAAGCAACACCAAAATAAACGCATCAGTGAAGCTGTGAACTATAAAATACAGCCAGCTGTGCTTTTGATTTGCGGATAGGTCATTGTATCCGTATTTTTCAAGTCTTTCTTCCCTTTCATCATCACTTATTCCCTTATCACTGCAGCTAAGCTCTTTAAGAAGCTCTCCCTTCTCTTTCGCGGCAATACCCCTAAACTCTGCCTCAACCCCCTCTGATTTTGACACAGAGCTCGTTATCTTTTCATCCATTAAGCCCATAGTTTGAATCCCTTTCCTTTGGCAGGTAGTATCAAAACTATCTGTTTTGTTATTCATTTCTACCTTTGGAGTATATACCTCTTTGGGGGAATAATCAATAAAAATATTAGCTCATTTATCTAAATCTTTAAGCTAACAGCTGTATCTTCGCTTATCTACATAAAAAAATAAAGCACGCCTTTATGGATACACTAACTGTAAATGCCATAAAGCCGTGCTTACAATATACCTAATTACTTTCCAAGTCTCTTTTTTCCTAAAGCATCTGTTGCAATGATAGCGCAGTAGAGTTCTTCAGGTGTTACATCTCCTGCAAGGTTATGAATGGTTTCACCTTCTACACAGGCATTTTTAGACATAGTATGAATCTCTTCATCTGTGAAATCACCAAGTTCTGAAAGTGTGATAGGAAGTCCTACCTCAAGGCAGAAGTCCTGAATATCCTCAAACTCTGCTTTGTCAGCTCCCTCAAGAGTAAGCTGCACTAGGGTACCAAATGCTACGCAGTTACCATGGTAGGCATCATGTCCACCCAAAGATGTAAGACCATTGTAGAATGAATGTGGCGCTGCACAGTTTACATTATCAGCACCTACGCCTGATAGATAAACAGCTGCCTCTATAACAGCATCAAGAGCAGGGGTAACAACATTATTCTCACAGGCAACAACTGCTGCCTTTCCATGAGTTCTTAAAGTCTCATAGCAGGTCTTTGCAATAGCCATACCAGCCCTTGTGATACCGCCACCCTCAAGGCTAGGAGACTCAGTACGAAGTGAAGCTCTTCCCTCGAAGTAGGTACCCAAAGCATCTCCCATTCCTGCAATCAAAAACTTAACAGGAGCCTTTGCTATTACGTCACTGTCCACTAAAACCGCATCAGGATTCTGTGGATAGAAAAGGTATTTATTAAAGCTTCCATCATCATTATAAATAACTGAAAGTCCGGTACAAGGTGCATCTGTAGCGGCAACTGTCGGGATAATAACTATTCTCTTATTCTCATAGTAAGCTGCTGCCTTGGCTGCATCAACTGCTGAGCCACCACCTACTGCAACTACTACATCTATTTTATCAGCCACAATTATATCCTGCATCTTCTTTATCTCGCTGATACTGGATATTCCTCCGAATACCTCATATCTGCGGTAATCATCCTTACCCTCAAAGCTCTTTTCTAACTCATCGTGGCAGCATTTGTAACCGCTGTTGGAACAGACAAATAACCATCTCTTGCCCATGTATTCCATTTCTTTGTGAAAGTGAAGAAGGGCTCCTTTTCCCTGTACATACTTGAGTGGTGCACGCATCATTCTTAAACGTTCCATAACAAACCTCCATTTAATTTAATTGTTAACATAATACTTTAGTAAAGTATGTTAAATATTTAACATTTATATCTGGAGGTTATTCTAGCACATTAATAATTTTTTTGCAAATATTAATTTTACTTTTTAGAAATTTTTGCAGTGTTTTTGCTTGATAATATATTTCTGCCTTTATCATTTTAAATCATTCCGTTACAACCATAATTAACCATCAATTGATTAACCCACACCAATTATTATATTCTTCAATAAACACCCTCATTTATATCTAAAAACAATTTTACTAAACGCCACACAATCGTTATCCTTAAAACGTTATATATTCGGAGATTGCACCATGCAAAACTATGAGTGACAATCCTTTTAAGGTATAACTATTACAAATCCGGGAGGAAAAAAATGAAAAAGAATCTGAAAATGTTGTTAGCATTAGGCATGGTAGCCTGTATTACTGTGGGCTGTGGAAGTAAGGCAAGTAATAATGCTGCCAGCTCTGCAAAGAGTGCTGCAAGTTCTGCAAAGAGTACAGTAAGTGAGACTAAGAGCGCTGCATCTACTGCCTCTACCACAACCTCAGCCAGTTCAACAGCAAGTACAGCGACAAGCTCTGTAAGCTCTGCAAAGACTGACGAGAAACAGTCTGTTGCAGGTATGGTAACTAACGTAATTAATATGACCAAATACGAGAAGGGCAAGAAGGTTCGTGTTTGGCTTCCTGTTCCGCATAACAGTGAATATCAGACAGTTGAAAATGTAGTGTATGAAGCAGGTATGGTAA
The DNA here is from genome assembly GCF_016651435.1 of Catonella massiliensis. Lineage (NCBI taxonomy): Bacteria > Bacillati > Bacillota > Clostridia > Lachnospirales > Lachnospiraceae > Catonella > Catonella massiliensis. Next base: position 3,062,045 of record NZ_JAEPRJ010000001.1, on the reverse strand, counting down.
AGGCTCAGATGAATACAGATTCAAACGGCAACCAGATACTCTATGTTGAATGGGATAAAGATATAGTGCCTCATCACAGAGTAATTAAACTTATGTTTGATGTAAAAAGAGATGAAGTCCTTCGTCCTGAACTTAAAGAAGATGATAAAGAAGAACTTACAGCTGAAATAAAGAAATATCTTGAGCCTTCTAAGAACCTTCCTCTTAATGACCAGGTAAAGAATAAGGCTAAAGAAGTTACCGAAGGAAAGACTACTGACCTTGAAAAGGCAAGAGCCATCTATGACTGGGTTATTGCCAATATGAACCGTAACGAGGATGTAAAGGGCTGTGGAGAAGGCGATGTCTGCGCTCTCTTAGATACAACAATGTCAGGAAAATGTACAGATATCAACTCTATGTTTGTAGCACTTTGCCGTGCATCAGGCATCCCTGCAAGAGAGCATTTCGGTATCCGTATAAACGCTGATGACATCACAAAGAATCAGCATTGTTGGGCAGAGTTCTACTTAAAGGGTACAGGCTGGGTATCTGCAGATCCTGCAGACGTATTAAAGGCAGTCCTTAAGAATGGCTGGACTAAAGACCAGAAGGAAACAAAGGAGAAGCAGGAATACTACTGGGGCAACTGCGATGCAGAAAGAATCATACTTGCTGACGGTAGAGACCTCACCCTAACTCCAGCACAGGATGGTGAGCCACTTAATGACTTCGGTTATCCTTATGCTGAGGTTGACGGAAAAAAGGTTGATAATTATACTCCTGATCAGTTCATTTATACCTATAGCTTTGTAAAGAAATAATTTGATTACGTATAGGCGTTGTAAAGCCGGCCCATTTGGCAGATGGACCGGCTTTATTTATTAACAACAGGATTTATTTAAGTAAAACGTACTTCATAAAAGTACTTCTACTTACCAAGTTTATTAGGTAAAATCAGGTAGTCTGAACCCTTTGATATTTTAAGAGTTATCACTCCCTTGCTCACAGCATTTACTTCACTTCCGCTAGCTTTTTCTATCCTGTTTTTCTTCTCATTGTATTTATATACATAGAGCTTTGTATTCCTTGGATATTTAAAGAGCTTATCGTGTAGCTTAATGGTAGCAGTAGCAGGGAATTTACCCCTATATGTGAATGAAACCACAGTTCCATTCTTACCTTTAAGCAATGATTTTAAAGGCTTTATCTTGGCTGATGGAATAACCTTTAAGCCTAAGCCAAGGTCCTTAAACTTACTCTTAGAAGCCGCAAGTTCCTTTCCGCTTATAAACCATGAGTAAATCACCTTCTTTTTCTCATCTCTTACAGAAAGGCTCAAATCAGCCGGCTCCTTCGCAGCCTTCTTCAGTGTGATCTTTTTAACCAATATCTTGGAAAGTTTCTTAATACCTTTCTTTACCTCAGCCTTTGTAAGGTTAAAGTTAAGCCTTATCTTTTTAAGTGCAGTATTCTTCTTTTCTCTGGCAGCGTTATTGCTACTTCCATCTATCACCTTACCCTCAGGTGTCTTATCATCGGCAACCTGAACTTCAGGTGTAGAATGTTTCTTGGCAGGAATTACAGGGATTACAGGAATACCTGTAGTCTCAGAAGACTTATTTGTTTTTAATCTTACCACAGCATAAGAGGTATCACCGTTTTTACCTGCAGTATTTACAACAAGATGAACCTTTCCGTTATTTGCGGCTACAGTAACATTAGGATCTGCACTGATAACCTCACCAAATTCCTTGTCGATGTCTACTTCAATTGTACCAAGATTTTTCATGGTAGGATCGGATACCCCGATTTCAACCACATCACCACTTTGCTTCACAATGATTGATGCCTTCTTATCAGAACTTATGCCACTTACACTTGCCACCTTGTCCTGCCAGAAGTTTGCACCGATTACGCTCTTGTTCTTGTAGCCTACAGCCTGTACTTCATCGGTATTTGCAAGGATTTCTACAGAAGGATTCTTCTCATATTCCTTCATCTCTTCCTCAGTTCTACCCGGAAGAATTACATATGAATACTCGGCATTCTGAGGATTCTTGCCATGGTCAAACCACAGTTCAAAGTAGTTTTTAACTACATCCGCAGTAGCTGTAAGGTTGATATTGCCCCAGTTACCTGTGCTGGCTGCTATCCTTGCCTTTAACTCTCCCGCTTCCTTAGGGAAATAGAATCCAACCTTATCTCCCTCTACATTGCCCTCAAGGTGAACCCACTTAACATTCTCAAGCGCCTTTCCTTCCATGGAAGCCACTCCTGTTCCAAGGCCTTCACCCTTTACAATCTCAGCCACATTTACATTAACAGGTGTGAGTTCAAGCTTATTCCCGTTCAATGTAATCTGATTTGATGCAGTATCATTTAGCTTCCTATTTTCAACAGTTGTTTCTGTGATAAAATTGCTGTCTTTATCATTTATTCCTGAACCTAAGCATACTATTTCATCACCAAACATAAAGTATGACTTTAACGCTCTAAGATTAGGCTCATAAGGTGTCTTTGAGTCATTTTCTCCTGAAAGTGACATACCGTTTATACCATAGCCACCAAGCTCACTTCCGCCAACCCAGGCCTCTTTAGATGTATAATCTCCGTCCTGATAGAAGCCGCTGCTATCCTTTACGCCATTTCCTATATTCTTTGACACAGTTGTAGTTCCCGGTAAGCGGAAAGGATTGATGGTATTCCAGTAATTATCATTGTAGTAACTGGTATCCTTGCCATAAAGATAGGTCATACCATCACTCTGATGCCATCCATAGAGATTCTCGCCGTTCATAATCTCAGTATTTAAGATTCTTTCAGAATACATACTGAGGGCAAAGAGCCAATTGTCAGTTCTGTGAACTGCCCTATCCATCAGAGGATAGTTCTTATGAGCTCTTTCAACAACTCCTGAAATACCTGCATTTCCGATTATTTCCTGAGCCTTTTGCTTTACAACGATTTCATTAAGTTCTTTTAGGGTTCCAACAAACTCAGAGTCTGCAGCCAGCCAGTTCTTAAGATAGTTCAATAATGTCTGTCGTCCGGTTTCACTAACAGTGTCTAGTGACTTGATAATATATGTCATTACCTGGCGTCCAATTGATTTGTCAGTAACCATTTCTCTTGAGACAGCTCTGCCTCTTAAGTTATCTAACATTAAACCATTGTAAACACCCATACCATAGGTTTTTACAAAGATATTCTCCAATATATTTGCCTTGTCAGAGCTGAACTGCCAAGGAGAATTGCTTAAAATTGCTGATATATTCACTATACCCTCAAGTACTACTATTCCGTAAGAACCTGCATAAGGAGTACGTGAGTGGTCTATATAGGAACCGTCCTTATAATATCCGTTTGGGTAGCCTTTTTCAGCAAGTTTTGTACTATCCTCAACTGAAACAAATTCAAGCACAGAGGATGAGGCTTCACTTGCAAGATACACAGACTCATTGTCTTCAAGCAATAAACCTATTCCAAGTGCAGTCATCGAGTTATCCACTCTATTTGCCGCATACTGCATGCGATATCCTAGTACATGAGTAGAGCCTGTGCCAATAGAGCCACCATGATAAGGGTCAGGCTGGAAGAATCTAACTCCCTCAGTGAACTTTTCTTTCTGCTCCTTGGTTAAATCATCCGCTAAAAGTATGAGGGTAGGAACTATATCCTTAGGAATACCTATCTCCCAGGTCCACCAGTTGTCAGTCTGAGACTGTGGACGATAGCAGTTATCTGTCAGCCAATCAAGTATGTTTATCATGTCATTAAGCAAGGCTTTGTTGTTATACAGCGCACCATGCTCCAAACGATATGCTTTTGCCATCAAAAGTACATTCTTAAAGGTCTGTCTGAATTCAACTGCATCCCTTGCAAACTCTATGTTCTTATTACCCTTCTTGCCGATTTCATCAGGCCAAGGAACATCTGCGCAGGCAGACTGTCCCTTATATCTGTAACTATCCCACAATGCCTGAGCCTGTGTGTTTAGACTATTAATTGTCTCCATAATAGCGGCATCATTCGTATCAGGATTTTCTCCTACCAGTTGAGCAGTCCACTTCCCTATAAGCCTCTTATAATCTTCAGAAGTTACTGCCGGAAGATTTTCTTTTGCTGTATATAATACATTTACCTTCCACTCTTTGCTCTTACCCTCGCTGTCAACAGCCTTTGCATATACCACTCCCTTTTCAAAAGCCGTTATAAGTCCACCGTCATCTGTGCTTTCTATCTTTGCTATATGGTCTGTCTTAGCTATACCCTCAGAGCGGTCCCCATCTTTTTCACCGTTCTTTAATTCATCCTTCTTTTTCTTGCTTCCTACGTTTTTAATAGGATTGCCATTTGAATCCTTGAAAATAGTAGTCCAGGTGATTGGCTCCTTAAATCCCTCAGGAGTCTTAATTAAGGCTGTACTTCCTTTTACAACCTCAATACTGTTTACTTCACTTTCTGTAGCGCTACTTTTATCCGACATGGTTGTATCCTCCGCCAAAGAAGCCTTTGCAACTACAGGTGTAGAAGGCATAAGTATTTGTGTACATAAAACAAGTGCTAAAATCCAACTGACTTTTTTTCTTACCCCACTAAGTTTCATAACAACCTCCATTAAGAATGTTTTATTTACAGTGAATCTTTACACAGGATTCCTTTGTTAAGGCTGCTTTCCGATGTACGCAAGTATTCCTCCATCCACATATAGGATGTGTCCATTTACAAAGTTTGACGCATCAGATGCTAAAAATACTGCAGGGCCTGCCAAATCTTCAGGCTCACCCCAGCGTGCGGCAGGAGTCTTGGCAATTATAAATGAATCAAAAGGATGTCTTGAGCCGTCTGCCTGCTTCTCTCTAAGAGGAGCTGTCTGAGGCGTAGCAATGTAGCCCGGTCCTATTCCATTACACTGGATGTTATGCTCGCCGAATTCAGATGCGATATTCTTGGTAAGCATCTTAAGGCCACCCTTTGCTGCTGCATAAGCACTTACAGTCTCTCTTCCAAGTTCGCTCATCATTGAGCAGATATTGATTATCTTTCCATGTCCCTTTTTAATCATGCTTGGTATTACAGCCTTTGACATGATGAAAGGTCCGTTTAAGTCAATGTCTATTACCTCTCTGAACTCTGAAGCCTTCATCTCACACATAGGTATGCGCTTGATGATACCTGCATTGTTGACAAGAATGTCGATGATTCCAACCTCTTTTTCAACCTTTGCTACCAGCTCTTCCACTGCATCCTCATCTGTTACATCGCATACATAGCCGTAGGCCTTTATTCCCTCTTCCTTGTAAGCCTCAATTCCCTTTTCCACAAGTTCTTCTCTTCTGTCGTTAAACACTATGGTCGCACCTGCAGAAGCAAGTCCCTTAGCTATGGCAAAGCCTATTCCGTATGAAGCACCTGTAACAAGTGCCACCTTTCCTGTCAAATCGTACTGTTTCATTATGTTTTCCATACTCTTCTCCTATCTCAAATCAGTAGTTGCTATATTGTCCATATCATCAAATGCCTGGTTTTCTCCACCCATAGCCCATATAAAGGTATAATTAGATGTTCCTGCACCTGAATGTATGCTCCAGGATGGTGATATCACAGCCTGTTCATTCTGCATTACAATATGTCTTGTCTCCTGTCCCTCACCCATCATATGAAAGACAACCTGATTCTCAGGTACTTCAAAGTACATGTAGATTTCCATTCTTCTCTCGTGTGTATGCGCAGGCATGGTATTCCATACACTTCCCGGCTCAAGTACTGTCATTCCCATTGAAAGCTGGCAGGTCTTAAGTACATCAGGATGAATGAACTGATTAATTACTCTTTTATTAGATGTCTCCATACTTCCAAGAGGCTTTTTTGCAGCCTTTTCAATAGATATGAAAGTGGTCTTGTATGAGGTATGGGCAGGTGCACTTACCATATAAAATTTAGCAGGATTTTCAGGAGAATTGCTTTCAAATGTCACTTCCTTTGTACCCTTTGTAATATAAAGGCAGTCCTTGTAGCCCATTTCAAAAACTTCTCCATCCGCCTTTATCTTACCTGCCCCGCCTATATTGAAAATACCTATTTCACGTCTTTCAAGAAAATAGTCTGTACCGAAGTTTGCCCATACATCTATGCCCTTGCTGATGGAAACTGCCTCATTTACAGGCATACAGCCAAGTGTCACCATTCTGTCAACGTGAGAATATACTGCAACTACCTCATCCTTTTTATACAGATTCTCAATAAGGAATTCTCCCCTTACTTCCTCTGTGGTATAACGCTTAAAATCTCTCTGATTAACCGAATATCTAATATCCATTTCATCCTCCTATTATAATTTATAGAGTATTTCTACTCCTTAGCCATTTTAGTAATACTTGTAATTTGTCCATTTCTTAAAGGGCTGTTTCCTACTCATATTTAGCCTATGTTTCTACGCTTCCACTCCCCAGGCCTCTATCTGAGTGAGGGCTGGGAAAGGTGATTCTCCTTCAGCTTTTATAAGCTTGTCAAGGACAAAGCTTTTAACCTTCTTTTCCTTTATCTTAAAGCACTGTGGCTTCTCTGACTTTTCAAGCTTTAATACCTCTTTGCTTCCGTCATCAAAGGTTACTGTTGCGCTTATCCAGTAATTATCGTGTGGATAATCTGCTCTTAGGGTAAGCCTAAGCTCTCTAATCACTACCTCTCTTCCAAAGTCCACAGTGAGAGCGGCATTAGGATCTCTGTTTATGCCCCAGCTCTGATAAGGATACCTTCCATGTGAAGTATTGGCATACATTCCATCAACTGCATTTCTGGCTGCAAACACTGCCTCTCCTCTTGTTTCCACATTGGCTGATGCGTGAGGGAAAAATGTAGAGTTTTCGTGCTGGTCATATACATTTAAGACCAGATTTTTTTCCTTTGCAATCTCTTCCTCTGTAGCATAGCGTGCCTCTATATAGTGCATTGCACCTGTAAAGCTCTTTGGTGAATAATTAGGTCTGTTGTTAGCAGGTGGTATAAAAAATGCTACATTTCTTTCTGGTGCATAGATAAATGCTTCTCTCATACTGTCTTCAAAGCGTACTACACAGTATCTTCCTGCCCTATCCGTATCAAGCACTATCCTGTCTCCGTCAAGGTATTCGCTTGTATACACAAGCTCTGCCCTATCCTCGCCTTCAAAACCGCAGGCCTTTTCTCTTTCATCCTTACCAACAATCTTTAGTTTAATCATTATTCTACTCCTGTAGTTGTTTTACCAGTACATCTTCCAATCAGGTCTTGCAAGCCTTGTGAGAGCTTCCATAAAAAAATAATCTCCCCATATTACACATTCATCTACACCTCTGTTCTTACAGGTGTTATAAGGTGTCTTTCTCGCATAGGTACCATGGAGGAGCTGTCCGTTGGATACAGACTTATTCTTTACCTGATAGTTCTCTATAAGTGAGTGCATAAGCTTCTTTGCAACCGATATATAATAAGCACTCTTCTCTTCATCAAGGTACTTGCTCATTTCAAGGAAACCGCAGATTGCTATTGCCGCTGAAGAAGAGTCTCTTGGCTGTTCTGACTCATCCCCGTCACCAAAACATAAATCCCAGTATGGGCAAAGATCCTTTGGAAGGTGGCTAAGGAAGTATCTTGATACTCTTTCAAAATATTTAATGTACTCAGGATCTCCTGTATTCTTATAAGCAATTGCAGTGCCATATATGCCCCAAGCCTGTCCTCTCGCCCAGGCAGACGCGTCCTTATAACCCTGGCAGGTAGCTCCGTGTGAGAATTCACCACTGTCTGGATCAAAAAATATGGTGTGCCAGGTAGAATCGTCATCTCTTATTACGTGCTTCATAGTGGTGAGAATATGATTTTTAGCTATATCAGCGTAGTGACCATCCTTTGTTTCCTCACTTGCCCAGTATAACAGAGGTACATTTAACATACAGTCTATGATGAGCCTTGCATTGTCTCTCGCCCACATTTCTCCCCAGGCCTGGATGTACTTTCCTTCAGGACGGTATCTGCTTACAAGCTGGTCTGCAGCCTTAAGAGCTGCTTCCTTTCCATTTTCATAGCCTAACAGACGGTAGGCGGCAACACAGGAAGGTATATATAAAAATCCCATATCATGGTGGTCTATATAATGCCTAATGTTGATTCTCTCTAAGAATGAATCAGCCTGCTTCTTCCCTGCTCTTTCAAATAACGCCTTGTCTTCAGGATTTGCAGCATTCTCGTATGCAAGCCATACCTCACCTGTCCAGAAGCCACTTGTCCAGTCAGTGTTGATATCAGGCTTATAAAAATTCTCCTCGCTGTTGGCTGGAGGAAAATGCTCCTCAAACTCCGGAAGATTGTTCTTTACCTGATTTGTACAGGTATCAAGAGCATTTTTAACCATATCATCCGTAGCTTCCGGATAGTTTTTAAGTAAATCAACATCAATCCATTTTTCCACTTATCCAATCTCCTTTATCTTACCCATAAGACTATAGTCAAACCATAATCTATGATTTTTTTGCTGATTGTAATCTATACAAAGTATAAGTTAACTACCACCTTAAAACTGTCATATACTCAGGTTTTTTATGGAGAGAGGCAGCCATAGTCTGTCCAATTCCATATACTCCCTTGATTCCGTTTAAGTCTCTTCCGTTTCCTACATCATCCTTGTATAGCATAACACTGTATTCCTTTTCACCTCTGGATATTAAGTATCCCTGCACCTCATTATCCTTAAGTACGGTTTCATTGGTGAGGTTATAAACTTTCTCTTTGTTTATCACAGTCTTTTCGCCTGCCTGATTCTTTACTATAATTGTAGTAAGAAAATGCGAAGCTTTCGTACTTAACCTAAGAGCCTTGCTTTCACCTATATGGTTATAATGCCTTGACACCTTGGCTGTGACTATGTCCTGAGCCACCTCTCCTCTTTCATCAAAGCTCTTTACCACAAACTCACATTTAACTCCCTTGCCTCGTAATTCTCCTGCTTCTTTCTTTAAGTCAATATCTTCTGCAAAGGCAAAATGCTGTGAGAGTTCATTCTTCTTATTTCCTATAATTTCATCACAGATTACGATAATATCAGGCTTTAGGGCAACAACTCTTCTTCTAAGTAAAACTCCTGCTTCCATATAGCCACAGTGTGCACCTTCAAACAGTAAAAATCCGTCCTTTTGATTGAAATAATTTCCGACTGATAAAGGCAGCTTTTCATATATCCACGAATCGGCATTAGGTGCATATTCAAGATTGTTTATTATCGGCACATTGTGAATCTTAGAGCCCTTCAGCTCATATCTTTCTTCTACATGTTTATATGTGTAACGTCCGCTGTCCCTTAGTATCTGTTCACCTTCAAACCACAGCTCTATATGAAGCTTATCCTGGTGTCCATGTCCGCCCCCAAGGCAACCATTTCTAAAATATATAAAATCGGCATCTTCATTATACGAGCTTCTCCAGACAGCCTCTCCACTTTCATCACTTATTTGAAGCCCTCCAATAAGTTCAGTAGTTTCAAGTTTTTCATAGGTTTCTATTCCTTTAGTTCCAAAAAGCCAGGCTCCTTCAAAGTCCAGTTCCTTATATCCCCCTGACTTTAGGCGGGAATCTACAAAAATAACCGCTGACTGGCTTAATAAATCCCTCACATCTGTGTCATCCGAATCTCCTGTCATCAGCTGATGGTGATTAGGATAGGTTCTTACAAGGGTGGCATATGCCATTCTTTTAACAATCTCTCTCTCATCCTCTGTAAATGGCTTATCTCCATAGATTTCAGCCACCCTAAGAACTTCAAGATAGGCTGCAAGCACCTCATTGTGATACATAGGAGAGGACTCCCACTGGAAGCCGTCATCATGTATCTGAGTATGTAAGCCCATTTTAAGGAAATAGATTGCTGTTTTTTTGTATTCTTCATTGTCAAGCACAAGGGAGAGAATGTAAAGTCCTGTATATTCCATCACTCCCCAGTTACTTTTCATTGAGAATCCTTTTTTAGGATTTGCAGCCAAATGCCCTGCGTGTACTAAAAGAGCCTCAAAAAATCTTTTCTTTACATCCTCTGTAATAAGTGGGCTGTCTGCAAAAAGCGCCATAGCTCTCACCCAGTAATCAGCCCTTAGTCCCGTTTCAAGAGTTCTCCAAATCGCTTTATCAGCTTTTTCTATGTCGATGTTCTCATCTATCCAGTCAAGGAGCTGCCCTATAAATGCTTTTACATACTTTTCATTGCCTGTAAGCCTATAGGCCTGTCCCAGGCTTATCCAGTATCTATGCCTGTTTAGCTGAAAGATGAATTCCTCGTCTTCATTTAGAACATAATTCCACTTGATTTTCCTGTCAAAATGTACTACTTCACTCGTGGCTTCCATATCCCACGGAAGCCTGAATAAAAAGGTATTCTCTGCTGTTTCATCAGCTGTCTCCATAACAAGCTTCATCATTTCACCGCAGTTTTTCAAGCAGAAATCTGCTATTTTTAAGGCTTCATCTTTGTCATAACCCAGGTGTTTTTGAAATTCATCCCACAGCAATTCTGTATTATTCATAAGCCGCTTCCCTGCTCCAGTTATCAATAAAGCCGTCATTTTGGCATTTCATCCAGTTTACAACCTTTGCTTCAAGCTCCCTTGCAAGCATTTTATTCTCTTTAGTATCCAAGTCAAGTGGATGAATCTGCTCGGGATCTTGCTGGTTATCATAAAGGTATCTCTTAGGCTTACATATTACATCATAGCCTAATTCAATCACATAGGTATATCTCTTGGTTCTGACACCCCTCCAACCGTAAGTCGCTGGATCCTTACCTGCCTTCTTAAACTTCTCTACAAAGTCAGCCCTGCCGGGACTTGCACAGATGAAGCTTACTCTCTCCTCATCCTCTTCACCCTTTATGAATCTCTGGCAGTCTTCGCCCTCTACCGTATCAGGTATAGGACAGTTTAATAGCCCAAGGATGGTCGGCATCATATCCTGGCTTCCTATGCAGGTGCTGCATCTTCTGTTATCATTTCCCGGAATATGCACGACAAATGGGATTCTAATTGACTCCTCATACCACACATGTTTTCCCATAAGTCCGTGCGAACCCATCATATCTCCATGGTCAGCCGAAAGAATGACTAGGGTGTCATCATATAGGTCATTTTCTTTAAGATAATCTATTATTCGCCCAAACTGCTTATCCAGTCCGCTTATAGCTGCATAATACTGCTTCGTGGTAAGAGTCATTTCCTCCTCTGTCATTGGTGCCTCTTCACCTGTGTGGTGATGAATCCCTCCTAAACGGACATTATTTTTAAGCTTGACATCGTCATAGAGCTTAAGATATTCTTCAGGAACCTCACTATATATGCTATGTGGAGGATTCCAAGAAATGTAAAGGGCAAAAGGCTTTGATTTATCCCTCTTTTCCTCCAGATATTCAATCGCCTTATCAGTCTCATGTTCCGGAGACCACTGATGAATTTGAATCATTTCATCGGTATTCTCCCAGTAATGAGGTGATAAATGCTTATCGAATGTTCCATAAGAATACCAGTAGTCAAATCCATGTCTTCTGACACCGGGAGGAGTATAGGCATCCCAGTTTCTGGCTCCCGACTTTGGCTCAGCACAGTAGGTCTGTTCAGCCTCATCCAAGTGCCATTTTCCGATATAGGCCGTATCATAGCCTTCCTTCTTAAGTACATCTCCCACGCAGATTTCTTCATCTTTAAGCCTTAAAGACAAGCCCTTCTTGCAGTTGGTGAAAAACCCTGCGGAGAGAGGATATTTTCCAGTCATAAGGCTTGCTCTGTGAGGAGAGCAGACAGGAAAGGTACTAAAAGCATGGTCGCAGTAGGTCGATTCCTCGCAAAACCTGTCCATAAGCGGAGTTAGCACAGGATCTTCCTTTGCATATCCCATGGCTCCCACTCTCCATTGATCCGCAAAAACAAATATCAGATTCATTTAGCCCTTTACGCCTCCTGTTATACCACCAATAATCTTCTTTGACAGACCTATGTAAAGAACAAAGGTTGGAATAAAGACAATGATTACGGATGCGAAAAGTCCTGACCAATCACCGCTGTACTTCATTCCGTTAATCATAGAGAAGAGTCCCAAAGCTACAGGTCTTAGCTTCTCTGAGTTTACAAAAAGCAGTGAGAGGAAGTACTCATTCCATATAGCTATGAAGTTAAATATTGTAACCGTTACAACGCCGCCCTGTGCAAGAGGGAATACAATCTTCCAGAAAGTCTTTACAGGGTGACAGCCGTCTATGGCCGCGGCTTCTTCATAGGCCTTTGAAATATTGGCAAAATAAGCCATAAGGAAGGTAGTTGTATAAGGTATCTTAACTGCCACAAACAGTACTACAAGTACTATTCTGTTTGAGAATGCATTCCCAAGCACTCCTGTTCTTGCTACCCAGGTATAGAGAGGAATAATAACCATTATAATCGGAATACCCATTGTACCTGCAAGTGCTGATGTTATTGTCTTTCTTCCCCAGAATTCAAATCTCTGAAGTACATAGGCATAAGGTGCGCAAATCAAAATGAGAAATGCACATGACAGGACTGCATAAATAAGGGAGTTGGTAAAGAATACCGACACATTTGACGATACCCAGGCCTTTTTATAGTTTTCAAAATGAATTCCTGTCTTAAATCCAAGAATATCACCTGAAAATATATCTGCTGTAGTTGACAAACTGGCTGCAACTACCCATCCAAGTATAACTACCGTAAAAATAATCCAGGTAATTATAATTATATATCCCGGCAAAAGCTTAATTTCTTTCTTGAAATTAAAAGGCACAGAATTTTTTTCTTTTTTTGCAGTTTTAAACATTTTCATAATCTAACCTTTCGTATTTGACTATTAGAACTCTAAATCATCGTCCCTAATAAATTTGTTGGCAAGCTTGAATATAATCAAGACTAAAACACAAAGAATTATACCAATAGCCGCGCCTGCTCCGGCATCACGGGAAATTATATCTGCCGTTTCCGCTCCAAATACCTTGGTATACATATATACCATAGGAACTACAGTTGAAGTATCCGCTGTAAGTGGAGAGAAGAGTTGTGACCAGATAAAAAATCCTGCTATTCTTATGGACCACATGATAATATTGGTTCTTAATATACCCCTAAGAAGAGGAAGGGTAATATGAAAAAACTGCTGAACTTTATTGGCACCGTCTATTCCTGATGCCTCATAATATTCCTTGCTGACTCTCTCGATACCGCTTATCCATATAAGCATATGATGGCCTATCATTCCAAAGCAGTAGGAAATAAGAAGTGCCCAGAATTTATGTTCTGCATCCAGCCACTGTATTTTAGCAAGGCTCTCCAAGCCCAACATATTAAAAAATGTTGTTAAAAATCCATAAGAAGAATTAAATACATACTGAATCCACATAGTTGCCATTGCTACGGCACTAATTACATTAGGCAGGTAAATTGCTGCCTGGAAAAATCCCTTGAATCTTATTCCGCTTGTCAGGATTATTGCCAGTAATAACGATACGGAAAGAGTTATTACACCACCTATTGTCCATATCTTTCCTATATTGATAAGAGACTGCCTAAACAGTGAAGCATTAAACAAATCAATGTAATTGCCTAGTCCTCTAAATTCCCATCTACTAACCGGGTCTGTAATCTCCACAATTCTAAAAAAGCTCATGATTACAGTTCTGATTATAGGATAGACAAATACTGCAATAAACAATAATGTTGCGGGAAGAGTAAATGCTAAAATCATACTTCTATTGCGCTTCATAAATATTTTCCCTTCTGAACAAACTCCTTTAGTATAAACCCCGGTTTGGGGTAAGTAACTTATAAAACGGGCAGGTCAAATAACGATAAGTTACCTGCCTGCCCCTATTATGTACATTTGTAAATCTAAGTACAAATCACATATTTGTTAAAAACAAAACTATAAATCCTGTCTTAGTCTTACTTTCCTGCAGCTGCCTTCATATTGGCAACGAACTCTGCACCTGTGATCTTACCTGAGTAAAGCTTAATCAAGTTCTCCTTTAATGCAGGTGTAATGTCAGGATTGCTTTCTGCTCCACCCATAATCTCTGTACAGTTGTCAAAGTAAGGCTTTACATCTGCAAGCTGCTCTGGCCAGTTTTTATTCTCTGTATCTGCTGTAATACTGATACTTTCTTTGCCTAGCTTCTCGTCAAATTTGCCTCTTGTCATCTTCTCGATGAATCCAAATGCTGCTTCAGGGTTCTTACACTTTGAAGTAATAGCAAAGCTCTGTCCACCGATAACCATAGCTTCTGTACCGTTGATTCCGTTATTTACCTCGGGATAAGCGAAGAAGCCCCATTCAAAGTCAGGTCCTGTGATGTTCTTAACCTCGTTAACCATGTAGGTTCCTACGCAGTACATAGCAGCCTTTCCTGTTGCAAACTCAGTATTCTGTCCTGTAGGATATACGTTTGATGCAACCAGCTCTGAGAAATATCCCTTGGCCGCAAGGTCTGCGAGGTCGTTAGCTGTCTGTAAAACCTCTGGTCTGTCCCAGCCGTTTTCATTAACTATTTTCTTCAAGCCTTCACTTCCTACAAGTCTTCCAAGGTGCATACCAAATGCCTGTGGCACGTAGGCATCATCAGTAGTAATAGGTGTGATTCCGGCATCTTTAAGCTTCTGACAAGCAGTTAAAAACTCTGACCAGTTAGCAGGTGCCTTCTCGATTCCTGCCTGTCTGAAAAGCTTTTTATTGTAAAGATATGAATTAGCCTTAAACTGGAAAGGTATTTCTTTAAGCACTCCATCATTATAGCTTCTGAAAAGTTTCATCATAGTAGGGTTGGAGCGTGGCTCGTAATTATGCTCCTTAACTAAATCCTCAAGACTTATAATACGGTCACCGTAATTACTCTTATTTCCGGCACCGTCAAAGAAATCTATCTGCTGGTTTGCATCAAGAGCAGGAATCAAGCCTTCTTTAATTCCCTTACGTCCCTTAAACTCAACCTCAATATCAATACCGGTCTCCTTCTCATAGTCCTCAATAGCCTCAGCAACTACCATTCCCTGTGGCTCTGTAGCTTCCCAGCTTGACCAGTATACGAGCTTTACCCCGCTATAATCCTTAGCCTTTGTGCCTGAAGCAGTGCTTGTCTTAGCAGAACTTGTTGCTGCTGACTTTGCTGCACTTGCAGAAGCTGATTTGTCTGTCTTTTCTGAGCTTCCACATCCTGTAAGTGCGGATACTATCATAGCTCCTGAAACAACTGCAACCCCAATTTTCTGTAACATTTTCTTTCTCATCAAAAAATCCTCCTTTTTATTGATGTTTACATGTATATGATTTTTGTACATCCCTTTTGTTTGATTTTATGTACAAACATTTCATACCAACTTAAATCTTGCCCGCCCCACATCCGGTTAAGCCTCATTTGAACAAATATTTTACTGAACGTTATACAGTTCCGCATTGTTTTCAAGCGCTATGTCAATCTTACATAGCATTACATCCGGCACCTGTAATTTTTTAATGAGGCAGTCAACCATTGCATTAAATGCCATATAGCCTTTTTTATAAGGATTTTGATCTATAACTGCCACCATTTTCTTTTGCTTAAGAAACTCAATCGTTTCCTCATTTAAGTCGGTACCTATTATAGAAACTCCGGATAACTTATCTCTTCTTTCAAGTGCTTCGACAAAGGCCACATTATCATGTGATGTAAGCGCATACATAAGACAAATATCGTCATACTTATCAAGAGCCTCACAAGCATTGCGGTATAACTCTCCCTTGCGGTTCATCTTCCTAGTGTAGCCCTTTACAATCTCTAAGGTAAGCCCCGGCTTATTCTCTCTTATGTAATCACAAAAACTATTTAGTCTTCCTTCGTGAATCTTAGAATCAGAACGTCCCCCTGATACAAGCACCCTGCCCGTTTCAGGTGTAACTAGGGAAGCAAATTCTGCTGCAACCTTTCCTACCTGAACTTCTCTTGGGTGAATGCACATAAGCCCTTCAGGTGTGGTGATATGATCATCTATAACCAAAACCTTAATATTAAGCGCCAGCAATCTTTGTAGCTGCATAAGAATCTCCGGCGCCCTTGTAAATGAAAGTGTTATAACTCCCCCATAGCTGTCAGAACCTTCTCCTGCTATCTCCTTAAGCTGTGTAAGCTGTTGTTCTTCGTCATCACATACAAAAGGAATTATTTCAACATTTAATCCCTTCAATTCCTTTGCACTTTTTTTAATTCCAAGCCAGATGTAGTCGAAGTACATTTTCTTCTCCCACTTACCCTTCGGGAGAACCACCGCCACCCTCTCGGTCTTTCTCTTAATCGAAGCTGCGGCATAGTTTTCTACATACCCCATTTCCTTGGAAGTCTCTATGATTTTGGCACGAAGCTCGTTGCTCACTCCCTCTTTACCCTTAAGTGCTCTGTGAACAGAAACCGAAGATACTCCTATTTTTTTTGATATGTCTTTTATCGTAACCATAGCTGAAGCCTTCTTCTTAAAATCATCCATTTCCATCCGATAAGCATAAGTTATAATAATCTTTGCTTATCTTTTTGTGAAAACAAATTAACGTTTAGCGTTTAAGTAACCGTTTACTTATATAACATTTTATGATATAATCATTCCGATGTCAATATCCTTTGGTTATTTTTTATAAATTTTTTAGGAGGTATTTATGTTATTGCACGATATTATTGAAAACTGCGGTGTTGTTCCTGTGGTAGTACTGGAGGATGCCAACAAGGCTGTTCCTCTTGCAAAGGCCTTACTCGCGGGAGGAATCAAGACCTGCGAGGTTACTTTTAGAACTGCTGCCGCAGAAGAAGCCATTAGGCAAATTGCACTAAACGTTCCTGATATGATAGTGGGTGCCGGTACAGTTATTACAAAGGAACAGCTTAAGAGTGCTGTAGATGCCGGAGCTAAATTCATCGTTTCTCCGGGAAGCGATATCGAGGTGGTTAGATATGCTAAAGAGCTTGGGGTATATATGCTTCCCGGCGCTGTAACTCCTACAGAAATAATGCAGCTTATGAAAGAAGATATCAAGGTAGTTAAATTCTTCCCTGCAGAAAACTATGGTGGACTTAAGACTATTAAGGCCATATCCCAGCCTTTTCCTAACATCAGATTCGTACCTACAGGAGGAGTGAGCCTGTCAAACCTCTCCACCTATCTTGAGTTTGGTAAAATAGCCGCCGTTGGAGGCTCCTGGCTGTGTACAAAGGACCTTATAAATGAAGAAAAATGGGATGAGATAACAAGGCTGTCAAAAGAGGCTATGGAGATTTTTAGGAAAGTAAGAAACCTATAAAGGCCACCGTTTGACTTGTAGCCTATGAAATATTGGAAAAGTTGGAATCTGTAGCGTTGACAATGTTGCTTGTAACTTATGAAATAAACGATATGAGTAGATAGCCATTTTGGCAAAGGCAAGCGGATTACGAATATTTTGCAATGATTATAAGACAAAACGAGGAGAGGCACAACATTTTTCATAACTTGTTTGTGCCTTGAGTGAAGCGAAAGGAATGATAAAATTATGAATTTACAGATTAAAAGTAAGGAAGAATGTGCCTATGACGAGGTATCAATGGGAGAAGTTATGCTACGCCTCGATCCGGGTGAGGGAAGAATAAGGACTGCCAGGAGCTTTGCGGCCTATGAGGGAGGCGGCGAGTACAATGTAGCAAGAGGACTTGCCAAATGCTTTGGCTTTAAGACTGCTGTCATCACCTCTCTTGCAAAAAATGATGTGGGTTATCTCATAGAGGAAATGATTGATGCAGGAAAGGTTGACTCTCAGTTCATACTGTGGAAAGACTTTGACGGCATTGGCAGGGCTGTTAGAAACGGACTTAACTTTACCGAGAGAGGACATGGAGTAAGAGGCGCCCTTGGCATATCCGATCGTGCCAATACTGCTGCCAGTAAACTTAAACCGGGCGATTTTGACTTTGACCACCTCTTTGGCAAATTAGGTGTAAGGTGGTTCCATACAGGAGGAATTTTTGCTGCCCTTTCTGAAAGCACCGCAGAGTTCACCATCGAAGCCGTAAAAAAAGCAAAACAATACGGTACTATTGTAAGCTATGACTTAAACTACCGCCCTTCTCTCTGGAAGCACATAGGAGGCCTTGAAAAATGCAGGGAAGTGAACCGTGAAATAGCTAAATATGTAGATGTAATGATTGGAAATGAAGAAGATTATACTGCCTGCCTTGGCTTTGAAGTGCCTGGAAATACAGAAGATCTTACCTCTCTTAACTTAGACGGATATAAGCTTATGTTAAACGAGGCAACCAAGGTATACACCAACTGGAAGGCCGCAGGGACCACTCTCCGTGAGGTTAAGACAGCTACAGTTAATGACTGGTCAGCAATGCTATATGTGGACGGCGAAATCTACCGCGCAAATGAGTATAAGGCTCTTGAAATCCTTGACAGAGTGGGAGGCGGTGACAGTTTTGCTTCAGGTCTGATTTATGGACTTATGGAAACGGGCGATCCAGCGAAGGCTGTAAACTATGGCGCAGCCCACGGCGCACTTGCAATGACTACTCCGGGCGATACCTCGATGGCAAGAAAAGCCGAAGTTGAATCCCTGATGTCAGGCTGCTCCGCAAGGGTTAAGAGATAGATACTGCAGTTAAGACACTGGCTTTCATTTTTGATGATTAATGCAAGTCCGCTGTTAGTTACAATGTAAATGATAGGAATAAAAAACAGCCACATTAGGAATTATTATCTGATGTGGCTGTTTTTTATTCTCTGTTTCAAATAGTCATTTTCCTTCATGCTTATTCCTGACTAATTTACCCCTTATGTCTAATCTATGAAGTAGCTAAATAACTATTAGCAATCATAAACACAGTATCAAATTTTGCCCAACTTTTTCAGGGATGTAGATGGCTACCTTAAAAACAGCCTCAGCAACTTCTCCTTAAATCCCGTATAAGGCTGGTAGCGTACAGGCATATCCATCCAGGTCTTCTTATCCACTATGCTCCTTGTATGGCTAAATTCCTCAAAGCCTGCCCTTCCGTGGTAAGAGCCCATTCCACTCTCTCCAACTCCTCCAAAAGGCATTTCACTTGTAGCCAGATGAATTACCACATCATTGATACAGCCACCGCCAAATCTGCATTTTTTTAGAATTTTCTCTTTAACTCTCTTATCCTCCGTAAAACAGTATAAAGCCAAAGGATGGGGATGACTTTCAATCACCAAAACAGCCTCATCTAAGGTCTTATAAGTAAGTATAGGGAGTATTGGACCAAATATCTCCTCGCCCATTACTGCATCTTCCCAATTTACATCTACCATAACAGTAGGCTCTATTCTGTTATTCTCCTCATCAAGGCCTCCGCCGCATACTGTCTTTTCCTCATTTA
The DNA here is from genome assembly GCF_016651435.1 of Catonella massiliensis. Lineage (NCBI taxonomy): Bacteria > Bacillati > Bacillota > Clostridia > Lachnospirales > Lachnospiraceae > Catonella > Catonella massiliensis. Next base: position 3,042,649 of record NZ_JAEPRJ010000001.1, on the reverse strand, counting down.
TCAGTCCTTTTAACCTGTTAAAATGCTTTTCATTTACTATCTTGCCGTAGTCAGGATTCTCAAGCGGTTTGCTTCCAAACTGTAAGGTTATTTCCTTTTTGATTGCAGAAACCAAGCTCTCTCTTATGCTTTCATCACAAAGGATGTAGTCAGGTGCAACACAGGTCTGACCACAGTTTAGGAACTTTCCAAATACTATTCTCCTTGCAGCAAGACCTATTTTGGCGCTTTTTTCTACTATGCAGGGACTCTTGCCTCCAAGCTCTAAGGTTATAGGAGTAAGATGCTCAGCCGCTTTTCGCATTACTTCTTTACCAACTTCCTTGCTTCCTGTGAAGAATATCTTGTCGAATTTCTGCTTTAAGAGAGCCTGATTTTCAGCCCTTCCTCCGGTAACTACAGCTACCAACCCGGTATTAAAGCTCTCTTCAAGCATTTTCTTTATTATATCAGAAGTCACGGGCGCATAGGCACTCGGCTTTAATATGGCTGTATTTCCCGCAGCCAGTGCATCCGCAAGAGGCTCTAAGGTAAGGAGTAAAGGATAGTTCCAAGGACTTATTATCAGCACATTTCCATAAGGAGACGGACTTCTAAAGCTGGTTGCCGCAAACTGTGCAAGAGGGGTGAGGACATATTTCTTTCTCATTAGCCCTCTAAGATGCTTTATAAGCCAGTTTATCTCAGAAATAGCAAGTCCTATCTCACACATGAAAGCCTCTGCCCTGCTCTTGCCAAGATCCTCCTTCAATGCTCTGCACAACTCATCTTCATTACTAAGTATTGCTCTTTTTAAGGTCTTAAGCGAAACAAGTCTTGATTCATAGCTCCTTGTAAGCCCTGAATTAAAATACTTATTCTGCTCTTTAATAAGTTTTTCTATATCCTGCTCTGTCATTTTACTTCCTCCTCACAACACAGACTACGCCTGTAGAATCGCCTTCCTCTTCCTTCAATGACACAGCTCTTAAAAGTGTCAACCTTCTCTTACAAGCACTCCCACTTGATTTTCAACACCTTTGATGCTTATATCATCCTCTTAAAATTTATTATATATATGCTCTGCCGAGCAAAGTACATCCTTAAGCTCTATCTTTCTTCCATCATCAAGGATGGCGGTTCCACTCATTTTACCAAATACCTGATGCTGGTCGGAACAAAGAAGTTTTAGGTCGATTTTCGCCTTTCTGTCGATGATAGGTTCAAACTCCATTTCAAAGCGTCCGTCAGAGGAGATATATTTCCACTTATCCATATAGCGTATGGCTCTCTTTTTGTCTCTCTTTCCGGACTTAACCTCTTCACCCTTTTCCTTTAGCGGATTAGGTCCATTGTCTCCCGGTATCACAAACATAACATCGTCAATCTTGTGTCCTACCCCGTCATAGAAGAGGATATTTTCGCTCGCTGCCTTTGTATTGCCAAAGCCATAGCCTATGTTAAAGCCAAAGCTGTGTCCGTCCAGGTCGCAGCTGCAAGTTCCCCAGTACCAGGTATTTTCATAGGTCCACACTCCTCTGCCCCAGTCCAGGGTACCAAAGTCTGTCTTAGGGTTAAATTGATAGGTTTTATCATTAAACTGCACCTCTCCTGAGGCGCGCATACAGTTTATTTTCTGATTATAGTAAAATGCGTGTTTTTTATTCCAAGGTGTAGCTATGACCAGACTGTCCATTTCAGGCTCATCAAGCCATACATCACACTTAAAAGGCTTGCCGTTATAAAAGTTCTTAAAATTGCAGATTATATGCCTTTTTCTACCATTTCCCGAAGTATTTGCAACAAGCTCATAAGAGAGGGTAAGTCTCTTATCTTTGTAAAAGCAGTTCCCCTCCTTGCTTGTTTCAGGCATTTTCAGCTTACCCATAGGAAATGGTGTTAAGATGGTTTCCGTATGCTCAAAAGGCTTTCCTGTAAATTTAAGAAAGCTTGCAGACTGTAGTCCCAGATAGCCGTCATCAGACATTGTAAGGGCTATACCAAAGTCTTTATTTAATATGAGATAGTAGTCCCACTCCTTAATCCTTACTGCAGGAGCTTTTATGTCCTTCCTCCTGTATCTTTGGAACTGCTTCCTAGACCACCCGGGCTCCGCCACATTTCCATTTTTGTCTAAAAGGTTTTGATACTCTGTGATTTCGTGATTTCTCATGTAGTTACCCCCTTTAAGCTTATTGTCACTATAAATTTGGGTTTTCTTTGATATTTTTAATTCTTACTCCCTTGCAATCTCTACAAACAGCTCAAAGGAAGTCATTTTATTCTCTTTGTCAAAACTGATTGTTGCATAATATTCATTCCAAAACAGGTGGTCACTGTTTGTTCCCCATTTCAATCCATAGTACAACTGAGTAATATCCGCATCTTTGTCAGGTATCGACCATATATTCCCAGCAAATGTCTTTTTTACCTTTTCTCTTTTCAGAGTAGTAAGCAGATCCATGCCGTTTAATTTGTATGAGAGCGACTTTCCTTTTGCTGCCGCTATACAGTCCTCATCAGTCTTAAAGCCTATAATTTTACTATCTTCCAGTACCGTATCCTCTGTCTCACCACCATATAATTCTATGCTTCCAAGAACAAGCCCCTCTTTTACAAGAATATACTTAGCATTCTCTACAGAGTCATTAACCGGGTGAAATCCTTTTCCTATCCTTACACTTTGGTCAGCCGGATATTTTACATAGCTCCCCGATGTAAGAAGTTCATTATAGTCGGTGCTCCCTGCACCTGACCTCCTAATGTAGATATCACAGCCACTATCAATCAAATCTTTGGCAGTCGTCCTCGCTGCTGTAATAGGAATGTGGTCTACTACCAGTAAAGGTGCTTTTTTAGGAAGACCTATAAGCGCATTGGCCAGCATCAAAAACAATGAGACCATGAATGCCATTACCAGAGCAAGCATGGCTTTGCCGGTACGCTTTCTTGCATTAAAAAGCGCCATAACCGGTGGCAGAAGAATTGCCTTTGCAAGGATAGCAGACCCTCCTCCTTCTTGTTCCTGCATAATCAGTACTACAATGAGAGCTGCAACAATAATTATGGAGCCATATACCAATAACTCTCCTGCCCCCATTTTGCCCGTTCTTGTCTGTTCATTTACAGGCTGGTTCATCAGCGGCTCTCCATTAACCAAAGTTTTCTTCATCCAGTGATACATAAAGAACCCGATGCCTGTGCAGGCCGCCGCAAAAAATACGAGTAAACCTATAAAAACCATCTTTAACATATTCGCTATCCCCTTTTAGAACTTAAAATCACCTAGAAACCCATAATTTATACGACTATTCTTTTACTTGATAATATCACATTTTAAGGCTTTGAACAAGGTAAGTCCTGCCTCTCCACTATAAAATACAGATAATTTCTCTCATGATATGGTAATTATGTGGCTTCCCATTGCATGATTGTACAATCACCTAAATCCCTACCTCTCCTCCATAAACCATAAATTATTGTCCTCATAATATAAATGACTTTTACATCCATCCACTATACAGGTGTAGCGAAGCCCCACGCCTCCGGCTTTAAGGCTCGCTGCCCTGCGTATATCTGTTACTTTCTGAATCTCATAAACCTGTCCGTCCTTCCACACAAAGCTCTTCGGAATGAGCCTCCCGTCCTTGGTAAACTCAGCCGTTACATCCACATATACCTTATGGCTTTCCATCAAATCATCCCTCCATTTTTAACATATACAAAGTACAGACTTCGCACACGAATCTCGCCCCTCAACTAAGTTTATATACCGTAAGCTATACAACATATTGGCAGCATTCTCTTTTATTTATCTGCCAAAAGACTGTAAATTCTCTTGCGGGCAGGTTCCATTTAATTTCATAACTTTGGCGCTTGCATCACCCAAAGTACCCGATAGGGTGCACAGTATGGTCTTCCTTAGCATTACAGGCAGATAAGATAGAATCTCTGTACATAAGCCCCCTCTGAATACTGTAAAATCCAAATCTTTTTCTTATATTGTCAACAGTGACATCCATCTTCATCCTCTTTTCCCTAAGCTTAGGATCCATAAATATATCCATCTGCTCCCAGTAAAAGTCTGTCACAAGATCTGAGCCACTGATTCCTATACTCCTTAGCGGCTTTTGATAAAATTCCGTACCAAAGCTTTTAAGCTCATATTCATTTGCAGGCAGACTATAGCTTTTTTTGTAAAGCATATAAGCTGCTTCAGCTATTTCACCTGTGATATTGCTGGCATTTTTAAGCTTCATCTGCTTTGAAAAATGAAATAATTCCTTGTCTCTGATGCTTATTTCCACAGTTCTGCAACGAAATCCATTTTCACGAAGCCTTGCAGCCACGCTCTCTGCAAGAATGTATAATACAATCTTTACATCCTCATCAGTTCTCATATCCTTCGGAGTTGTGGTGCTGTTGCCTACTGATTTAATCGGTGCGGAAGTATTTTCAATCTTTACGGGAGATGTATCATAACCATTTGCAAATGCATGAAGGATATTCCCCACCTTGCCAAACTTTTTAGTAAGGATGCCCTCGTCCATAAGCGCAAGGTCTCCTATAGTCTTTACGCCCATTGTCCTAAGCTTCCTATCTGTCGCCCTCCCCACATATAAAAGATCCGATACAGGGAGCGGCCATGCCTTTGTGCGGTATTCGTCCTTACCCATAGTGGTAATGGCATCCGGCTTCTTGTAGTCAGAGCCAAGCTTTGCAAAAACCTTGTTAAATGAGACTCCTATACTGACGGTTATACCAAGTTCCTTTTTCATCCTGTTATTTATTTCCTTTGCAATTGAATATCCGTCTCCCTTTATACTCACGCTGTCGCTCACATCAAGCCAGGACTCATCTATTCCAAATGGCTCTACCTTGTCTGTGTATTCCGAATATATCTCCTGAGCCATTCTTGAAAATCTAAGATAAAGATCCATCCTTGCAGGGAGAAAGATGAGGTCAGGACAGAGCTGTCTTGCCTGCCAAAGTGCCATCCCCGTCTTTACTCCATACCTCTTTGCCTCATAATCCGCTGTGAGAATTATGCCATGCCTTGCATCGGGATCGCCGCAAACTGCAACAGGCTTTCCCCTAATCTCAGGATGATGCAGAAGTTCAACTGAAGCATAAAAACAGTTGCAGTCGCTGTGAAGTATGGTTCTACTCATATCTGTGGCCTTCCTTTCCCTAAAAATAATATATAAAATGCTAAATATCTTGTGACCCCCACATCACTCAATGATGTTGTATCTTTAAATCGAATCTATGTTCGAATATCTTGTATATAATATAACTCTAATTTTATTGAATTTCAAGTATTAATTTTTTATTTATTCTATTTTTATTGATTTAAGCTTGAATATTTGATGTTTCAATGATATAATTATAATACGAGGCTGAATTGAAATCCGAAGTTCCAGTTTATATACCCAACACAAACACAGAAAGGCGATTTACTATGAGAAATTTGGGAAAAACTATAGCAAAGCATAGAAAAGAGCATAAGCTGAAGCAGAGCCAGCTTGCAGACAGGCTTACAAGCTACGATATCTTTGTTAAACCAAATACCGTAAGTGCCTGGGAATCAGGACTTTCTCTGCCAAGCTCTAAGCAGCTACTTGCTATATGTGAGATTTTAAACATTTATGATATATATACCGAGTTCATTGGAACTAATCCCGACAATCCTTTCCGCAATCTGAATAAAGAGGGTATAGACAAGGTAATGGAATACACCTATCTCCTTGAAAAGAGCGGAGATTATAAGACTGCCGAGATTATTCCTATCAATGTGATAAGAGAAAGAAAGGTTTACTTTGCCGCCGTATCAGCAGGCAACGGCTCCTTCTTAGACGGGGAAGACTATGAGATGCATGCCTCAGCGGATATACCTGAGAAGGCTGATTTCGGGGTTCATGTAAGTGGAGACAGCATGGAGCCTGTTTATAAAGATGGTGAACTTATATGGATTGAGCAGACTTCTTCACTTGAAGACGGCGAAACCGGCATTTTTTTCCTTGACGGCAATGCTTATGTGAAGAAGTTTCAGAATAACAAAAAAGGAGCTTATCTCGTTTCTCTTAACAAGAAATACGCCCCTATGCCTATTACGGAGAACAGTTCATTTAAGATTTTTGGCCGAGTTTTAACAGGGTGAGGTAATTGACACTAACCACCCTGTTGCAGATGCTTGATTTTTAATGCTATATACTGTATAATCAAAATAAATAGAGGTTGTACCGTTCCCCCACAAGGTTTCTTTGAAACTGGGAGCGGCCACAATCTCTATTTTATCTCTTGAACACTTTTAATATTTCCCCATTTTTTATCAGTATTATTTTGTTGATGCTTTGGGTGTGTTTTGAGCTATAAATGGTTTTTATTTGTAAATCTACATCGTCTATTCCTAGCACCGTATTATCTAGGCAGATTATAAAATTATCAGCCTGTGCCTTACTTTTCCTTACCAAATCATAAATTGTATTTTTCCCTGAACCTATAGGTATTTTCAAATCATATTTTTCACCTTCAATTAAATAATCAGGTGTTTTTATTTTTTGTGGATATAGAATTCTAGGAACTAATTGTATTGACTTTCCATATTTTTCAGAAAATATATTAGCAATTTCCTTTTCTACTTGATTATGATCAAGTAATATGCATTTATTGTCCACCTTATACACAGTTCCATTCGCTTCATATTCCGTTAAATCCCTAACCTCTTTCACATTCCTCTGTAATACTTCTTTCCATTCATCTGTTATATCTTTCATAATAGGTTCTACTTTAACATCTTTTTTGGTTCCCTTCAAGTCTTTTATATATTTCTTTTCAATGCTTATGTGAAGAAGTTTCGAAGCAGCAAAAAAGGAGCTTATCTCGTTTCTCTAAACAAGAATTATGCCCCTATGCCTGTTACGGAGAACAGTTCATTTAAGATTTTTGGCAGAGTTTTGGCAGGGTGAGGTGGTTGATGCTAATTATAGATGCCATCACTTCTGCCTTTACAAGGTTAGTTGATTTGGATTACTTGGTTATATGCTTGCTGGTCCGCATAAAAAGCATCCTGTTCGAGTACTTGACACAAACGGTGCTTAAATAATATTTGACTTTTTAGTCTGAAAAAACTATAATACAGATAAGGAGATATCCACAGTACTCATAGTTCTATTTAGAACTGTACAGCCGAATATCTCCTTTATCTTTTAAATACTCTTACTATATTTTCTTTTTTCAATAAGACTATCTCATCAACAAATCTGGTATTAAAAGATTTATATATTCTTTCAATTTGAGAAATTATATCTCCCTCAGCTAATGGGCACTCACTTATATCAAATATAAAATTTGAAGATTGCCTTTTCTTCTTTTGAATAGCATTATTTAGGACATTCTTTCCCTCTGTTTTTATTGTCTTTAAATCATATCTGACTCCATCTATCAGGTAATCAGCAGTTGAAATTCCTTGCGGATATGATATCTTTGGTATCATATTTACTTCCCTGCCATATTTGATTGCCAATATGTCTGCTACTTCTTTTTCATATTGTGAATAATCAAGGACAACATGTCTGCCATCAACCTTATACACAGTTCCATTTACTTCATATTCCGTTAAATCCCTAACCTCTTTCACATTCCTATGTGATACTCTTTTCCATTCGCTCGTTATATCTTTCATAATATGTTCTACTTTAACATCTTTTTCAGTTCCCTTCAAGTCTTTTACATATTTCTTTTCAATGCTTATGTGAAGAAGTTTCGAAGCAACAAAAAAAGAGGCTTATCTCGTTTCTCTAAACAAGAAATATGCGCCTATTCCTATTACTGAGAACAGCTCCTTTAAGATTTTGGGCAGAATTTTGGCAGGGTGAGGTGGTTGATGCTAATTATAGATGCCATCACTTCTGCCTTTACAAGGTTAGTTGATTTGGATTACTCGGTTATATGCTTGGCAGTCCGTATAAAAAAGCACCTCCCTATACATTTATTGTATCAGAGAAGGTGCTTTTATTCCACTAAAATTACACTATTTTTTCACTATTTTGCTTTTAGGCCTTTAATCCTTTATATACTACTTCTTCTTAGCCTTTTTCTTCAAAATAGCATAAGTTCCTGACTTATCTGTCTTAAATACAAGCTCCTTTTTCTTCTTGTCGTAAGAAGCCTTGTAACGCTTGCCGGTTTTTATATTGGCAGCGTAGAATACATAGCCCTTTACTGCCTTCTTGTATGGAAGCCTTACTTCTACCTTTTCCTTAGACACAAGAAGTTTAACCTTGTAAGCTTCCTTGGTAAAAAGAGCCTTGAACTTCTTAACTATCTTATTTAAGGCTGTCTTTGCCTTAATCTTGGTTAACTGGTACTTCTTTATGCTACCTGCTTTTCCTGACTCAGAACCCTGGTTAGCTGCATCGCCCTGAGGAGTCTTGTCGCCGTCTATATCAAGCTTCGCATCAGGATTAGTTGGCATAGGCGTAATGTCAGGTGAAGGCACTAATGAACTACCAGGTGCTGGAGTAGCACCAGGAACTGAAGGTGCTACAGGCACTAACGGAACTGAAGGAACTGAAGGAGAAGGTACTACAGGTGTAGTAGGAGTAATTTCAGGCTTCTTCTCTTCCTTAATGGACTCTGAAAGAGGCGCATCATATACGTTTCCTGCCCAGTCTTCAATATAGAGGTTGATGTCTTTAAGCTCCTTGCCTGTATCCGCTGTACTTATGACATACTCTCCGTTTTCTTCCTTAACATCAATAAGCTTTGCATTTTCATTTTCAATGGTATAAGCAATGACATCTTTTACTCCTGAAAGCTCTTCCTTAATCTTACTTACCTTGAACTCACCCTTCTTTGCATCATAAGAAGAAAGCTCTACTTCAGGCTTAACCCTGTCTACTACAAAGCTATAAGTCTTTGTCTGAACGCTGGCACCACTTACAAGTGGGGCGTAGCTTACTTCAAGGACATAGTTGCCGTCAGGAGCATCTGTGTCGCCTACTTTACCATCCCACTCCCAGTCTCCGCCGGTAGATACCTTTTTATCAATGTCTTCCTGTGTTGCAATAGCTTCTCCATAGTAATTCTTGACACCTTCGGTATCCTCTTTACTCTGGTAAACTACAGCTCCTGTTGAAGCATTCTTTACAGTCATTGTAAAGTCTCTAAAGCCTCTAAGGAAGGTTCCGTAGAATCTGACATAGTCATATGACTTATCGCCGTTAGGTGAAATTGCAAGGTGCTCACCATCATATATAGGTAGCTTACCCTTATTCTGCTTCTCACCAAGTACAGCATGCGCACCATCAGCGCTGCTGCCTAAGTGAGAGTATGTACCATGTTCGCTATAATATATAGGCAGCTTACCTTCATTGTAAAGGGCATAGATGTCATCCTCAAGTACAGGAAGATTAGCCCAGTCTCCAACAAAGCCTGTTACAGGTATGCTTAGCTCTACCTCATCTTCTGAAGTAAATACTATGAAGCCATCAAGATAGTTTCCATAAGGTGTTTCAGGGAAATTAAGCTTTGAAACATCTACCGCTGCCTTAACATTGGCACTCTTTCCTGCCTCCACTGTTACGCTTCCAAGTTCAATAGCGCCAAGAGTTACAGGGTCTAGAGTGAAGTGCTTACTTCCATATTGGTCTGTCTCAACTCCATCTGTAGTGAGATAAAGCTTTGCATTGTAAGTAATGCTGCCCTTGGTAATGTTCTCAACTGTTACATTTACATCAGCATTGCCACCCTTAGGAATGCTTCCAAGGTTTACACTCGTAACGTGGTTCTTTCCGTATAATACAGCAGGCGCATAGATAGCATTGTAAAGGTTTAATACACCTGCACCCTGCTGTCTAGGTGAGCTGTAGAGTCCATTTACCAGACTCTTGTGAGGTAGAGCTGAACTCATAAGGAGATTCTTTGTAAGCAGCTGCTTAGCCTCCTCGGTGATGTCAGGATACTCCTTCTCAATTCTCTGCAAAATGACTGCAACTGCACCTGCTACATGAGGAGAAGCCATACTTGTACCTGACATATTTCCATAAGAATTATCATTTAATGTAGAGTAAATATTTCCACCCGGAGCAGTTATATCAGGCTTAAAGTCTCCATCAGATGTAAGTCCCCAGCTGCTAAAATCAGACATTTTTCCTACATTAGGATTCTCTACATTTATCATATTCCTTGCAATACGAAGCTTAGGTGAAGACTCATTCATAAGGAACATTCCGTCATCATAGGATATCATGGTTGTAACTGTCTCTGTATCGTTAGTTACCATTCCCATGAGGTTTGAGCCACCCTGCTCATGATTATATATTACAACGAACTTAGCACCGTGAGCCTTTGCATTCTTAACCTTATCTTCAAAGGTAATCTTGCCCCTTTTGATAAGAACAACCTTGCCCTCAAGGCTATTCTCTGTATCATTCTTAAAGTCCTCAGCCTCTCCAAGTCCTCTGGATACTACATCCATATACTTGTCATAAAGGTCGTTCTTTTTAGCATAGTTATCGATGTTCATAAGACTTGAAAATATGATATTATGGTTACTATTCTCAACCTGAAGATAGCCTCTTCTTACTGAAGTATTCTCTATAGAGGCAACTGTGAGTGCATCCTCCACTATACCTGGTGAAGCAGCAAGACCGTAGTCAGGGTAGTTAACGTCAGGCTTTGATGAACCCTGTCCGAAATATCCGTCATTACCCTCTGCAATGGCAACAGTCATGCCTCTTTTCTTTGCCTTATCAATCACAACAGATACACCCGGATCCATAAATCTCTCTGAACCCGCACCTGAACCAAGGCTCATGTTGGCTGCGTTTACACCTAAAGAAACACAGTCCTCTAAAGCATTGATATAGTCTCTTGTACGTGCACCCTTTGCCTTATCACCAAATACTTTCATGATGAGAAGCTGAGCATTAGGCGCAACACCTACTACACCGTTTTTTTCAGGATCTACAGGGTTGGCTGCTGTGATTCCCGCTACGTGCATTCCGTGAGACTCTTTTGCAGGCTCTAATACATCATTATCTTTGTCTGCATAATCGTAAACAAAAGGAATCTTCTCACTTATATAAGCACCTTTTTTGCTGCCTGCAATGAAGCCTGTTGCAAGGTCTTTACTTACCTTTACATTTACACCCGCATCCAAGCGAAAATCAGGGTTTTTTACATCCGCACCTGAATCTATGATGGCTACCGCCATTCCTCTACCGTCATATTCTGCAGGCACCTTATCCTTTACCATAAGGATATTGCTTGGAACATAGCTTCTAAATGCTGCTCTGCCTTCCTGCTTTGCAGGCATAACAGACTTCTTGTATACCTTCTCCTTGCTTACAGTCTCTACCTCAGGCAATTGTGCTATCTTAAGAGCATCAGCCTTGGTAGTCTTGTACACAACTCCCGCAAATTCGGTATTAAATACCTCTTCAATCTCAGCTTCTATGCCAAGGCCCTTCACCTTCTCAGTAAAGGCTGACACCACTGAAGCAGGATTCTCTCCATCCTTAAGCATCACAACGAAGGAGCCTATTCCTTCCTTTTCGCTGGCAAGCAAAGCCTTCCAGTTTGTAGCAAATGAGCCTGCAGCGTATGAAGCAGCCTGATTCAAAGAATCCGTACTTTTGTCATTTGCTAAGGCATACCCTGACTGGAAAGTCGACAAACTTGTAGCCAGCGCAAGGGTAAGACATAACACTTTTTTTGAAACCATTCCCGTTCTCCTCCTATAATGTGATTGTATTGTTTGCATAACATAACCTACTTTATAGTATAATTATTCATAATATTAACTATGCCAATTGGTTATATAATGTCAAACAATTCGGCCCTGGCACACCAAGTATGCCAAACGCGATAACACATTATACATAATAAATTCACAAATGTCTATATTTATACATAAATTCTTAATATTGTTGCATATTTCTAAAAATGTAACCGAAATGAATTTTAATGGCTATGGCTTCATCAAGTCCTCCCCTAATACCCTCCTAAAGTTCTCATTAGCCTCATAGACTTCATCGAAAGTCCCAAAAGCCTCGCAGACTCCATCATTTATAAAAGCTACATAGTCTGCACTTTTAATGGTAGAGAGCCTGTGGGCTATCATTAGGGTTATCCTGCCCTTCTTTAATTCATTTAGAGACTCATTTATCTTGTTCTCGTTTTCATAGTCCAGACTAGCGGTAATCTCATCCATTATCAATATAGGCGAGTCCTTTAAGAATGCTCTTGCTATAGATATCCTCTGCTTCTCACCGCCTGAAAGGCTTGCTCCTCTTTCTCCTACAACTGTCTTTATCCCCTCTGGAAGCCTGTTTATCAAATCCATAACATTGGCATCTTGTAAGGCTTTCTTTATTTCCACATCTCCCGCATCTTCCTTTGCCAATTTTAGGTTTTCTTCTATACTGCGGTTAAACAGGTAGACATCCTGCGGAATGACGGAAATCATCTTCCTTAACTCCTCTATCTTTATGTCTTTTATGTCATTTTCATTTATGGTAATGCTTCCCTTATCTACATCCCAAAATCTCTGTAAAAGCTTGATTAAGGTGGATTTACCCGAGCCTGAAGAGCCAACCAATACAACGCTCTTTCCTTCTTCTACAGTAAATGAAACATCCTTTATAACCTTGTTTTCTGCCCCTGTTTCCCTGTCTTTATAGGCAAATCCGACATTGTTAAATGCTAATTCCCCTACATTTTCACTCATTACATCTTTTGCATTTAACCTGCCATTATTGATAACGGGCTCTTCTTCATTTAGAAAATCAAATACCCTGCCTGCTGCCGCAAATATTCTTCCATAGTTACTCTTCATAGAGAGCATCTCACTTAAAGGGCTGTATACCATACTTGAAACTGCAATAAGCGGAAGTACAAATTCCGTGGAATATTCCCCCTTTATAGCAAAATACACACCTGCAACGGCTGAGATTACTGAAGAAATGCCTATGATTAGATTGGTGTTGGTTACTTCCTCCACAGCCTCTCTAGAATAATCAAAATAAGCTTTGTTATAATCATCATTGTACCTAAACATCTTCTTAAAATATGCCCTAAAGCCACGAAATGTAATGATTTCCTTAAGCCCCTGTATCCCGTCTATAATGACAGCGTTTAACTCGCCAAGCCTTGACTGCGTCTCACTTCCGTACCGGTCAGCCTTACTATTTTTCCTGCCTGAGATTAGTAGAATAATAATCGAAAATGCTATAAGGATAAGTGAAAATTCAGGTGAAAAACATCCGACAATGATGAAAGAAATGACTGGTAAAATGATTGCCACAAAGACCTGAATTATCGAATGGGCATAGAACCACTCCAATATTTCCACATCTTCAAGCACGATACTCATTATGTCTCCACTTTTTTCGCCCTCAAGCCCCGCCGGTGCAAGCCTTGCTATCTTCTCATAGGATACTCCTCTTAATGTGGTGAGTATCTTGTATGCCGCATCATGAGACACATAGATGTCAAGATAATTTAATACTGCCATACCGATAACCATCGCAAGTACGATTAGAAAATGCATCACAGGGCTTGTCAAAGTCCCACTCATAGCCTTTGACACGATTAATGCAGTTTCAAAACCAAGGCATATTGGCAGGCTCTTGTAAAGGGCATGGATAATAACGCAGAGTATAACATTTATTCTATAATTCTTTATATACTTTGAAAGTAAGAACACATATTTCATCTTACCCATATCTATTTCACTCCTCTTATAAGCCTTCTAAAAAGTTCACAGTTTTCCTCCAAATACTGCCTGTTTCCTCTATCAATAATCTCTCCATCTTCTACAACCAGGATTTCATCAGCCATACTTATAGTGGACAGTCTATGAGCTATAATAAGAATAGCCTTATCAGACTTTAGTGACTGTATAGTTTCCCCTATATATCTTTCATTTTCCCTATCAAGGGCAGAGGTAGCTTCATCAAAAATGAGAATAGGCGCATCCTTAAGCAAGGCTCTTGCGATAGCTATCCTCTGCCTTTCACCCGCAGAGAACCTGCTGCCAAGCTCATCTACACCAGTATCAAACTCTTCAGGAAGCGACATAATCAAATCATAAATCATAGCTTTTTTAGCTGCCTCATATATCTCTTCATCGGTAGCAGATGGCTTTCCCATCTTTATATTCTCATATATGCTCCCATAGAACAGATGATTATCCTGCCACACAGCAGCTATATTGTCGCCAAAAAATGCTGCATTTTCATTGTTCATCACCTTTTCATTCAGTGTCACTTCTCCACTATCTGCCCTGTAAAACCCCATCATAAGCCCCGCTATAGTGGATTTACCGCCACCGGAAGGCCCTACCAGGGCTATGGTCTTACCCTTATATAGTTCAAAGCTTATGTTCTTTAAGGTATCCTTTTTAGCTCCCTTGTACCTAAAAGACACCTTATTAAAGCTAAGCCTGACATCCCCATTTATAACATTCTGAAAATGCTTCTCATCAAGTAAGGACTCTAGTTCCTGCCTGTTTTTTGCCTCCCTGCCTATTACATCATTTTCCATAAGATTCTCACTCTTAGTATCAAGGAATTCGCTCAAAGAATATGAGCCTGAAACACCCTGAAATCCCAGATGCCAGGCACTGATTAGATTAAACATAGGGGAAAATGCCGCCCCTATAGCAAAGAACGAATATATGAGGAAACTTTTATCCACATAGCCATAGGCACACCTAAGCCCGGTAATAGCTATAGTCAGTGCAGTACCTACTCTTAAGAAGAACTCTGAAAACGTACCTTCAATGATTGTGACCTTCAGATGAGCCATAATGGCTTTTCTGTAATTCTCACCGTAGTTCTTAATATCCCTTACATACTTAGCATCCGCATTAAATGCCTTAAGGCTAACCATTCCCTGCAAACCGTCCAGACACTCACTGTAGTAAGTAGCGTGTTCTTCCCACTCTTTCTTTCCCTTTTCTTTCATAATACCAAAAAACAGCATCGGAATAGCAAGCATCATTACTACGGAAACGATGGAAACCATGCCTGTATAGATATCTACATACATCAGGAAAATAATAAATATGCCCGCATTTAACACTGCACTTAAAATAACAGGAAGATACTTAGTATAATAATTCATTAGCCATTCTACTCTGGTAGTAAACATTGAAGTCAAGCTGCCTGTGCGGATAGTATCAGCATATTCAGGGCCAAGGAGAAAGAGCTTCTGGAGTATCTTCGCTCTTACATTATCCTTTATGCTTCTTCCTGCCTCATTTACCACTCTTACATTTAATCTGTGAAGGAATTTAATCACTATAAGCAGGACAAATATAGAGCCTATAAGTATGGATACAGAGGAACTTCCTATCTGCATAGACTTTAGCAGCTCGTTTATTAAAATGCTCAGGCAGACCGATACTGCCGATGAAAACAGTGTTATTATTAGCTGTAAGAAAATGGCTTTTGAAATTTTGCTTTCTGAACCTTTTGAAAATGCAAGCAGAGCCTTGTTGATAAAAATAAAATCACCCCCCTGGTAGCTACGTCAAGTCCCCAAAAAACCTGATATGGAGTTAGAATATTAAATATATGACATGAAATATACTACAACCTTTTGTGAATAATATCAATAGTCATTTTCAATTGCGACGGTAATGATGTTCTTTCCGAGAACCATTTCTTTCTTCATATGCGAGAGACTTGAAGGGAACTAAACTTAGTGTTATAATACAAAATAACGAGGGGTTAGAGATGGATTTACAATTTTTTGCGGAAAATGATGTGCCAAAGCAAAGTTCAGCTTCATTAAAGCGTGCTATCAAAAATTTATCCAAAAGGATTAAGGAACATGAAGAATACATAGAGAATCCATATGTACATGTTCCAGAGTGGGATGAGGATAAGAGCAACCTTTTCTATGATGGCAAGGCACTGGCTTATTATGAAATGCTTGACATAATTAAGGCAGAATTAGACATAAGGGAGCAGGACTTGAAAGAGTTCGGGCTTGATGTTAATTTAGAGGAAAAACTGCTTGCATAAAGCAAAAATAATATTTAAAAAAGCACCTTTAATTAAGGTGATTTTTTTCGTGTAGAAGGTCACTAACTGCAAAAACCTCATGGTAGCTCCCATAAAGCTCGCATCTTGTTTTAACTAGTCTTATGACTTTGCTTTACACCCATCTGAATTAACACCCTTGTGTCAAGTATTGGATACATATTTTTTTCAAATTTCCAATCCATTTTCCACTTCTATTTTAACTGCAACACCGGATTTTTCAATAGGTTATTGATAAGGTCGGTGTAAATCATCTGATCGATCACTTCCGTTATGCTTGTAATTCTTTGACCTGCATCTTTGGAAGACGCTCCACAATGATAGATTCTCTGATGTTCGGTATTCCAATCGATAATAATGTACCTGTCATGAAACTCTCCACCGGATTTTTGGAATGTTATCTTTCTAAATGGGTATTCTTGGCAGAAATCCTGATATTCAAGGGTATGAAGTCCTTTGCCGATGTTATCGCTGAATATAATGACTTCTACCGATGAAGGAACATCTTTTAACAAGACCAAAGTTTTCACTCCGATGTAGTTATCGACGATATAGATACTCTTTTTCGCTATGCTATAAATGTCTTTATAAGCAAGATTTGCTTCAATCGGCTGTCCATTCAAAAGTAAAAATCCGTATTTGAGCTGTGGATTGCTAAGGTCGAGAATCAAGTCAGACAGTTCAGATTTATGCACAACATTCCCTAAATTATCCACTAAACCTGCCACCTTATCTTCCACATCTCTTAAATCTCGTCTTAAATCCTGCATTTCCACGACATTACTTGTAATCTGCATCGAAAGCTGCAAAAACTCTCTTTTCCCAATCAAGCCTTGATTTTCTACTATGTAGTCTTTCATTTGCTTGAAAGTGCGAACTAAAGCTCTACTTTGCCTTACAGCAAGGTCACCCTTTAATACAGTCATCAGCATATAGATTCCCTGTTCAGTAAAGGCATAAGGAAGGTATCTTGTACCACCCCAACTTGAGGTGAAAATTTTGCACCTCAAGTCATCCATTTCTTCTTCGGTGAGCCTGAACATAAAATCTTCACCTTCAAATTTCTCAATATTATTCTTGACCTGCCTGTTGAAATTTTTCGTTTCATATCCATAAATTTCGGCTAATTCAAAGTCAAGCATAACCTTTTGTCCCCTAATAATATAAATCTTTTTTACAAGGTATTCATGATTTACAATCATAATTTCATCTTTTTTATCCATTTCTTTATCCTCTTTATTTAAATCTCTAAACAATTCATTTTATAGAGCATATTGTGTCATAAATAAAATGTTATTCATCATAAAAACTTATATGTATCCCTATCCGACCACAAGACCACCCTTGTGTCAAGTATTGGATACATATTTTTTTCAAATTTCCAATCAACTTTTTTTACTCTATTTTAACTTTAAAATTGGATTTTTCAAGAGCTTGTTTATCAGGTCTGCATATACTACTTGGTCAACTACTTCCGATATAGTTATCGACGATATAGATACTCTTTTTCGCTATGCTGTAAATGTCCTTATAAGCAAGATTTGCTTCAATCGGCTGTCCATTCAAAAGTAAAAATCCGTATTTGAGCTGTGGATTGCTAAGGTCAAGAATCAGCTCCGACAGCTCCGATTTATGCACCACATTATTTAAGGTATCCACCACTTCTGCTACCTGATCTTCCACATCTCTTAAATCTCGTCTTAAATCCTGCATTTCCACGACATTACTTGTAATCTGCATCGAAAGCTGCAAAAACTCTCTTTTCCCAATCAACCCTTGATTTTCTACTATGTAGTCTTTCATTTGCTTGAAAGTGCGAATCAAGGCTTTACTCTGCTTGACTGCAAGCTCTCCTTTGAGAACTGTCATCAGCATATAGATTCCCTGCTCGGTAAAAGCATGAGGATTGTACTTAATATTACTACCTCTTCCTGCACTCCTGTTCAAGGTCGCATTTTGCGACCTTGAAAGTTCAGATACTTCCTCATCCGTTAATTAAAACATAAAGTCTTCATCAAATTTCTCAATATTTCTTTTAACCTGCTCATTAAATCGCTTTGTTTCATATCCATAGATTTCGGCTAATTCAAAGTCAAGCATAACCTTTTGTCCCCTAATAATATAAATCTTTTTTACAAGGGATTCATGACTTACAAACATCATTTCATCTTTTTTATCCATTTCTTTATCCTATTTATTCAAATTTCCAGTACATTTCATATACTCTATTGTATCATGATTTTACAAAATCAATCTCGATACCTTAAAAAAAATTAAAACTATACCGGTATCCCTATCAGAACACAAGCACAAAGCTCTCAAACACTCTCTCTTTTTATAAACCTCTATTAAATTTCATAAGAAATAAGAGCATTCATCTTAGCCATAATTCCCATAAAATCACTTCTTTCCATCATTTTGGGAAGTATTACATCGCATTTCAACTGAAACGAACTTGCGTCTCTCTTTTCAATCTTTATTCTGCTCACTTCCATCCCCATTTCTTCCAATTCCTTCATTACTGCATCTACATTCTCATTTACACCCCCAACTGAAATTATAGCCTGGGCTCTTAAAGGCTCTTTAAACATTGCAAACTTTTTATGAAAGAGATATTGCATTAGGAGAATAAGTATTGTTCCTTCAAAACCCAACACATACATCCTTGCTCCCATCGCCATACCTATACCTACGGTCATCCATATTCCTGCTGCTGTTGTCATACCACTTACAAGTCCCTGCTTCCCTATTAAAACAAGTCCTCCACCAAGTATACCTATACCAGATATTATACCTGCAGCTACTCTGGATACATCCACACTTGCGCCATTGATGATGATAACGTCCAAAAAACCATATTTAGAAACTATCATCATAAGTGCCGATGCCATGGCTACTACAAAATGAGTTCTTACTCCTGCAGACTTCATACGGCTCTGTCTCTCTATACCTACCGCCATACCACAAAGTCCTGCGCATATCAGTTGAAATAAGAATACCCCATCATTCATTAAATACTCTTCCATTATATCAGCCCCTTATGTTCATGCATTATTTCTGTTTTAACAATAGCTCCGGTATATGGGTCGTATTCAACGCTTTCTGCATATGAATCCTCACTACGCTCCTCATCATTCCAAAAAACTTGAAGTTTTCCTTTGTCTGTATCATTTTTCAATACTACATGCCCCAAGTAACTGTTACTACAATATACTTTTACACCATACTCTTTATTATAGGATGATATCTTATATACGTTTCCTCCCGGAGTTGTTAACTCCATCCCTCCATCTTCAACGACACGAAAGGCAAGGACATTCGCTCCATACATGTCGACAAACTTACACCATTCATCAACTTGATATTTTCTACAAACGCCACTAATTCCATCAATATACATTACATTGTGTGTCATTCTACCTTCGTCATCAATATAAATATGAGGCGCCTGTGAGCCACAAAAATAAGGCCATCTAAATATCAAATGCCAATGAGGTGGAAAATCAGGATGAAGTTCATTACATGTTTCAAATCCCAATAACAGGAGATATCCTAGACTGTTATTGTGAAGGTATCTTGCTACCCCCATACGCCTTAACACCTCCCGCGCAGCAAAAGAGTAATGACTAGCTGCTTCAATCTGAATTTGTGGATATGTATCTTTACTATACTTTCCGGCACACCTTCCTATATCATTTTCCTCAACCCTGAGAGTAATACCGTCTTCTCTCAAAATAGTATGCGCAAACAAGGTTCTTGTTGGACCTGTCAAACCACTAATTTCAATTTGAAATTTCCAACAACTATTAATATGATCAAACTTAATATACTTGCCTTCACATAAAACATGTTTAAGTTCATAATTCTCGTCTTGTTCTACTTCTATGGAAATCAAACAAGCATCTTTTAAAATAAAATGTTTTATATAAAAGACTATCTCTCCATCTGTTTCATAATATAATCCTTTATCCTTCGTGATTTCACATTCAAAGTCAGCACTAATATTGATTTGGGGTATTCCAAAAATCCCACGTTTATCTTTAATCAGTCTTATCGCTGTATAACGATACTTTTCAGTCTTATAAATAGATTCCTGCACCTCTAACCTCCTAAAATTTATCATTTCTTTTCTTCTTTATTCTTTCGTAGGAAGAACGTGCAAATTTAATCACATTATCCATGTCTATATTGCCCATTATTCCTTCTCTAACTGCTAAACCTAACAGATTTTGTAATTCTTTTAACACTACTTTTTCTCCGTCTTTTGTAGGGCAATAATTACCCCGTGAATTCTCAAAGCACTTTTTAGCATAGTCCAGCCAAGGATATGAATTATTTACTTCAGCATCATCATAGGCTGCATTTTTGGCTGACATTCCACCAAGTAATACTGTTGCTGTACCAATATCATCACGACTAAGCCACTTCAAAAATCTAAGTGCTTCTTCTTTATTATTTGAATACTTGGAAATTCCAAGTACACTGCCCCCTAACATAGGGTTATTACCCGGTACTACACTCCATCCTAATTTACCCCTAACTTTTGAATCGGTACCAACAAATCCACTAACATGATTTATCATATGAATACTCATTGCCGTATTACCTTCGGCAAATTCTTTAGCTGTATCAGTCCACCACATGTGTTTTTCTTTAGAAGAGCAATTCCATGAATCTGAGGTCTCTTTAAGTGCTTTTTCTGCGGCTTCTATACTGTAGAAAATATCACCTTTCTCATCAATCAAAGTCTCAGAATGACTGAAATAACGCATTAGAAACTCTACTCCCACAAGTTCCGGTTCTCCTGATGTAAATGTACATCCGTATTCAACCGGAGATTCGTTATTAAATCTTCTAGTGAAAAACCGGGCTATTTGATTATACTCTTCAAAAGTCTTCGGCACTTCTAAAGTCTGTTTATACATCTCATAATACAATCTTTTTACTCTGGTATCCTCAAACAAATCCTTTCTGTAGAATAACAATTGTATACTTGGTGTTCCTGGAAGAGCATAAATCTCCTCATCTAAATAAGCATAGTTTCTCAGCGCATTAGGTAGATATCCATCTAAAACACTTGTTATCTCTCGGTCAATACTAGAGAGAGGCTCAAATACCAACTTGCCAAAATTTGGAAACCAGTCCTTACCCATACGAACAATATCATAAGATAGTTCAGGTCCCCAATTCTTCATAAGGTCATACATACTTTCTGAGTGTAATTCAGTAATCCGTATTTTTACTCCTGTATTATATTCATAAAGATTAACCACAGTTTTAAGAGCACTTGTCGTAGGGCTTCCAATGGACAAGACATTTAATACTTTCTCTTCGCTATTTGCTCTTAGTCTTTGCCAATCGGAAAAACCTTTGGGTTGTATAATTATCTCATTACTACTTTCCCAATTGCGATTAATCAAATACGAGGCTGCTTCAATTCCCATCTTTCTATAATCAATCTCGTATTTAATAATATCCATTTCTGGGACTGTATATACGGGAGAAAGCGAAATAATATCCATCGGATTGTTGCTGTAAAAGTTCTGGTAGACAGCTTTAATTATCTCTGCCAGTGATAGACTATCTGTTACTACTACGTCCGGACACATGTGAGTAAAAATTTTTACTACACTTTGATGGCTACACTGTTCAGTAGTAATCAACCCATATATTTCACTGATTTTGTCAGAATTATTTATTCTTTCAAAAAAACTATCGTAAAATTCTTTTTTACTGGTGTTAGTCAATGGTCCTGTTAAAAGTGCGACCTTCTTGTACCCTCCACTCAAAACTCTTTTTGCAATATTTTCACCAACCTGTCTACCGTCATAGCCTATAAATTTACTGCTATAGGATTGCTTGCACGAGATAAAAATCACGTCCTCTTTCGAAAATCCAGCTTCAAAGTAGGGCTTACTTCCATCGGATATTGAAGTAAAAACAGCTACCCCTTCTGTCATCCTGGATTTGATTCTTTGAATTTGCTTTTTTTCATAATCACCATTATCATTTGTAATATACAAATCCACTACATACTCTCTTCGTTCAGCATAATCCTTAAAATTAGAGAAAAAATCTATATATGTCTTATCGTATATATTAGGTACTACAACTGCTAAAACCTTTGCCGCCCCTTTACGAAGATTTTGCGCTTTTTCATTAATAGCATATCCCATCTCCTCAACAACCTGCATAACTCTCTGTATTTTATCACTACTAACATTATCCTTCCCATTCAAGACATTTGAGACAGTTGCAGGAGATACTTTTGCTTCTTTTGCTATATCTTTAATAGTTGCCATGCGTTACACTCCAATCTATTTTACAAGTACAAAAATTCTGCTTGTAAAGAATCTTATATTTTGTTATTTAACAACATAAAATGATTAGAATACATTATCTCATGAAAATATAATAATAACAACTTTTTCACTTAAATATTGATATAGCTCAATGTTTTTAGCATTCTCTTCACTTATTAATCCCTCTGTCTTTAAGATACTTACAACATTGATATGTCCAATCAGTTTGAATAATGTCAAATCCATGGTCGACCAACCATCCCCAGCCCTTTTCAGGACTTTCAATGAGTGAAATATCATCGGTATGCCCCGCAGAAAGTGGTATCTTAAAATCATATAAAACTGCATTCCCCCAAAGAATCTTCCCTTTCTTCTTCATCTGATCAATATACTCAGGTTGAATTACAGGAGACTGTTCAGTTTTAAATACTAATTCTGCTCCAATATAGTTTATATTCATGTTTTCAACCATCTCTGATGCAGTGTCTTCCTCCATATATATAGGCATGAACATATACGAGGGAGCAATTTCCTCAATAATTTTAAGAACTTTCTTGGTCGGTGCATGTTTTAAGAGAATTTGCTCTCTCATATTGTGTCGTTCAACAATTTTAATCACATCAGATATGCAAGTACCAATCCTATCAAGGTTCAAAATACAACGTCCTTTAAAGTGTTCAAGTACCTCGTCAAATGTATTAATTCCCCATTGTGTCGCATTGAAATCAACATTAATCAATCTTAATTGTCTAATCTCTTTACTGCTTAGTTGAGTAAGGTCAATATCTTTGTTTAACTGATACGGCTCTTTCCCTGTATGAAAAATAAAAATCTCACCATCTGCACTTTTAAAAAGATCCATTTCCAATATAGATGCCCCGCCTCGTAAAGCAATATCAAATGCAGTAATTGTATTACAAGGAATGTTAGCACCGGCAGTCCCCCGATGTGCAGCAATCTGAACAGCATCATTATTGAATAAATGAAGTGTATTATTCATTCCATTTTTCCTCCAAAATTTCAATCATATAAATGTCCATTCACTAATCACAATCTGATTGTGAATTAGCTATTTATTCTTTGTCTCAAATAATAACAAATCAAACCACTTCAGGAATACGGAAACCAGCCCTCATAATATCATCTTTTATATCATCACCCAAATGCATACAGTAAATACGATTTCTTTCATTAACCTGAATCAATTCACTCAATTTTTTAAGTGAAAAATGAGATATACTATCTGTATCTAAATATGTGCATTCCTGGTACATAGTTTTTATCTCTCCAGACAGAAACATGTTTAAAATATTTTCAGGTATAATACTTGTATCTCCACTGTAATACGTCTTCTCCCCATCACAATCAAACACAAAACCACAACACAACATGTCCTTAGCGTGAACAACCCTCTGTACTTTTATTCTAAGGCCTTCTGTTTCACATTTACTAAAGTCTGTTGTAAATTCATACATATCCGGCTGAACCCCGCTTTGAGACAAAATATGCACAATGGTATCTTCTTCTGCGGCCAGTAGAACTTTTTTATGAAGCACAATATTACAGAATGAAAGTAAAGAACCCAAACTGCCTATATGGTCTGCATGAAGGTGCGTTATTAGTACAGTAATTTTATCATAATGATATATTTCATTCCTTGAGTACATTGACTTGAAAGTGCTTTCTCCACAATCAATTAAATATAAACATCCTCCATGCTCGAAGAACGCGCAGTTGCTGCCAAGCACGGGATAGTACGCTGCCCCTATGCCTGTAAATTTTAATTCCATATTTCCTCCCTAATCGACCATAAGCCACTTATACAAACCAAGCTTACCATATTATTTCTCTATCGCAAATAGAAGCACTCAACTCTTGCTTACATCCCATATCTACTGGACCAGGCTCAAAAAATTCTCCTGTCTTTCCTTTAATATAAGCCCTTTTGCTGTCCAATTCCACCACAGCATATAATGGTTTTTTGTATGGAAAGGTGTATTGTAGATTTGGAAATGACGATTCAATTTCATTTGAAAATCTATGTTTAGCAAAATCCTTTCCTATCCAATGGTTAGACATGCTATTTAGTGTATAGTATCCTACCCCATTGCATTCAGTATAGACATCTACATGCGTATGTCCATTTATGCATAAATAGACCCTCTTACCATTTTTGTTTACATTGTCAAACAAGTCCAATAATTCATCAGCATTTTTTATTCCTCTTGAACTTTTATTGAGAGGCTGATGCGAAAATATAACCACAGGCATTTCGTCTGAGAACAATTCTTTTTCAAGCCAGCTCATTTGTTCAGGATCAATATACGGAAGATCCTTTGAATCAAAATAGTCCCCGTAATAGTAGTCCTTAAACTCTCCACTTTCTGTTTTAAAATTGTTTCCATCCAACACAATAAACTTCCAGCCTTTGCATGTAAATGAATAAAATCGATTTTCCATTCCATAAAGCTTCATTGCCTGTTTTTTTGAACAAAAATCAAGCTCGTGATTTCCAAGTACATGATAATGAGGTTTGGAGAAATGGTTGAACTTCTCTAACAATTCAATTTTAGGAACGTCAATCGGAGTTGTCATTGCATTTTTAAGATTAACCGGAAGATTCTCTTCTGAGCAAAGGCACTTGCTCGTATCTTCAGGATAGCAAAAATCTCCCAATTGTATTATAAAGTCAACATTTTCTTTCTCCATCTGATCAATAAATGCATTTAATCTAGCCCTTCCATCATGCATAATATCCAGATGTAAATCCGTAAAAATTCCAAATCTAACATTATTATAATGCATTTTATTACCTCTATATTTAATAAAATTAGCCCTTAACACCACCGGAAGTTACTCCAACTACAATTTTGTCTGAGAGGAATAAGTATATTATTACTGTTGGCATAAATACAATAACCACTGAAGCAAACATTCCAGCCCAATCTCCTGATTGCATCATAGACTGAACTGTTTGGTACAGACCTACGCCAACAGGACGAAGCTCTGATTTATTAGCAAAAATAAGTGCCATGAAATATTCATTCCATCTACTTATAAAGTTAAAAATAGTCACAGTCATAACCGCAGGTTGAGCTAGAGGAAACATAATCCTCCAAAAACACTGTATCGGTCCGCAACCATCGATTGCTGCTGCTTCCTCGTAAGCTTCAGATATTCCCTGAAAAAACGCCATAAGGAAAAAAGTAGTATATGGTACCGAAGTAGCAGTATATATAAATATCAGTGTTAAATGGGTTCCACCCAATTTAAGTGTACTTACAATCGAAAATAATGGCATAACAATCATAATTCCAGGAATGCCAAGTGCAGTAACAATACTCTTTTTAATCAATCCGCTAAACCTGAACTTAAATCTCGTTAGACAATATGCCGCAGGCGCACTCACAATAATTGCAAGAAAGCATGATGGAACTGTATAAATCACTGAGTTTAATAAGTTCATTAATGCTTTATTCCTAAAAAATGCTTTCGTATAATTCTCAATATGCAACCCTGTAGCCAGTACATTCCCCGTGAAAACTTCTTTTGTTGATGACAGAGAGGCTGCCACAATCCAACCAATCATAAAAATCGTAAAAAACGACCATACGAGTCCGCTTATATAACAAGGTAATAGACGGACTTCTTTTCGCCAGCGAAAATTTGTTACTCTATTATTCTTTCTCATCATATCACCCTCCTACATATCATAGCTTTCATCTTTGATTGCACGATTTAAAATCAGTGAAACAAATACTACAATTACTGTCATTAATACAGCTGCTGCCGCTGCCATTCCTGCGTTAATTGATTCTGACGCAACTTCTGTTCCAAACAAAGTCTGATATGTAAAGAGCATAGGAGTATATGTATTTACACCGGCAAATACCTGAGATAACGCAAAAAAGCCCATTGTCCTTGTTGTCCACAGTACAATTGCCGTCCTCAAAACACCCTTAGTTAATGGGAAAATAATATGCCAAAATCGTTGAGATCCTGTTGCACCTTCCAAGGAGGCCGCTTCAAAATAATCCGTTGGAATCTTTTCAATGCCTGCTATAAACATCATCATAAAATATCCGACATTGCCAAACACATTGGCAATACACATTGATAAAAACATATTATCCGAACTAAGCCACTGAAATTCCGCGAGTTTTGTCAGCCCTAGTTTTGAAAATGTGGTAGTAAGCAATCCAAATCTACTGTTATAAACATAAAGCAGCCACATATAACCTACTGCAATAGCTGCAATAACATTTGGGAGGTACACTATTGTCCTAAAAAATTTTTTGAATCGAATGTCTTTCGTAAAAGCAAGTGCGAATAACATAGATAAGACTAGTGTTGCAATTCCATTGTATATCCATATTTTCCCTATATTTGCCATCGACCTTACAAATAATGGTGTTTCAATCAATTTAATAAAATTGTCAAATCCGACGAACTTCCAATCTGCAAGTGGAGTAGTAACACTTTTTGCATTGAACATACTCATGATAATTGTTCTTAAAGTTGGATATAAAAAAATAACTATCATAAGAACCACAGCCGGCATCATAAAAATCAAAACCGACCTCTTCGTTTGTTTCATAAAAGCCCCCTTTTTAGAAAAAGGCAAAGGTCTATCCCCTTTGCCTTTAACAAATCTTTATTTTTTCTAATTAAAAGCCACAGCAATTTTGTACCTTATGCTAATGGCATTGATTATCTTTCACAACAATCACAAATTAGAACTTAGATGCCATTTCTACAAACTTCTCAGCTGTTATACTTCCGCCCATGAGTTTAAGGCAGGCGTCTGCAATAATCTGCTTACTATTACTATTTAGTATCAGAGAAGTCTGAGATGGATATCTTTTTGTATATTTAGCCATAACCTGCTGTGCATCCTTCAAACTATCAGGCCATACGCCATCAACACTTACAGGAATAGCATTTGCAGAATCTGAGAATTTCTGGTCAAATGCTGTGGTAACATACACTCCAAAAGCAGCTGCTGCTTCAGCTTCTTCAGCAGTTGCTGTTTTGTTGATAGCAATACCGTAACTACTATAACAGCCTGCTGTCTGGTCATCAACACCACCTTCAACAGTTGGGAAAGCAAAAGATCCCCACTTAAAGTTTTCAGGAGTTGATTCACTTACTTCGTTTGGTAACCAGGTTCCATTAATGTACATTGCGATTTTTTCATTTATAACCATACTCTGCTGTGCATTTGGGTATGTATTTGTTTCAATAACCGGATCAAAGTAACCCTTCTTAGCCATTTCTTCGATAGCCTTGGCTGCCTCTAGAACCTTTGGATTGCTCCAAGCTTTTGGGTCATTGCTTAATTTTTCTACTTCTTCATTGCCAAGCAGACGGCTCAGATAGTACCCCACCCAGCTCGTTGCATATCCATTATCAGTAGTAACCGGGATATAGCCTTTTGCTTTTATTTTTTCACAAGCATCCATTAACTCAGCCCAGGTTTCAGGATACTTTGTAATACCACATTCATCAAAGATATTCTTATTACAGAATATCATAAAAGCTTGAGGTGCATAAGGAAAATATGAATACTTCCCATCAAACAATGATGCTGACAATCCAGACATGCTTGGCATAATTCTATCAACATATTTTTTTCCATCAGTTGATGCATATGTCTTTTCGAAGAATGGAGTTAAATCCATTGTCATATCTGACCACATTGATTTTATATTATCCGCATTTGCATCCATCATTGTAATTTTGGTTCCGGCAGCCACTGCTGAACCAACTAAGTTCCTGTTATCACGCCCATTAAATGTAAAGTTGATTTTCACTCCAGGGTTTGCTTTTGTAAATTCATCTGCCGCTTCCCTTAATGCAAGTGCCTGAGCCTCAGTTTCACTCCAGCTTGACCAATATTCAATATCTCCCTTTAGCTCTGTTCCATTTTCTGCAGTGGAAGATGTCTTGGATTTTACTGTTGAAGCTGTTGATGAAGCTTTTTCCGCACCTGTTGACGACTTAGATGACGAGTTATTACTACAGGCCATTAAAGATAACCCCATAGTTACTGATAGTGCAACCGCTAATACTTTTTTCATGCTTTACCTCCTATGATCTAAAATAAGTTTAACATCATAGGTTCATTATAAGACATTAATTAAAACGTGTCAATATTAATTTTTGTGTTTTTAGTACATTTATTGACGCATAATTTTATATATTATATGCATTTTTACCTTTATTTATTCTTTAGTTGATATTTTAGCTATTTTAAATAATAAATAATTGAAACGTATTATTTTTCGTCTTATATATTTCAGAAGTTGCACTACACTTTTCTTCCTCTACATCTATCTGCCTCATATCCAGCTTCCCTCAGATTCGAGGTCACCATAGGCGCCCTTGCTTTCGGCACATCCTTCCCACTACCGGGCGGATTCGGGACTGCACCCGTTAGAAATGTGCACCGCTATGCGCACCCATAAAAAAAGCTCGGAGCTAATCCGAGCTTTTTACTTATTGTTTATGCCTTTATATATTTCTGCTTGCTACAGGCGAAGTCTCTGGGTCTACCTTTGTCATCGAACCAACAGACAGCGGAATAATGATTTTAAATATGTCACCTTCTATAAATTCAGGCTCTGCACCACTGTACATTAAGGTACATTGGTTTAGAGACAGTCGTATATCCTGTTTATTTCACGAACCTTTATTCTATCAGCCCACTCTCCCTTAGGAGAATCTCGACATCAGTTCCCTTTGCTACGTTAAGCGCAATCTTTAGAGCAATTTTTTCTTTAAATGACAAAGGAAGTTCAGACAGTTTCTTCTTGTCGATTGCATAGTAAGCAGCCCTTAGAAGCTCTCTTATGTCATACTTTGAGCCCCATACTTCCGGCACACCTCTATCAACATTAAGAAGAGTATATACAGCCTCCATTCCGGTACGGATAGAGTATTCTGTAGTAAATATAGTGTCTCTTGGTGTCTCTGTGAACTGTCCAAGAAATGCGAAGTTGACTGCTCCCTTAGGGACTACAAGCGGTCTGTCCTTTTCCTTTCTTGGCTGGAAGAAGGCATTGATATAAGGCATGAAGCAGGTGGTGGTATTACAGCGGTTCTTTGCCCATTCGTCTATCTTATCAAGCGGGGCTCCTATGTGATACAGCCACTCTCTGCACACCTCTTCACCTGTGCAGTCACGCATAGCCTTCTTGACATAGTTTCCTTCTTTATTGGTAGTAAGTGCATATACCCAAATCAAAACAGTATCCTTATTCTGAGACTTAAACTGTGGCTGGCGGTTGATAGTCCAGGACAGGTACCAATTATCCGTACTGTCCTTTACAGTTACTATGCCGCCTGTGGTAACCTTTCCTTCCCTTGGATCTCTCTTACATATGCTGATTATCCTTTGGATGATTTCCTCATCTGAGGTTTCAACTGTTGCACTCATCCAGTTGGTGGCTTCAACATCACTGCAGAACTTATCAGGATTGCCATATTCACCGTTTTTAGCCTGAGATGCGATATTTTTCCACAAATCCCATGACTCACCCACGCCATTCTTCACATTGCTTATATCAGGCACGGTATTCTGGTCTCCATAGCAGGAGGTATCCGTACAGCAGCCATTGGTAATGAATACCAAATCATCCTCTACAAGGTCTATTCGATCCGTCTCTCCATTCTTCTCGTATACAATCTGAGTAGCAACCTTTCTTCCACCCTCATCCTTAATGATAACATTTTTAACATCTATGCCGTATTCTACCTTTACTCCGTGATTTTCAAGATATTTTACAAGTGGAAGTATCATACTTTCATACTGATTGTACTTTGTAAAACGAAGTGCTGTAAAGTCAGGAAGCCCATCTATATGGTGGCAGAATCTGCACAGATATCTCTTCATCTCAAGCGCAGATGACCATCTTTGAAATGCGAACATGGTCTGCCAGTACAGCCAGAAATTAGTTTCCCAGAAAGAGTCCGGCAGAACCTCACTTATTTTCTTGTCTTCAAGCTCCTTCTCCGGTGTCATAAACAGCTTGGTAAGTGCCATCTGAGACTTCTTATCAAGTGTAAATTTTTTATCTGTATGCGCATCCTGTCCACGTTTTTCAGAGGCTCTGCAAAGCGAGTAGTTCGGATCGTGTTTATTTAGCCAATAATACTCGTCAAGCACCGATATTTCAGGATTTTCTATGGAAGGCACATCTCTGTACATGTCCCACATACACTCAAAGTGGTTGTCCATCTCTCTTCCACCCCTCATGTAAAATCCCTTTCTCACATCCTTTCTGCCATCGCAGCTGCCTCCTGCAAGCTCCAGCTTCTCAAGGAGATGAATCCTCTCACCCTTCACCTGTCCATCCCTTACAAGATAGAATGCTGCAGAAAGTCCCGCAAGTCCTGTTCCTATAATGTAGGCTGATTTTCTGTCAGCTCCCTCCGGTTTCTCCGGCTTTGCAAATGATTCATAAGTTCCTGCTGAATAATACATAGGCGTATTCTCCTTTTCATTTATTTTGTGACTAAACTCCCTTGTCTAGCTCATCTGTTTTCTATGTGCATAAGTATAAGCATTATTCTAAGATAATGATATGCACAAAATCGGGAGATTGTCTGCATATACGACAATCCCCCGATATTGGGTTAAAATACGACAAATCACCGTCTTTGTCGTATTTATTTATTAAGTTTTGCATTGTTTAGAGCCTGTTCAAAATTGCCTTGAATAAGCGAATTTAGGCGTTCTACAATGAGTGCGGGCTCATCTTTCATTCCGTTGTCAATCCATTCCAGCAAAAGGCCTACAAAGCCATATTTATAAAAGTTAGCAATAAAGGCCTTGTCTTCTTCTCTGATAACCATTCCCTTGGCCTTTTCCTCCAACACATTGTAAAGAAGCTGATATGTAGCCTTATACAAGTATCTGTGCAGATAGTCACTTGGCACATTGCGGTAAATATTTATAATAAAGTTCTTATCTTTTTTTATCATGTTGAAGATGGACAAAAATCCTTCCTGCCAGGTCGCATATGTACGATTTTCGCTTAATGCTCTTTCTGCATCCGATTCGCAAATCCATTCTGTTAGCTCCAAAATGTCATGAAAGTGATAATAAAAGGTCTGACGGTTCATTTCACACTTTTCTGCGATATCATTTATTGTTATTTTGTTTAGAGGCTTTTCCATCAATAATTCCTTAAAAGCAAATGCAATAGCAAGCTTAGTGGTTGACTTGCTCATCTTTTCACCTTCTTTCTCCGCCTCATTATATCACAGTACATTTGCAAATCTCAACATCTTCGTGGCTTGGCAAATCAATCATCCCCCCTACACTTCTAATAATATCCCCTTCTTTCTGAGGTTTTCTATACACTCAGCCAGATATTTAGGATTATGCTCTTTGTATATTGGACTACCTATAGTCTTTTCTTCAAGATTACTATAATTCTCTGCATTCTTTCCTCTATAATTCTTATCCCTCCATTCCGAAGACACATTGTATCCTCTTTTTTCCATTTCATCCATTACCAATGAATGGTATAAAAACAGATGATACGGAGAATACAAAAATACATAGTCTACAGTTCTATGTCTCCTTAGCCAGCCGTTACCCCTAAGGGCACAACATTCTCTATGCTGTCCGAGAAGCTGATTTTTGGGTAATATGGGGATTAGTTGTTCATGCCACAGTCTCATATGTTTTCTCCTGTTAATAAAGTTGATTCCTGTAAATATTTACTAGGATATTTCTTTAGTAAAGCGTTGATGTACTCAATGACAAAGGTCTGACTTTTCTTCCCATCCATATACTCTTCCAGTATATCAAATAATCCTTGTTTCTCATTTTCGCTTGCCTCTTTTTTGAAATATCCCCAGATATGGAGAATGGCATTGCTAAAATCTTTCTTACTTTCTTCCATATCTCGTACTTTTTGTATTTTATCTTGCAGATATAAAATATCAACTTCCTTTTCCTTTAGATACTCCCTTATCTCAAGATATGTCTTATGTGACTTGCTTAACACAAAATATTTATTTTTTGCCCATAGCTCTTCACATTCTTTTTTAATAACTTTGTTGTTCACATTGCACCTACTTCCGAGTTTTATATTGTGCACTACCAAATTTAGCTATTATCCTTTAGTCTTAAACACCCTGAAATGGTTTTTATTGTCCTTGGATTTCTCTATGTTACAGGTAAAACCACAGTTTTTATCAGGATTTTTTGTTAAAATGAGCCCCATTAGAGTACTTGCAAATGCCGTACTATAGGCCTTTTTCGACTCATTCACACTGACAAGCAATGCGTATTCCTTCCCATTTTCAATATTATAAAATTCATCAATAAAATCCTTGATATTGCACCAATCATGCTTTTCATAGACAAGCTCATAGTCTTCATTTTCAGGCATATTAAAGAATTCAGCTTCCTCTTCCACATCTTCTCCCTCGTGGAATTCTTCATAATCAAACTTATCAATATTTGAAATAGCCACATTGTCTAGATAGCGATTTACATTATCGATTAATCCCTCATACTTATCTGCATGTAGTCCAAACTCTGACGTTTGATTGTATGCCTGCATTTCTTCTGTAATTTTCTTCCTTACTGCATCAATCTTATCTTTGATATTATTCATTTCAGTTTGATATGACTGTCGGATATCTTTGATTTCCTGCAATCTCTTTTCCTCTTTAGCTATTTTCTCGTCAAAGGCTCTACAGATTGCAAGATTATCCTTATCAAGAAGCCCTCTTATCTCATCTATTGTAAATCCGGCTTTTTGAAGATTTTTTATTTTGACAAAAACATAAGCCTGCTCCTCATCGTAATATCGGTATCCTGACCACCTATCTACTTTAACCGGTTTCAGTAGGTCTATTTGATCATAATAACGAAGTGTCTGAGGATTGCATCCACAGATATGGGCAAATTCTTTAATCGTCATATCATCCTCCTTCCTGAACCATTTATATCATTATAGCTTACTATAAGGTCAAGGGGTATTTTGTTTAATCTAAGGGAGCTTTACCCTATATTATCTTGGTGCTCCTATTCTTATTTTCCTCATAAGGGATTTTTATACAGTCGTTCATAACAAACTCCCCAAGGAATTCTGAAAATATAGTTATCCTCTAAATTTGCAACAAGTTGTTGCAAATTTCCAGTACAACAAAAGCATTTCGCTGTTAACTGCGGTGGCAGCCTTTATTTGGCTTCTTTTGAACCTTTTACTTACGTCTTGTACCCATGTGGCGTATTCTCTATCAATTCTTAAGATTTCGCTCATTTCTTATTCCTCTATCTTATCTACACTAATATGCCTTTTGTATATATTGTACCAAGTTACCTACGCGATGACTAGCCTTAATACAATAAATTTTCAACTTTTCCTTGATAAAAATGTCTGTCTTTTAAACTTGCAACTATTTGTATCTTTCTTAAGGTAGGTTTCCAAGTATAGGAATTATGTTAGCAGGAAATTAGAAGTTGTCGCTCTTTAAAGACCTGACACATTAGTTGCTTTTTTATTTTGCTCTCTAATCGAAAGAACAGTTGCCATTACTATAATAATTATTTTACAAGCATAAGTTATATTTTGATTACCACCTACTGCTAATTGTGAGAAAACATTTATTAACGAATGTGTCATCACACATATCCACAAACTGTTTGTCTTTATAAATAATGCGGATAAAATAAAGCAATTAGTTAACAATCCAAGCAAAAATCCAAACACCTGTACTTGTAGCAATGTTCCTTCAATGTAGAAATAAGCAAAATGCCATATTCCCCATAGAACAAAAGTAATTAAAGTTGAACTAATATAACTATGGCGTTCCATCATAATTGGTTGAAAAATATATCTCCACCCTACTTCTTCAATCCCACCAAAAAGGATTGCTTTAAGAAATAAGATAATAGGAATATACCACGCATTCAACGCTAATTTTCCATCAAATGCAACATAGCAAAAATTCAAAAACAAGAACACAATAACGAGTAAATAACTGCTGATGTTTTGCTTTATAGCGAAAAAATCCTTTAATATTTTCTTCGTACTGTACTTTTTGTATATAACTGCAATAATAGTTCCCCATAGAGCAGATGAAACTCCACCTATTCCAATAGCAACCATTCCCATTGGCATAGTATAATCTACAACAATACCCAAGTTACGAAATATAAAAACTATAATACATATCATCAATATTTGCCCTAAGGTTCCTAATAAATAAAGAAAAATTGCCTTTTTTCGACTCATAAATTTCCACCTGAATTTCGATTTATCAAGATGTTTTAAGCTCCACCTTCTTGCCCTTCGAACAAGAAGTATCCCTTGCTCAAAGAGCTCGGTCAATTCTAATTTATTGATGTGTTCTTTTCGTCAACAATGTAACTTCAAATTTCTCTTCTTCAGCTTTAATTTCCTTTTTCCCCTGCAAATACTCTTTTAGCCCGATTTCACCCTTATTCTTTTTCTCTGTCAAAACTTGCTCTCTTTTCTTCATTTCAAGATAAGAAACCAAAGTAAAAAATGATACATTAGGATTCATTTTTTTTAGTCTTAAGTATTCTACCACATCATACCGCAAGCTAAACATTTTGCTGTTAATGGTAATTTTAGAAAAATACTTATTTAGCTTTGTTTTCCCTTGTTTATTTTCAAGCTTATTCCATTGTTCATTTGGTAAAACACAAAATAAAAGCGTATCATCTTCCATACTCTCGATAAACAAACATATGGAAAAATCTTCTTTTATAACTTCATTTATCCATATTATCGTAGTGTCCCTATCCTTCTTTTCCTCATATGGGATTTTTACAGTCTTTTCCTTATAGGTTAAAATAATGTCATTACCATAAGGCTTGTTATTATTTTCCATTTGAACGCAAATCTTATGTCCAATGGCGTGGTTAAAATATTGTACAATATCCTCGTCATCCTCTCGCCAATCAATGGCAATGACTGTATCGCTTTCATATAAGCTGTCTGTATTCTGCGGGTTATTTAAAAATTCATTAATGACATTATAACTCTTATCCATAATAAACTCCCAGTGGTTATTGGCTGATAAATCTATTTTCTTGATTTATAAAACTCTATATACTTTGGATCATCGTTCTCGAAATACCTATACCCAACTCCCTTTTGTTTTACAAGATTTTGCCATAGCTCAAACGCTTTATCAAGATTCCCAGCTTCAAATTCATATTTTGCTTCCATATGTTCAATTTCAGAATCAAACAAATGTAATGTGTTATTGTTTTCTATCATTCTATCTAACCAGCGTTTTGCAATTGGCATATCGTTATTTTTAATTGCACGGCCAAAAAATGTCTTCGCATAATTATAGCCTTGATTCCACTTTGTGCCGGACTCAGGAAAGGCCTCCCAGCCTTGTTCTGCAATAGAAAAACCCTCCTCTAACTTGTTCTCATCAAGCTTACTTATGGCTTCCTTACCATAGGCAATAACGTTCTCATATCTTTCACTATCCAGTAACATGTTTACTTTACCTCCTAAAATAAAAATAAGGGTTAGCTCTGTAAATTCTAATTTGTAGGGCTAATGTGTTGTTTGACCTACTAAGTCACGCCTCCACTAATAAATGTCCAGACTCGCTCCGGTTTTTCTGTAAGATGCTGCTTAAGAATAGTTCCGTTGACGAAAAACATGATGCGCTCGCTTAGAATTTATCATTCGTAGCTGATGCCTAAAATTATTGATATTTCATTTACGGACATATCATTTCCTCTCTTATTTTCTTTGGAAAACGCCTTACTACGAATGTAACAAATAATACCGTTTCCAAGATAATCGTCAGTGTACAAAGAGCAATGGCAACAGGTACATTTGACTGGAAAACAATGGAACTGCCAAGCCCCAAGAGATAAACCAGCACAAATGGAATCATTAGTCCATCCTTCAGCTAATAATAAAGGGAGTCATATAAAGTGGTTTCTTTTTCAGTGTTTTCTCTGCACCGACATCTTTTCCCGACAACAGGTAAAGACCATCTATATTTGCAGAGAATTTTTTTGCAAATTCCTTAATTGATTCATGTTTACCTGTACCCGATGATTTTACTTCAAAAGCAGAAATTTTACTCTTTTTTGAAATCAGAAAATCAACCTCATAATAATGAGTACTTCCGCTCTTTTCCCAAGTGTGATAATACAGTTCCCTGCCTGTGGCATTAATCATCTGAGCCACCATATTTTCATACAAGTACCCGAGGTTTGCAGGAAGCTTATCCGAAAGCAGTTTCCCATATATTTCATTTTCTGCGGCTGCCCTGTCAATAAACATAAGAGTAACAAACAAACCGGTGTCCGCAAGGTATAGCTTGTAACTGTCAAAATCCTTACTATCTGTAAGACTTACCCTTGGATTAGTCACATTGTAACAAGGTAACACCGTTTTAGAATCAACCAACTCATAAAATAGTTCTTCGATTTTTGAGCTGTTCCTTTTTCCTAATGCTGAAGTTATTCTGTATTTTTTAGTTCCTTTTGACAGCTGTGCCGGTATGGAATGGTACATTGCCGATATTCTTCCCGATGGATCCACTTTCCTGAAATCGTCTTCGTATAGAGCTATAATCTGACGCTTAACCTGGTCTATTTTTGCAAAATTTTCTCTTTTTACATAAGCATCTACTGCCTGTGGCATACCACCCACAGCCATATAGACTCTAAGATCTCTCATCAGTTTTCTGTTTGTGTCCTGTCCTATCGCTTTCCCGGTTTCATAAACTTGCTTTAGCAGTGAATAATTAAAACCTGCTGCATCACAGAACTCTTCATAATCCATAGGATTAATCTGCAATTTCATTTCTTCTGACGGTATCAGAATATCTTTAACATTTCTCTTAATTGAAATTAGTGAGCCTGTTTCCAAATAGTGGTATCTTCCATCTTTTACCAAATGTTTGATAGCCTGCCTTGCTTTTGGAAAAAGCTGTACTTCATCAAATATAATTAACGAATCCTGCTCATAAAGTGTGATTCCTGTTTCTGCCTGAAGCCTCAGGAAAAATATATTTAGATTTCCTATGTCATCAAAGCATCTTATTATATTCTCTGCACTTTTTGAAAAATCTATAAGGATATAGGATTTATATTCTTTTTTTGCAAATTCTTCTGCAATGGTTGACTTTCCTACACGCCTTGCTCCTTCAAGCAATATAGCATAGCTGTCTGAATAATTCTTCTTCCATTCTTCAAGCCTTTCTATAGCCTTCCTTTTAAATATCATAATATACCTCCTAGTAGGTATATTATCAGATTTTTTACATTTCTTCAATATTTGTTTTACAGTTTTTATACATTTATTCAAAGTTTATTTTTCTAAAAACATACATTTCTTCAAAGTTTTGTTTCAAGTATGTAGCAGTCATGTAGCAGTCAAGAAAAGTAGACACAAAAAATGTTTTTCCTTTTTTCTTTTTATCATTTCTATATACATCCAGTTACAATCCTCTATCTATCGTAATATCAGCTGAAACTATGGCATGTTCCTCTGATACTTTTTGTGTATCGCATGATAAGCCATCCTCGGAACTTTGACAGTTATAAATTAAAAAATATCTCTTTATACAGTCTTTGTATTATAAGTTCAGGCTTAATAAATTCTGCCGTAAATTAAAACTAAAGCATAAGTTTAAGTATGATATAAACAAGATTCTTGCAGACCTGATTTATGCCAGAGTTTTAGAGCCTGCAAGTATACGCTCCTCTTTTAAGACTGCATCTGATTTTTTAGAAAAACCGACTTATGAACTTCATGATGTCTACAGGGCTCTTGTGTCTTAGGCTCTGAGTATGACATGATTCAAGCTGAGGTTTATAAAAATAGCCATTTTTAGGAACTAGTAATGATAAGGTTCTTTATTACGACTGCTCTAACTATTAGTTACCTATGAGAATCTAATCCCAGGCTATATTCGTGAACTTTTATTGCAAAAGCCGGTTGGAATGCCAATATATACAAAGACAATTGCTACTTCATTATCAGAACAGTTACCACATCTCCCGAGTTTACATTTATTAACGGCGCAAAATGCCAATCCCCTTTTACATACTCTTTATCAGTCTTTCCGGTAATTCAGCAATTATGGGTATTAAGTTATGCTATTGTTCATGTACTTTCTTTTCTGTTTTTTGAAATATTATATGATGACTGTTATCTATTTTTTATTTAGATCAGCTTTCATGTGTTACATAATACACCTGTTTTTCTAAATTAAAATAAATAACCATCAGTTCATCTGTTAATTCCGGATTAAAACTTAAATCCATAATAAAAGCTTGCTGATTTGTTTTATTATCAATTAAGCTCCCAAAACGTATCATTTTTAAAAAATCTACCATTTCTATAAATGTTATTGTATCAACATTACTTGAAGGAAACAGCTCCAATACCGTATCAGCATCCATTTCATCTCTATGATATTCCATAAAATATGCAACAGTGCCATAGTATTCATTTTCCTCATTCGATAATGTATTTTTCAAAAAATCTTTAGCTGTTTCTACTAATGTATCCACTTCATCTATCATAGAGGCTACAATTGCCATAGCCTCATCATTTGAGGTTAATTCCTCTTCAACATCAAAGTAAAAAGAACTATTAATTTCCTCTGGTGACAAAAAAATTTCTTCTCCTTTTTCATATTCAATGGATGGATAATTATTACTTTTTAAATTCATCTCAACCTCCTTGTTTTTATAAGTATATATTTGATTTTTTTTACCGCTTACAATGAATGTTCCCTGCGGGAATCGAACCCCGGGCTACAGTTTAGGAGCTAAGGTTTGTACTGTAATTTACTAATATTATCTGTCAACATAGGTGGGTGAAAGTAGCTTGTTTTCTAACTTTCCTGTAAATCTGTGCCAAAAAGCTTGCAACAATGATTGCTCTGTCTTATTTTTAGATTAAATATATTATAGCGTGTAACAGGTCGGATGTCGATATGGTTTTGACCATTATTTTTATTATATAATTCCACCGCTCCTCAACTTTTTGCTGTTGAGAGCTCTTTGTATGCGTAAATATAAATCTATTTCATAATCTGCCAGTGACCATAGCGCTTGCCGCCTACACGCTCAATCACATTGTCCTTAACAAGTTCTTCCATTTTTCTCTGTATTGTTCTTCTTGTACTTCCTGCTATTTCTTTCTGAGAAATTGCAGGGTTGGATTTCAGCTCTTCAATTATCCTTTGCACCAAACAAACTGGAATTGACTTATTCGAAAATTTTAATAAATCTCTTTTGCGTCTTATCACATACATATCCTATATTCTTATAGAATTTATGTGCTTCTGTTCTCGCTTCTCCTGAGTTTAACCTGATAAACTTAATTAATTTTTGTCGAGAATCCATTTCTAAATGATTCATCAATTTTTTCCCAATGCTTCTTCCTTGAAACTCTGGTAAGACAGCTAATCCTAGAATATTTAATCCACAATCTGAATAAAGACACTCATATATTTCAGCATGTATAAATCCAACAACTTTATGTAAATCCTCATCCTCATAAACATAAATCACATGATGCTTTTTATCAGCTGATAGTTTTGTGATTTGATTCTCTACTAACTCTGTAGAAACAGTATATCCTAAAGAAATATCACATATTTCCTGTATAGATTGAGCATCTTCTTTTTTTATTTTTCTAATCATTTCATCACCTCCATAACTTCAAATTTGATCGAAAAGCCAAGAATCTCTAATGTCCCTTATGCCTTTCTTTTTTCTTTTGCTGTTTCAGTTCAAACATTATATGTTCTTCTGTCTCTTTTTTCTTGTGGCTTATCTCTTTACTCTCCTGTTTATTCTGTTCATGCTGTAATTTCAATAGCTGTTGTGATTTTGTGCCGATGCCTTTTTTCAGCATCTGTTTTCTTGCCTGACGCTGCATCCTTTTCGGATTTCTGCTTATATCCTTTACAGCAGTATCAACAGCCATGCTGAATTTCAAATCGGAATAGTATTTTTGAATATATTCCTGCACTTCGTAATCTTTTGGCTCTGCACCAAATATTACCTTTGCCACAGACAGTTTACCATCTTCGATATGCTCAAATACACCTATCCAAAACGGTTCCTCAAAATATACTGTCAGTTTTCCACTTACTTTGTTCATAAGAATCCCTCCTAAAATAATTATTGAACAAAGAATGGACAACCCGGAGGGGAAGGTTACTTACCCTATTTACATAGGACGGCCGGGCTACCTACCGGCTCTAATACATCATAGATGTACGTTGCGTTTTTATCTTTGCATTTATAATCAAGCCATATGGCACGATTAACTTAATTTATCAAATTTTATTCTGCATCTCATTATACTCTGTAAAAACATAAATTTAAAGTCTTATTACATACTCAACAAACATAATTCATCACGCAATAAGAATGTCTGTAAATACCTCTGATTTTTGCAATAAACAAAATGACAACTCCCCAAGTATCAAGCATAAGGTAGCTTACTACAAGAATTGATATTGTAATGCCTAACTGTAGCCAATCCCGTGAAAATAGTAACATAATTACTCCTACCATAGCAATAAAATTAACAAATTCGGCAGCAAGACCGTATATTCCGGCAAATATACAAACAATATAGAATAGGATAGTGGTCGCAAGAATCATTTCAGGTTTTCCCGCTGACAAAATCATTCTGGTATTCTGCTTTTCACTGACAAATCTGTCACCGAAAATGCGATTTTTGCATGAAAAAAGCAGCAATGACCTATCTTCATTACCGCTTACAATAAATGTTCCCTGCGGGAATCGAACCCCGGGCTACAGCTTAGGAGCTAAGGTTTGTACTGTAATTTACTAATATTATCTGTCAACATAAGTCAATGAAAGTAGCTTGTTTTCTAACTTTCCTGTCATTCTCTGTCAAAATAAGAAAACCTGTTTTATCCCTTGTAAAAGTACCTGACGGTGCTTGTCCAGTGCCCGAAGCACCGAAAGGATATAACCATTCAGTTCCATAGAGTTCATGCCTATGTCTACCATTGTCAAAAAGCTTGCAACAATGATTGCTCTGTTTTCTTATTAGATTAAATATATTATAGCGTTAATTAGGTCGGATGTCGATAGGGTTTTGACCATTATTTTTATTATATAATTTCACCGCTCCTCAACTTTCGGTTTAACCTTCTCGTTTAAATTTCCGTTTAAATTTCTTTGTTTTGCTGTAGTTAAACGAGAAAAAAATCCCATTCTTTCGGGCTTTATATGATTTTTAGTTTTCTTTTCTCGTTTAAACCTTGTTTAAACCTCGTTTAAATTTCACTTACCTTGTTTAATTTTATCTGTCAAAATCCAAGATGATTTTTGTTGATTACTTGAATCAGTCCTTATGATACCTTGTTTTCGCAAAGAAGTAAGTAAGTTTCTAATCTTATCCTCTTTTTGCTTATCCGCCATAATGCTTGGAAGCTTATCCCATAAAAGAGTTTGAATATCTTTTCTCCTTGCGCTTCCATATTGCGCTAAATATTTTACAATCAAATCTTTATAGTATTGATCATCAAAAGCTTTATTTTTTACATACCGGTCTTTTTCTCCAATAGTTTCCGATATAGTGGCAGACAAGAATACATTAGGTATCTTTCCCTCTATTATCTTTAGCTTTCTTAAGTACTTCACTGCATCTTTATCAATCTTAATTCCCTTTTGTACGCAGTCAATTAAAAATACTGTTTCTAAGTCAAAATCAGGATTCTTGAACAATATCTGCGAATAATTTTCATCAAGAATTCTTCCGTATATACATACCTTAACTTGCTGGCGGTTAGAAAAGTCATAATCCGGAAGCGGAAAGTATCTCTCTTTTTGTATTCTAAACACCCTCCGTATTCCCGTAGACTGTGAATCAATCATATTTAATTTAACCATTGTCTCTGCCAACAATTGGTTGCGGTAAAATGGAGGATTATATCCCGGATTTAATATTGGCTCTATTCTTCCCGGTAAAAAAGAACCGGGATTTGTTAAAATAATTCTGTCTTCAAACTCATTTAAGTATATCCTTCCGCCATAAGTATACTCTGAATGTGCGATGCAATTGTTCAACAGCTCCCTCAATAGCCACATATCATACTGCTTTGTTTCAGTTGGAAAGAGAGTAAGCTGATTAGGCATGTACCGGTAAGTGAGATTCCTTATTTTCCCGAATAGCCTTTCGCTCAGGGTAATATATGGAATCTTAAATATTTCATAATCATTTACATCATTCTTTGAATCATATGTCCTCCATGATGCCTCTGGTACCGATTGAAACAGGTAATCATAATCTTCGTTGCCTAATAACAGCATAGCTGCATTAGTAAGCCTTCCATCTATCATTAACTTCAATTTTTTTAAGAACTGTTCATCAGACATCTGATCTACTTCTTCACTAATATACTGCTTATTCATCTTTTTCTTATAATTTTCTCGTGCAAGCTCAATTGCATTTTTATCTAAGTGCTTAATTGTTGCCCCCAGAACTATCTGTTTAGACCAGTCCTTTTTTTCTTGTCCCCTGATTCTGTCAATTTCGTCAACTGATAGTGCCCCTAATGACTCACCATTCCTGCCATAAAAATGATCATTCCATCCGGTAGGTGTTGCAGTTGTTGCAGCAGGAATTTGAAATAAAATTACTCTCTTTTTTTCACCATCTGCAAGCGGATAAACTTCATATATTTCTATAAAAGATATCCCTCCTGTTGTTCCCACCGAAATTTCCTGTTTAAGGACATCCAGTCCTTTACTGTTACGGTAATCTGAGCCAACTATCATTCTATCCTTATTTCTGACACCAAACACCAGCCAGCCATGCTGGAGTCCTTTAAGATTAGCTTCATTGCTGATTGCAGAAAAATATTGGCCTATCTTATTTTTGTCATAGTCTTTTCCTGCCTCTTTAAATTCTACAACTTCAGATTCCCAACTTAATATTAACTTATTGAGAATTGAACAAAGTTCAGAATCATTAGGTTTTCCTTCTAATAATAACTCCATAATGTCATTACCTCATACATATTCAAACATAATACCAATTTATCTGTTTCTAGTTATTTTATCACACAATTCTTAAATATAACAGATGTATCACCTGCATAATAATAGAAAAAACGATACTCCACGGATATTTCTATCCATAAAGTATCGCTCTTTTTCCTTATATCCCT
This sequence comes from Catonella massiliensis, assembly GCF_016651435.1. Classification (NCBI taxonomy): domain Bacteria; kingdom Bacillati; phylum Bacillota; class Clostridia; order Lachnospirales; family Lachnospiraceae; genus Catonella; species Catonella massiliensis. Next base: position 2,999,112 of record NZ_JAEPRJ010000001.1, on the reverse strand, counting down.
ACTCCTTCATAGTCTTAGCAAGGCTTGTAATCAGGGCTGCCATTTACAGGTTGCCAAGTACCTTCATCAGAAGGTTCGCATCCACTCCTTCAGGTATTGTTATCTTATTTTCATTCTCTTTGCTTTCTCCCATCTGTCCCTTCATATCCGGATTGATGTTTTTCTTATTATAAAAGGCAGCCTCTATCAGTTGTGCATTCTTTCTTCTGTCCTCATCAAATATGTGGCTGTATACTTCTGTCACCATATCAGCCTTTTTCAACTATAAGAGATAGCTATGTTATTTGTTAGCTCTATAACCTGTAAGTTATTTTTGCCAGGTGATAAGTCCTGCACAGTCAGACATTTTTTCAAATCGCATTTCTGGAAATTGACCTTTTAGCTCATCCCATACAAAATACATTTCATCATCGTCCCATTCATCTGCCGCAATCCGCATACATTCTTGAAGTAATGACCGAGTTTCAAATGCTATATCTCCGATATATATACATCCTCCCTCGTTCAACAGCTTAAATAATGATGTAATAAAATCTACTTTTTGAAAGTCTGTAAGATGATGGAGAGAATATGTAGCAATAATCGCGTCATACTTTTGTTTCTGTATCGGCTCCACCAAGCCATTGGAAAAATCGCCTTCATACAAACTTGCTTTAGGCATTTTCTCTTTTGCAATTTCAATCATTCTATCTGAAAAATCTTGTCCGTAAATCGTACAGCCGTTTTCATATAATCTTGAAGTCAGTACTGCTGTTCCAAACCCAATATCTAAGACAGTCTTCGCTGATGAACAAATTACACGATTATAGATTACATTAAGAATAGATTTGTAGCCTGCAAAAGGATACGAGCCATATTTGTCAGACAAACCTACACTCTTATCATAATCATCTGCCCATAAATCAAAACCTTTTTTATCTTGCATATTTCACCTCGATAACTTCTAATTTATATTTCATTATACCCTGTTAAAACATAAGTTTAAAGTCTTATTCTCCGCCAAACAAATATGTGTTATTTGAAAGTTTGTGTCAAGTACTCGTTGGCAAATTTCCTTACTTTTTCTTTTATCATTGTTTTTTTATTTTTTTGTATCACAAACAAGACTGTATGATTGGGAAGGGGGCAACCCCTTCTTTTTTTGCTATTGCCAATTATAATTATACACTAACAATAGCTTTACTTTTACCAGTAAATTTGCCACTAACCGTGACAAGTATTCAACAGCCTGCTACAATATTTAAGCTATTTATCATAGCTATATTGAGAAAGACCTTGAAGGACAATCTTGTGTGCCAAAGCGTCAGCCAAAGCGCCAGAGACATGTCGCTTTGGTTCTTTATTTTTTCTTGTATTCCTTTACTACTCTTTCTACCTGTTCTTCTAATTGTTCTCTATCCGGAATATATAGCGTATACTTAGAAGCAAATATCTTATTGGATAAACTGCCAAGTGCATATTCTGCCTGTATACTGTCTTTATCAGTACAAAGGATAATTCCAATAGGTTCATTATCCATTTCATCATTAACTTCGGCTTTATAGTAGTTAAGGTACATATTAAGCTGTCCTACTGCTTCCGGCATTAGCTTTCCTGTTTTTAACTCAATCAGAACATAGCTTCTTAGAATTTTATTGTAAAATACCATATCAACATAATAGTGGGTATTTCCAAGTGTTACCCTTTGTTGTGAGCCTACATACATAAATCCTTTGCCAAGTTCAAGCAAGAATTTTTCAATATGAGTTATTAGGGCTTTTTCTAAATCACTTTCCATAATTGGCTTTTCTTCAGGCAATCCTAAAAATTCAAATACATACGGATCTTTTATTACATCACTTGGAGTAGCTATTTCATTTCCCTTTAGAGCTAAATCTAATACTTTTTCTTTATTTTCATCTCCACTTGATAGCAATAATCTCTCAAATAATGATGTTTTTATTTGCCTTTTTAGCTCTCTTACAGACCAGTTCGCACTTACCGTTTTTTTTTCATAAAAACTTCTTTTCTTCTCATCGCTTATGGAAAGTAATTCACAATAATGCGACCAACTTAATTTTCCAGACACTGTCTGGAAAATCGGAAAACTCAAATAGAAATTTCTCATATTAAATAAGTTGGATTTTGAAAATCCCTTTCCATATTCTTTGGTAAGCCTCTTTGATAAGTCTGTTATTAACTGTTTTCCATACTCGGCTCTATCAGAATTTCCCTGTTCATCTTCTATGATAATTCGCCCAATCTCCCAATAAGTTTGAATGAGGATATTATTAACTTCTTTTGCAACACTATTTCTTGCATTATCCATCAATTCTTTAATGCTGCTATAAACATCTTTATGAATTTTATCTATTTCATTATTCATATAGCTACCACCTCTTTATCTGCTACGATTTTAATTATTTTAACACATATAAGTTGTATGGTACAGATATATTCTCAATCCGCCGAAAGGCATTACCAGCGAGGACATCCGTCACATGAGTGTTAGATACTTACTTGACAAGGATTACTTTCTAAACGATGAAGACACTTACGATGTAGGTAAAGAAGGTTTTATATCATTTAACCTCGCACCGCCTTGTTTTCTATGCCCGCATATTGGCGGGCATTACTGGTTTAAATGCCTTTACATCACTGAAAATGGAGGAATTTCTTATAAAATAAAAAGACAGCAAACCTCTTAGTTTACTGCCTTGTTTTCTATAATATCTTTCTTCAATAAAATATTTCTAAAAGCAAAATATTCCCTATAGCTTAGACACCTCATCTTCACTAAGTCCGGTAAATTTCATTATAAGTTCATTGTCCATCTTGCTATCCTTCATTTTCTTTACAATTTGTAATGAGTTTTCATATTTACCCATCGATTTGCCTTGTTCTATTCCTTGCTTTATCCCTTCTCTATATCTTGCTTTTAATACAAATTCCATTGCCTGCTCTTGCGAAAATACAGTCATCATAATGTCTTCGACCTCCTTCTTCTTTACTAAAAGTATATCCTTTAGTATATCATTATCTACACAATACTCCATTATCATTTTGAGTGTTGTAATATAATTCTAATAGGTCTTTGCAAGATAAATAAAAATCTGACTTACATACCAGGATTAAAGGTGCTTTAGACTTTCATAAAAATATCAGTCCATATTAATTTTTCATATAACCTGACAAAGGTTTTAATACATTGTAAAATATATTTTCTCCAATATACTTACTTTGTACATCCATCTCATCTATAAGTTCTAGCACCGAATCACTGTTTTCCTTAAAATTCAATTTACAGCCTTTTGTATTTTCGATATAAAACCATACAGAACGAGGGGAATAATGTAATTGAGGCAGATTTAGTTCTTCTATCTGTTTTATACAGCTTTTATAAAATTTAGGAAATAGCTTTTCAGCTTCAGTTTGTAGCAAAAATCTCTCTCTATATTCACAAAATCCAAAGCAGGCGTAAAGATTATGATCTATGACCAATTCGAATAATAAATAATATGTCTTTTTTCTATATTCTATTTCATCAATGTAAATATCAACAAAATTATCATAAAGTTGTATATCTAATTTACTTTTACGTTTTAAAATCTTTGTTGTATTTTTTAATAATTCCTCAGGAAGTTCTTTCATTTTTTCATCAAATCCATTTTTGATAAGTAATGCTGTCTTTGCCATATCTGTACTTATTATTAAATCTTTCACCTTCATCACCTCATCTTCAAGCTCAAGCATATGCCTGACTGATGCATCATATTGTTTTACAAAAGAGTAACTATAACTGTTATTGTCAACTATGTACATACAGGCTTGAAGCCAATTCAAAATATGCTTTTCAAAGCTTATTAAGCAAAGCTTTTCACTATTCATTCTCCCTATGCTTTGTTTTTCAGGCATACTTCCATTCAATGTTAAATAATATATGAGATAATCTTTCCCTTTTTTCTTACAAAATTTATCATACCTTCCTATAATGTCAAGCCCTAAATTATTGAATTTCAGGCTTTTATTTAAATATTTACCTCGTAAAACAGAGCAAAAAATGTATGACAGTCATTGTATTTTATACTGAACAGCTAAAAGAGAGTGTGGTTTATAAAGCATCCCATTGTTTTGCTTTATAAAGGCTATAAATACTCTGTTAACTATGATGGTGAACCTTCCGTGTCTAAAGGGATCGTATCCCAACTTCCTTCGTCCCACCTGTCCATACACCGAGTGCCTGCTAAGCTTTCTAACAGGGTCATGCCCTACGGAGAGAACTACTGCAAGCTACAGCTCTTGTTTGTTTTTTGATTTTACTGACCTGTCTACTCCGCAGGGTACGGATATTCCGTGGACGCTTACCCTGCCTCGCTTTGCTGGTCATTGTGATGATGTAGCGCTTGTAGCACTCCATCGTTATCGGGTTTCCTTCCAGAACCCTGCCCGATCTCGGAAGAATCCGACACCCGGCAAGGCTCTGGAATAAATTTTGCTGTCGACTGTCTTACGCTGCAGTCGATTCCTTATTTTCCGGACGTCTGATGTCCATCAACATCTTCTTCGGAGCATATTTCGTACCAGTATTCAGAATCGTATAGATAATCCTCAGAAGCTTGCAGGCTATCACAATCAATGACTGCATCTTTTTCAACGGATTATCGGCTCGTGTCGTATAATACATATGGAGTTCTTTGAATTCCTCTGCATGGGCCACTGCTGACTTTGCTGCCTGGAATAACCAATATCTGAGTCGTTTGCGTCCTCTATGACTGATTTTGGTTTCTCCCTTATGCTTTCCTGAACTGCATGCCACAAGGCCTAATCCGCTTAATTTCTGTATTTCCTTAACATCATCAAATCTTGAAATATCTCCCATCTCTGCAAGAATACCGGAAAGTGTATTTTCTCCAATCCCAGATATCTCCAGAACGTTACCTGTATGCGGTATCTCCTGACATTTCTGGTTGATCTGGTTCTCTATAACAGCAAGTTCAACATCCAGTTCCATGATTTTCTGCACGAACCACTTTACAGCTACCTTGCTTGCAATAGATCCATCCTTAATCCCAACACTTGCTTTTGCGTACTGTAAGATTTCTCTGGCTCTGCTGTACCCGCGTCCTCTAAGTTTAGCAGCATGCCAAATCTGTCTTATCCCTTCTTCTCCAAGTGCGGTCAGTTCATCCGGAAATGGTGCCTCTTTCAGCAGTTCAAGGCTAAATGCTCCATCGACTTTTCCCAATGCTTCCTTATACTCCGGGAAATATATCTTCATCTCCCTGTGCATCCGGTTGATTGTTCGAATTCTGTCTTCATTCAGTTGGTCTCTGAACATGGATAACCTACGAAGTTCAGCATAGATTTTTTCTGGAAGATATGGCATACCAAAGTTGCCATCCTTGACAAGATTTGCTATCAGTTTTGGATCCTTCCTGTCATCCTTGAGCTGGCTGTTATCTTCAACCTCCTTTGTCTGCTTAACAGCATAAGGGTTTACCTGAACAACACTGATTCCATTTGCAATCATCCAGGTAGCAAGGCAGAACCAGTAGTGACCGGTCGGCTCTAAGCCAAGTACTATCTGACTCTTATCATGTTCAGCAGCTATCTTTACTGCCCATTCTTTTGCACTCTGGAATCCCTCATAATCATTGTTGAAAGAATATGCGGACTTACTGAGTTCCCGTCCTCTGGTATCAATTGCTCTCACATAGTGCGTTTCGCTGCCTACATCACATCCCAAGATAAGCATGTCATCGCTGATAAAAGAGAGTTTTTTATTTTTATCGAACTTACCATTGGTTTCCAACTCACGCCAGGTTGAAGCTGTGAGATTTTCCTTAATCACCTCCGCTTTTTTCAAAAGCTCCTGCTGTTCAAAAATATTTGCTGTTACTACTTGATTTTTTTTCTTTGTGCCTTTAATATTCATTTTAGATACCTCTTGTATTTTTAGATTTTACCAACTGGCAGGTCAGTAATAATCTAAATTTACTTGAGGTATTTTTTTATGTCAATCTCTTGACCTATTTATAGTATACAGGAAGCTTTCTAACTGTCTATATCCATCTTCTGCATCTATTTTCATCTCAATAACTATCAAAAAATTTTCAGTTTCAATTACAAAATCTATTCTCCCTTCTTCAAAAACATATTCTCTGTATACTTTCCATAAGCATTCAGTATATTTTTTCGGTACTTTAATCTCTTTCAGAAATAAGTTTAAAAAATCGTTTTCTCCATTTTCATTATAAACTTTGTCTAACAAAAAATACATTATTTTTGAGTGAGCCTGTGCTTCATTTCGTTCTTCGTCGATTACTGCAAGAATATTGTAAGCTGATGTTTCTCTTGCCATATCAATTTTTCTTCTTTGGTCTACGATTTTTAATAAATCTTTCACTTTGCTATTGCTCATATAAACCTTTCCATATAATCAAAGCTTAATCTTCTAATCTTCTTCATAGCAAATTATATAAGCACTTATATTTTGGCCTTCCCCTGACCTGTTTAAAGGAATTGATAAGATATCTTTTCCAACATCTCCATTATAATATGCTTTTCTATCCTCAGGCGAATATAAATACATAGCCGCTGAGTAAGTATGGCCTTTTTCCAAATAGAGCTCAAATTGTACTTTTTCTGATTCTAAGTTCTTATTTGTTCCCATCCCTATATCTGTTGACTGGAAAATTCCTTCAAAAGAATGATTTCCTGCCTCAAGCGCCACTACCTTCTCAAGATTTTCTCCTGTTATAGGGCTGAATTCTGAGGCTTTCTGTCCATCTATACTTATATTTTTGCAATACAGATGTATAACAGCTTTGTCTTTGTTTCCCTCAGCAAAAGCCCCAGCCTTTGCTTTTCTCTTACTATTCATAATCATAAACGGTATAAAAAGCACTACCCATAAAATTAAAACAGCAGCAATAATGTAAATTGGATTCATAGTTTTTCCCTTCCTTTTAAGTAGCGTTATTTCAACGCCTTATTTTTCAAGATTATTATATAACTTTTAATGGGCTTTTACAAATATTTTTTATGTCTTTGTTTAACTTATTTAATTAAAACCGGCAAAGTTCATTCCACTAGCAATTACCACAAATTTCTTCACGCTTGCTTAAAAGTAAAATTTTTTCATAAACTTCTTTCTTAAAATCTAAATATGGCATAACAACTCCATCCTTAAATCCACATCTTTTAAGAACTTCTGTGTCATATCCGGTAACTTTCTTTTCTGCTTCACAGATTCCCTGTAAATTATGAGGGCATTTTGAGCAAATCGCATCTGTCTGTGAAGTAATACAGACTATGGGATTATTCTCCAGATTTGTTAGCATCTTTCCCATATAAGATTTATAAGGTTATCGAAGCAAGCACCCTCTTAGATGTAGGGCTTTATGAGGAAAAAATATTACAAAACGGTAAGATAAAAAAGATAAAATCCAAGGCATGACTGAAGCAGCATGTAAATATAACGTTTTCAAGAAAAAGTATGGAATATCAGAGATTTATCAGAAACCGCCAGATTGAAAGAGCAAAGTCAATCCTTGATAAAATGGATCCTGATGAATACAAGAAGGGACCAAATGACGTAACGCGCTTTATAAAGAAAGTTGGTAAAGTTAAAATCACATACGAAATTGACAATGACAGAATCCGTGAAGAGGAAAAGTATGACGGTTTCTACGCCATAGCAACAAATTTAGATGACGATGTCAAAGACATCATCGCAATAAACGAACAGAGATATCAGATTGAAGACTGCTTTAGGATACTTAAAACAGACTTTTCATCAAGACCGTACTTCCACAGGAATATAGGAAGAATAATTGCCCACTTCATGATTTGTTATACAGCCCTGCTGATTTACAGGTTACTGGAAGTCAAACTGAATTCATTCAATAAAGAAATCTACCCCACAACACACAACATAGTTGAAACAATGCAGAATATGCAGGTAGCAAATATCTCTGACATGGCATATGTGTCACAATATACCGGTTCCAAAGCACTGACAGCACTGGAAGGAGTATTCGCCCTTGGTCTTGACCGCAAAAACTTCCTACCGAAAGACCTTAATAAAAAATGTCGTAAAAAATTTTAAGATAAGCTTTGGATACAACATTTTTACAGCACTTAAAAAGGCGTAATATCCTTTAATTTTCAAGGGTTTACGCCTTTTAATATTTTTTTACTGTCGAAAACGGGATTATAGCGTGTAACAGGTCGGAGGTCTATGGGGTTTTGACCATTATTTAAATATTTTAAATAGCATTATCTTATTCTGATAAGTGACATCATAAGTGACATTTCGTGTCACTTATGAAATTCATTGTTGAAATATCTTGTAATTGTGATATAATATTTACATATTATATTGTTATATTTCGCATCAAACATATCAAAGTGAGGTGGATAATTTATGACTTATACAGACTATATTCGTGAGCTTTTATTGCAAAAGCCGATTGGAATGCCAATATATACAAAGATAATTGCTGCTTCATTAGCAGAAAAATTTAATTTGAAAGATAAAGATGCTGTAGCAGCAACTGCTGTGGCAATGAAACGCATTATGGATTCTAAAGTGATTCCTGAGCTCAGATTCTACCAGAAAGGAATTTATTTCAGAACAGTTACCACTCCGTTTGGAGAAAGAGGAATCAACAAAGAGAGCCTGATAGCTGATAAGTATTTGCTACCAGACAAAGGATATGAGACTGGATTTGCCCTCCTTCATGATATAGGGCTTGCAACACAAATGCCAAAAGAGCGTGTTATTGCCACTAATATGGCAAAAGATTGTACTCGCATGGATAAAAAATTGGGAGTAACAATCCGTCCTCCAAAAGCGGAGATTACTGCTGAGAATAAATCATATTTACAGACGCTTGATACGCTTGAGCTTTTGGATAAAGCTCCCATTGATGCAGAACATCCGTATTCCGTTATTGCCAGCCATATACACAAACTTAAGCTGCAATATGAAAAGCTTCTGTTCTTAGCAGACCGTTATTATAATAAAAATACAGTAATTCAGCTTGCACATACAGCAGGAGAAGGAGGCTATGCACTATGAAACTCCATATTGATATATTCATATGATAAATATATACCCAGTATAATAGCTTATTAAAGCCTACTATACCGGGTATATTACTTTATCTACCATAAGTTTATTATATTCTATTTACCATTTCTATATACATTCATTTACAATCCTCTATTTATCTATCGTAATATCAGCTGAAACTATAGCGTTTTCCTCTGATACTTTTTGTGTCCCACAGGCTAAACCGTCCTCACCTAAAGTAGGGCTGTCTACCACATATATATGCAGGTCATTATTTACGCGGATTCTTGGAATCTGTGTAATACCGGAAGTACGACCATATTCTCCCTGACTTGATATATCTTCATCTGCATATCCATCTGTATAAGTCCGGACTTCATAACTCGTTGTGTCACCATAAATATCAGGATAAGAGGTGTATATTGTTACATAGATCGGAGTAACAACAATCTTATCAATAGTATGGCCTTTTGCCTCTTTATTAATTTCATAAGTTACAACATCACCCGAATTTACATTTATTGACGGAGCAAAATGCCAATCCCCTTTTACATACTCTGTGTCTGCCTTTCCGGTAATTAAGCTTACAGAGTTTATTTTCATATCAAGCATAAACTTATCCGGAAAAACAGCCCCACTTAACGAAAAAGATTTTACACCTACAAAAGTAAAAGCATCTGTAAACTTACCTTCTAAACCGGTTAAGCCGGAATCATTCAGTGGCTTTCGTCCCTCACTGCTCTCAATATACATTGTTCCATCATAGTTTAACTGGCTTTTTATATATTCATCTGTTGTCCATGTGTCAAAAGCAGTTTCACTTTCTATAACAAAGCTTACATATAAATTAACACCATCACAGTATGCTTCCGACATTGTCATGGTTATTCCATTATCAGTAACTTTGTCTCCTATCTTAAAGGCATAGTTCGAGTACGCACCACCTGTATGAAGCCTGTCTTGGATAAAAGCAAACGCATTTCCGACAAAAGGAAGATTTCTTGCATATATCGGCATAAACACATTAAGTGATAGTCCTGTAATAATTATTGCCAACAAAATAGCTGCGGCTGCTTTGCTAAAATATTTAACCATCTTTTTTCTTTCACGATAAGACAATGCCTCCAACAAATATTCATCACTGATATTTCCCACAGCATTGAGAAATTTATAATCACTCATGATAAAACTTCCTTTCTATCAACCAGCTCCCTAATTGCTTTCTGATTCTGCAAAGTATAGTTTCTACCTGACTTTTTGACATTCCACACTCTTCTGTAATTTCTTTTACACTCATCAGCTGCCAATACCTTAAAACAAAGATTATCCTCTTTTTCTTTTTCAATCTTCCAAGAAACTCATCTATGCATTGTGACAAATCAGATTCTTTGTCATCCCTTATATGAAGTTCTAAATCAGAAACTTCATTTAATACATCCTCATAATATATTGTTTTAGCAAAGTCCCGCTTCTCTGCCCGATAATAATCAAGTTTTTTCATGGCAAGGTTTCTTGTTATCTTAAGACAAAATGCTTTAAAGTTTTTAGGCTCTGCTGGCGGTATTGACTTCCATAATCCTAAGTAGGTGTCATTCTCACATTCTTCTGCATCAGAATTATTCTTAAGAAGGTCTTGTGCAACAAAAAACAGTAAACCAATTTGATTTACTGTTTTTTGAAATATTATATGATGACTGTTATCTATTTTTTATTTAGATTAACTTTCATGTGTTACATAAAATACCTGTTTTTCTAAATTAAAATAAATAACCATCAGTTCATCTGTTAATTCCGGATTAAAACTTAAATCCATAATAAAAGCTTGCTGATTTGTTTTATTATCAATTAAGCTCCCAAAACGTATCATTTTTAAAAAATCTACCATTTCTATAAATGTTATTGTATCAACATTACTTGAAGGAAACAGCTCCAATACCGTATCAGCATCCATTTCATCTCTATGATATTCCATAAAATATGCAACAGTGCCATAGTATTCATTTTCCTCATTCGATAATGTATTTTTCAAAAAATCTTTAGCTGCTTCTACTAATGTATCCACTTCATCTATAATAGAGGCTACAATCGCCATAGCTTCATCATTTGAGGTTAATTCCTCTTCAACATCAAAGTAAAAAGAACTATTAATTTCCTCTGGTGACAAAAAAATTTCTTCTCCTTTTTCATATTCAATGGTTGGATAATTATTACTTTTTAAATTCATCTCAATCTCCTTAAATCTGTTGCAAAGTTGAAACTATTCATCATAACTGTATCAAAATACCTTCTTTTAGTGGACACCTTGAGGGACATCTGGCTGTCATTCCAGGTGCCAGCCGAAGTGCCGAATCATAAATATAAGTTTTGCATGAAAAAACGGTAATAATCTTATCTTCATTACCGCTTACAATAAATGTTCCCTGCGGGAATCGAACCCACAACTAGTGCTTAGGAGGCGCTTGTTATATCCATTTAACTAAGGGAACAAATGGCCTTGCCACCTCAACTATTATAATAAGGCAGGGACGCAAAGTCAAGAGAAATTAAAAATCAGATATGTCTGTGTTATTTGAAAAAGTAAAGTCCGCATTAGTATGGATTTTACTTATTCTAAATACCATGATTAACTCACTGGACTTTACTAATTCTAAAGATTGCATTTATACCTATGGACTTTACTGATTACATATTTAAAATATATATAGTGTGAGAACTCATTAGGTTAGGGTTATATATTATAAACCAAAGGAGTTTTTAACTATGAGCAAATATTTACATCTTTCTTTAGGCATGCGTTCCGATATAGAGGTTATGCTGGCTAAAAAATTAAGTTTCAATAGTATTGCGCAGGCCTTAGGAAAAGATAGTACGACCATTTCTAAAGAAATAAGGAAAAATATAATTATTGAACAAAAAGGCGGGTATGGGAGGTCTTTTAATGACTGCATAAAAGCGGCAGAAAAAACCTGCACAAAGAAGCACACCTGCGGCAGATGTTTAAGCAAAAGCAGGAACTGCATGAGCTGTGGTAAATGTATACCGTTATGTGATGAGTACGTTAAACGCATCTGTCCTCTTCTACTTAAGCCACCTTATGTATGTAACGGATGCCAAGATAGAAATAAGTGCCGTCTGGAAAAAAGATTTTATAGGGCAAAGGAGGCAGATAACAGGTACAGGAAAACATTATCCGTGTCAAGAACAGGTGTTAACATAACCGTGGAAGAAATTAAACATTTAGACGGAATAGTGAGTCCGCTTTTGCTAAAAGGACAGTCCATAAGACATATTTTTAATAACCATTCCGATGAAATCATGATTTCTGATAAAACACTTTATTCATATGTTAACAACAGCCTGTTTACCGCCAGAAACATTGATATGCCACGCACTGTAAGAATGAGTCCAAGAAAAAATAAAAGCAAGACATTAAAGGTAGACAAGGGCTGCAGAAACGGCAGGACTTACAAAGACTTTGTGAAATATATAAACGAACACCCTGACTCTATCATATGTGAAGGTGACAGTGTGGAAGGAAAAAAAGGTGGTAAGGTACTTCTTACGCTATTCTTCGTACAGCAGAACTTACAGCTTGCTTTTCTTAGAGACTACAATGATGCCAGATCTGTTACACATATATTTGAAAAGCTCTACATTGAGCTTAGGTCGGACATTTTCGGGAAAATATTCTATGTACTGCTCCTTGATAACGGAAGTGAGTTCTCAAATCCTGAAGCACTTGAATACGATATGCAGGGAAATAGAAGGCTTAGGGTATTTTACTGTAATCCTGCCTCTCCTTATCAGAAAGGCGGTTGTGAAAATAATCATGAAATGATAAGAAGAATAATACCAAAAGGTGTGGACTTTAGTAATTACACACAAGAAGACATAAACCTAATGATGAGCCATATCAATTCTTATTCTAGAGCGAAGTTTGGAAACAGGAGCCCTTATGATGTTTTTGCGTTTCAATATGGCAAAAAAATATTAAAGAGCTTAGGAATACAAAAAATTTCCCCAGATGAAATTACCCTAACCCCTAAGCTCCTAAAGAGATAAACCGGTATTTCCGGTTACAAGATGAGTTCTCATACCACAATAAGGGAGGGGGCGGAAGTTACTTATTCCGGATTCTGGAATGTATCCTCGGCTCCTGTTTGCTATGCGGTAAATAAGAGAAATCTATTCTTGTAAGGCTGATTATAACATTTTTTTCTGACAAAGTACATATTTACTCAGAAATATTTTTTAAATTTAGAAAAAGTAAGTTCCAGTCTTAACTTGAATATAAATAAAGAAGCCTAGATGTGGAACTTACTTTTTCAGTTCACCTCAGATATGTCTGTAGTTGACACCATAAGCTAAAAAGACTATTATTCACTTAAAGATGGTATAGATATAAACCAGGAGGTAAAAGATTATGTTAAATCAGACTATTCCAATCAAAGTAAATGGTAGTGAGGCTAAACTTTATACCTATCTGCTTGATAATTCGAAGGAAATCGATATATACAGAGAAAGGCCTTTAGCCTTAATATGTCCGGGTGGAGGCTATGGTTTCACTTCTGACAGAGAGGCAGAGGCAGTAGCTATTCAGTATCTTGCAAGAGGCTTTCACGCCTGCGTTCTTAGATACAGCGTTGCCCCGGCTGAATTCCCTCAAGCATTGTGTGAGCTTGCCATAAGCGTTGCTCATATAAGAGAGCATGCAAAAGAATATCATGTAAATAAAGATAAAATTGTAATTGTCGGTTTTTCCGCAGGAGGGCATCTTGCTGCAAGTCTTGGTGTGTTTTGGGATAAAGAGTGGCTAAGTAAGGAAACAGGTTTATCCTGTGAAGATATCAGGCCAAATGGGCTTATTCTCTCATATCCCGTTATAACTTCAGGTACAAAGACTCATGGAGGCAGTATCACAAACCTCATGGGCAAAAAGGAGAGCCCTGAGCTTAAAGAACTCCTAAGCTTAGAAAATCAAGTCACCGCCAATGTTCCTCCGACATTTATTTGGCATACACTGACTGATTCCGCTGTTCCTGTGCAGAACTCTCTTTTATTTGCTGAAGCACTGATAAACAACAAAGTGTCCGTTGAGCTGCATATTTTCCCGACAGGCGAACATGGTCTTGCCCTTGCAAATGAGGAGACTGCCGCCAAGGGAACAAGTTCCGGTATAAACAAACGCTGTGAGGACTGGATGGAGCTATCCTGTGACTGGCTTCAGCAGTTAGGGTAAATAGATATGGCTGAATAACAAAATGTGAAGAAACTTCTATCCCTTGCTTTTCACGGATAGAAGTCTTCTATATTCTACAAATCCTTAACCCTCAAAGCCCTTATAGCATTTAACACCGCAATCACCATTACACCTACATCAGCAAAGATTGCAAACCACATATTTGCTATTCCTATAGCACCAAGGAAGAGACAGCCAAACTTGATTACAAGTGCAAATACAATGTTCTGATACACTATTCCAAGGCATTTTTTGGAGATTTTAATTGCCTTTGCTATCTGCATAGGGTTGTCATCCATCAGCACTACATCTGCTGCCTCTATCGCAGCATCTGAGCCCATAGCACCCATGGCTATACCTATGTCTGCCCTTGTAAGCACAGGAGCATCGTTTATTCCATCACCCACAAAGGCAAGCTTTTCCCTGTCTGACTTCCCACTCAAAAGCTCTTCAACCTTTGATACCTTGTCTGCAGGAAGAAGCTCGCTGTATACCTCGTCTACACTAAGAAGCTCTGCCACCTGCTCTGCAGCTTTCTTCCTGTCTCCGGTTAGCATTATTGTCTTTCTTACTCCGGCTTTTTTTAGCTCATCTATAGCGGTCTTAGCATTAGGCTTCACTACGTCAGATATTACAATATGTCCTGAGTATTCTCCATTAATAGCCATATGTACTATGGTTCCTGATAAATGACATTCATGGTAAGGAATATTAAGTCTCTCCATCAGCTTTCCATTGCCTACAGCTACATCACTTCCGTCAACCTTTGCAAGTACTCCCTCTCCGCTTATCTCTTCGATATCCGTCACACGAGACCTGTCAATTTCCTTTCCATAAGCCATTTTAAGGCTCTTGCTGATTGGGTGGGAGGAGGCGCATTCTGCAAGGGCTGCATACTCTATAAGCCTAGCATTTTCCATCTCACTGTGATGAACTGCACTCACCTCAAACACTCCCTTAGTCAGAGTTCCTGTCTTGTCAAAGGCCACAATCTTAGTCTGAGACAGGGTTTCAAGGAAGTTCGAGCCTTTTACCAGTATGCCCTCCTTGCTTGCACCACCTATTCCTGCAAAGAAGCTAAGAGGTACACTTATTACTAAGGCACAGGGACAGCTTATTACAAGAAAGGTAAGTGCCCTATATACCCATACATCAAAGTCAGGGGAAAGGTTTAAGAAAAACATTCTCACAAGCGGAGGGATAAAAGCAAGTGCAAGTGCGCTATAGCATACAAAAGGAGTGTACACCATTGCAAACTTTGAAATGAACTTCTCAGACTTTGACTTTCTAGTCCCACTATTCTCCACAAGCTCCAGTATCTTAGACACTGTAGACTCACCAAACTCCTTGGTTGTACTAACCTTTAGCACTCCATTTATATTAATACAGCCACTTATAATCTCATCACCCTCTTTAACATCTCTTGGCAGGCTCTCTCCTGTGAGTGCACTGGTATTGAGGCTTGAATTCCCCTCTATAATGACGCCGTCAAGAGGTACCTTTTCTCCGGGCTGAACTACAATTACACTTCCTATGGCTACCTCATCAGGGGATACCCGGCTAATCTGACCGTCTTCCAAAAGATTCGCATAGTCAGGGCGGATGTCCATAAGCTCGCTGATATTTTTACGGCTCCTTCTCACTGCATAGCTTTGGAAAAGCTCTCCTATCTGATAGAACAGCATAACTGCAATCGCCTCATTATAGTCTGCACTCTTCTCATAGATAGCCAAGGCAAAGGCTCCAATTGTAGCAACTACCATCAGGAAGTTATCATCAAATACCCTCCTGTTTAGCATCCCTATTCCTGCTTTTTTAAGTATGTCATAGCCGATTATGACATATGTCACAAGGTAGAGACCTAAGTTTATCACTCCCTTAATGTGGAGCAGGTTCAGCGCCACAAGAAGGACTATTGTAATAAGTATTCTGATGAGCATTTTTTTCTGTTTCTTATTCATACCGCTCCTTTTAAGTTTCTATTTACAGTCAGTCTTAGCATTCTAGCAAGTTTATTGCCCCACTTCAGATATTATTAAATATCTATCTCACAGTCAGGCTCCACCTTCTTGCAGGCCTTAAGCACCTCTTTCATAACAGCCTTCTCATTCTGTCCGTCTTCAAACTCAACAAGCATTTTCTGAGCCATAAAATTCACTGCAGCATCCTTTACTCCGGCAGTCTTCTTTGCGACATCCTCCATAAGGTTGGCACAGTTAGCGCAATCAACTTCGATTTCATAGGTTTTCTTCATAATAATCTCCCGTCATCAGCTTTATTTATCAAACGATTAAATATATGTTTAATCGTTGCTATTATATTATCACTCTTATTTCATCTTGTCAACCCTTGGTTTATCCTAGTTTGTGTCAAGTACTCGTTGGCAAATTTCCTTACCTTTTTCTTTTATCATTGTTTTTTTATTTTTTTGTATCACAAACAAGCCCAGATTATGCACTGAACAGATATTTTTTCTTTAGTTGCCAAGTATAAAATTTCTTAATGCCTTTCTACCTGCTGTTAATGGCGTACCGGTTAGTGGAAGGCTTCCTCTGCCTACTTCCATATATGGAAGCCCTTTACCGTCTCGTAACGGTGATTTTGAAGCGCTGAGAGGCTCTTTTATCTCGCTCTGACTCTCATCAAATATCAATTCCCCAGAGTAACGGCAGACGGTCTCTATAAGGTCTTTGTTTTCTTTCCTGCACAGAAGCTTCGCAAGGTTATCAGCTCCTGATTCTGACCATCTCATGCGCCTGTGCTTCATTCTCAGCGTTATCAGTGTACAGTTTTGTGTTTCCTGTATACCCATGTTTTTATAAATGATGCCTTCTACAGGTTCTGGGAGTTTTATTCCCCGCTTGTAGTACGGCAGCAGCCCTTCTCTGTTATTGTGAAGGTAGGCGTACAGTTCCTCGGCTTTTTTACAGGTTTTATCGCTTTCATCTTCGCTTTTACTTACTCTTATATACTCACGTATATAAGCAAACATTTCTTCAATCTTCTCAGAATCAAAGAGCCTTCGTATATCCTTTTGTACAGCTTTACTGCTTATTTTCCTTAAAATTTCCTGATAAATATGGTATCTGTCAAGCTGAAACTCCGCCTCGTCATCATAAGGCTCTTTTATCCAGCTGCCACCATCTCCATTTAAGATACGCCTGCCTATTTCGTCAGGGTTATATTTCTTCTGTATCACGGCCTCTCTTTTATTGTGGAATCCGCTGCTTCCATCCATGCCTGCAAACACCACTTTCTCCACTAGAGTGCTGCGCCCTTCCTTTTCCTTCTCCGCATCCCAGCCTTCATACATGGTAAAGACCTTCATCTCCTTTTTACCCATGCGTTTATGCCCTCTGCCCTGCATCGAAAGCCATACTCCATCCATTTCCTCAAAAAGAACTCCGATTTCCCTTTTCCCATCAGGTCTGCCTGCCTTCATCTTCTTCACATCAAGGTCTTCCTCTGATGTTATCCTCTGGCCAAGCTTCTGGGCTATATTCCACACGCCTCCCGCACTTATGGTCTGTCCTGTAGAAGAGCTTAACATCTCAGCAGATGCCCTGTACGGGAGTTCCGTAACTGAATTGGCGATCTTCTCTGCAAGATTAGTAGATATTAAGCCTATCTTCTCCATACCCATTTGTTCATCAAGAAGATAAACATGGGCTTTCGTTCCATCTCTAAGCCTTGTCTGGTACACCCTTCTTTCATACTCGACATCTCCATATACGGTTCTTATCGAAGTCTTTCTCTTTCCTTTATTCCTATATTTAGAAGTATCCCTCTCTTTTGAAAGAATATCATCATAGTTTTCAAGTATGATTTTAGTGTGTTCCCTGGCAAGCTTGCAGGCCTCTTCAAAAATTTTCTTCTCTAAGGTCTTGAATGAAATCTTTTTTTCTTTTACAATAGCATTAGTCATACAGTTTTTTTCCTTTATGTTATTTTTTTCTCAAATCAATAATAAAATAAAACTGTATGATTGGGAAGGGGGCAACCCCTTCTTTTTTTGCTATTGCCAATTATAATTATACACTAACTTTATCCTATAATCAATTTCGTATTCTCTAATGTATTTAGCATCATTATAAAAGAATTGGAATCTATATATGGAGACTTATCTTTCTTGTAATTTCCCCCAAAATGTGCCAATATAGTAATAACAACTTTTTTAAGGAGTTACTATGGGAAAAATATTTATAGCTGATGATGAAAGGAATATAAGGGATTTACTTGGCAAATTCCTCGAAGATGCAGGGCACGAGGTCAGGCTTTTTGAAAATGGTGATTCTCTCCTTACAGAGCTTGATAATTCAGTCCCTGATATAGTGGTTTTGGATGTAATGATGCCGGGGATTGACGGGTTTACAGCCTGTGGCAGGATAAGGAAAGCCTATCCGGACATCACCATTCTTCTCCTTACTGCAAGGGATACGGATGCAGACTTTATGACAGGATTTATGGCAGGCTGTGACGACTATCTCACCAAGCCATTCTCCCCTCTAAAGCTAACACTCAAGGTAAATGCAATACTTAGTAAACTTGGGAAAAATGAAAAAAACACAGATGAAATGGCTTTTGGAGACCTCTCCGTTGATGTCTCTTCATTTTCCTGCAGGGTGCTTGACAGCGAGCTTAAGCTTACAAAAACTGAGTTTCAGGTGCTTTCCCTCCTACTTTCCACCCCTGAAAAGGCTGTCTCAAGGGATAAACTCCTTTCCGATATCTGGGGCTACAGCGAGGTCGAAACAAGGGTTACTGATGACACTATGAAGAGACTTAGAAAAAAGCTGAAAGATGCAGGAAGCAGAGTTCACATAGAAACTATCTGGGGCTTTGGCTTTAAGCTAACCTTATCGGAGGCAGTATGAAGAAGAAAAAACTTTTACACAGAATCTTTGTTGTACCCTCCTTTATAGTGTTATTTTCGCTTCTTGCCGTATTTATTCTCTTTCAGATAATTTCCGACCAGTATGTTAAGGCACTTACAAGTGATGCCCTTAAAAATGAAATGGACAATATTGGAAGTGTTACATTTTTTGCAGAAAGTGATGACGAAGATGTGGAAGACACCGCCCTCATAGTTCCTGTCATGCACCTTGTAATAGATGCAGGCGGCAATCTCGTCTCCCCTACTCCGCCTTGGTACTATGATTATGAGGTAAAGACAGCCAGTGCCCTCGCAGGAATAATAGCGGATTCGCCTGATGCCTACAAGGATTCCCACCACAAGCTGAATGTAAACGACAATTTTTATCTGGTTCAGGCTGGGGATTACAAGGGCTTTATTGAAAATGGTGTCTTCGTTCCTGACAATGAGAGCAAAGACAGCAAGGACTACTATGTACTCTTTTATATCAATATCACCCCTATGCAAAAGTTCATAGACAGGGTTAATCTGGTGCTAATGGCAGCTCTCGTGCTCTCAGGCATTGGCTCCATTTTCTTCCTTTTTCTTACCACAAGGCAGGCAAATAAGGACTTTGAGGCCCTTAAAGACTACCTCATTTCTATCGGTAAGAAAGGCAGAGAAAGCTTAGCAAGCCCTGAGTCCAATTATTCTGAAATAGAGGCTGTTATAACAACAGTCAATGAAATGTCTGAAATGCTTGCGGAGAGCGAAAATATACAAAAGAGATTTTTTCAAAATGCCTCCCACGAGCTTAAAACTCCCCTCATGTCCATTCAGGGCTACGCAGAGGGGATTAAGTACCATGTCATACCTAAAGAGGAGGCAACAGATGTCATCCTAAAGGAAAGTGCAAAAATGGCTGACCTTATCAATGAAATCCTCTTCCTTTCCAAGATGGAGGCTTGCGAGCCTGAATTTGAAGATGTAGATATATCAGCAATTATTGCTGAAGTGGCAGACAATTTCAGGCTTATGGCTAAAGAAAAAAATATAAATATCATCTGTGAAACCAAGACAGCATCAATCGTATCCGCTGACGTTAAGCTCATTGAGAGGCTTATATCCAATCTTCTTTCAAATGGGATAAGATATGCAAAATCAGAGATTACACTCTCTTGTGAAACTTCTGACAAAGAGACGATTATTAAGGTTTCTGATGATGGAGACGGTATAGACAAAGAGGATATCCCACATATTTTTGAGAGATTTTACAAAGGAAAGGGAGGTAAGTTTGGCATAGGACTTTCTATGGCAAGCGATATAGCAAAGCTACACAAAGGCAGGCTGGAAGTGGTTTCAGGAGAAAATGGTACCATCTTCACTCTCATTTTGCCACAGATTTCCCACACTTTTTCCAAGAACTCCTTACATTTTTAAGGAGATTTTACCTAAATTTCTAAGCTATACTACATACAGATAAAGGATAACACATAAGTTATCAAGAATAACACAAATATAGAAAGGACGGTAAATATTATGAAAAAATTAGCGATTTTATTAGTAGCAGGAAGTTTGATTGTATCAGGAGCAGCTTCCGGATTAAGCACAGCTCGTGCAGCTGAGGAAAAGAAGCCTTCAAGCAACAAGATGGTAGATAAGGATATGAATTTTATGGAAACCGATGAAGATTTCTTTGCTTATCCAAGTGATATGCCATCTAAGGCTGATCAGATGAAGGCCCTTGAGAACTTCTTAAAAAATGATGGCAAGCTCACACAGGCTGAAAAGCAGTCCTTGACCGAGAACTACAAGAAGCTCTTAACCACACTTGAGAACATCGACAAAACCTACGAACAGATATACAAGGTTACAAATAAGCTTACCAACAACTGGGAGATAGAAGATAAGTTTGATGTTCTTTCCAACAAGAATGTAGAGCTTTGGAACAAGATATATGATAATGCGACTGATGAGGATCTTGAGATAGAAGATAATATAGAGTTTATCAAGTCTTCAAAGGCTCTTACCGGCAAGGAAAAAGATACTCTTATCAAGACTCAGAAGGAAATCGATGCTCTCGTTGTAGAATATGACAAGCTCTATAACAAGGTTGAAAAGGCTACAAAGGAGCTTAATGCTAAGCTTGACTCTCTGTATGAGGATTCAGAGAAGCTTATGAATAAAATGCAGCCTTTAGCAGACAAACTCGGCAAGAAATTCAAAGAAAACTTTGGTTGCTGTGATTTGTACCGCTAACACCTGTATTATAAAAAATGTATGTGGAAAATACAGTAACAAGGGTTACGCCTTATCTTAGGGCGTAACCCTTGGTTTGTCCTATAATTGACTTCTACTCTTGTCTTAAAGCATTTCGTATGCGATAATGTATATAACATCATTATAAAAGAATTGGGGGCTATATATGGAGACGTCAAAGCTTATACGCATTAATGAGTCTATAACTCTTTATCATGGCTCAAAATCCGGCATTAGTGGGAATATTACACCAACAAGCAGAGAACACTGCGATTTTGGAAAAGGATTTTATATGGGCACCGAAAAATCGCAGCCTCTCACACTAATTTGCAATTATCCAAATGCCAGCCTTTATACCCTGAATCTGGATTTAACAGGTCTTGATATTTTAGATTTGAATCTGGATTTGGACTGGGCACTGTTTGTGGCATATAATCGTGGTAAAATGGACCTTATTAAAGGCTCTTCGCTATACAACAGGTATGCTGACTTAGGTAAAAACTGTGATATAATAAAAGGCTATATTGCAAATGACAGGATGTTTATTGTATTAGACCGCTTTTTCAGTGGGATAATCACTGATATTGCACTTATTCACAGCCTCTCAGCCTTAAAGCTCGGTGAGCAGTATGTAGCCTTAACAAAGAAAGCCTGTGATAAAATTGAAATTATTAACAGCCAAGTCTTAACAGATGGCGAGCGTGAAAACTTAAAGCAAGAAAGCGAAATAAATCGTTCAAAAGGTGTTAGCTTAGCCGAGGAAATCTGTAGAAAATACAGGCGAGAGGGCAGATTTTTTGATGAAATCTTAAATATGGAGAATTGAGATGAAAAATTTTACACTCGAAAAAATGCAACTCTGTGATATACAGGGAAGACTTTTTGAACTTGCACTTAAAAAAGGTTATGACTGTCCTTCTTTCATAGAAGCCTTTATGAATAGCAGGGTTGCTGCCTGTCTTGATGATGTTTACGACAGAATGCAATGGGCAGGCGAAGAATATATGCTCGAAGAACTAGGTGACGAGGTAAATGGGCTTAAAAAAGCAGGTACTATTTTTGATAATGAGGTAATGTATTGGACGGGCTATTGCTACCGTTATTGGCATTATTATACAAATGAGTCAAGCAAGAGGATATATACAATCGCAGACGCTAAAACCATGAACGATTGCTGGCAAGGTTTTCACACCCTCGATGTAGAGATGGCAATTGAGAACTTGAAGGAAATATACGCTCAAAAACAGGCTATGAATATTTAATATTCCACTTAACAATTAAGCTTATAACCAAGGATTACGCCTTATCTTAGGGCGTAACCCTTATTTTTTACCGATTATTTGTCTTTTTCATCACTTATATAATGTCTTTGTCCTTATTTGCCTGAGTTTTACAACCTGTTCTTCTGCTTATATTCTAATCACATAGGAGAGTTTACATATTCCTCTAGCATACTCTCCTGGTAGGCCGCACGCCCCTCTTCTCTCATAAGCTCTGCAATTTTAAGGAGGGTAGCATCCCTAACTCCATCCAGTTTTTTAATTCTCTGCTTGGTCAGTTTCTCTTCCGACATATACTTTAGATATATGTCCGTTTCATACTTCCAAAAGATCAGCCTTTCTCCATATCTTTTCTTAAGTCTCTCCGCTATAAGAAGACCTTCAGGATCAAAGTCTCCCGCATAGGAAAATACTGTATTTTTGTCAAACAAGTCTAAAAGCATAAATACTGCCCTTCTTATCTGTCCATAACTGCATATGAAAGCCTTTTCCGGAAAACGGCTTGTAAGTATGGAAAATACTGCCGGATTCTCAACTATATATACCCTTCTATCTACGCTGTTTGTGAATGTTTCTTCCAGATTCGCAAGTGTAAGCAGGCTTAACTTAACCGGTTCTTTCTGGTGAAGAAAGCCTTCCATCCCCTGATGCAAACTGCCATCCACGCATCTTCCTCTTATTCCGTAAGCTATTACATCATTCGACAGAGTATCCTTTATAATGCCTGCCTTAAACAACACCTTACTTCTGTTCTCAGCTTCTAATAAATCATCTTCATATCCGAAGCGAAAATAATCTCTAAGAAATGCTGTAAGAAGATTCCCTGCCAAGGTGTTATCATCAAAGAAATGCGGATTCCCGGCAGTTTGTGCGGCAAACACAGCAAGAAGTTCTTTCTTTTTACCTCCCTGAAAGTAAGGTAGCATAGGAATTGCTTTAATTAGCTTTTGTAAAATAATCTTAAGCTCGTTTTTATCTGCATTGTAGCTCCTTGCAATGACCACTGCACCATCTGCACCTGTGCAAAACACCCCGGTTAACCACTCCTTTATATATGCTTTATCTGCATATCCCGTTAGTTCTGCCAGATATTCTGCCCTTTTGCCCACGTCCTCTTCGCTCTTTTCTTTATTGGTACGAAGCTTTATCCCAAAGTAGTGGGTAATTATATCTAGGATAGTTAGACTACTAAACCTGCTTTTTAGTAATGCCTTTTCAAATAATTTTGCAGAAACTCTTACCTCTTCTTCTGATGTAAAGTCCTTCATCAAAAAGCTTGATATATCCTCTTTATCACCTGTGCTAAGTCCTGTAAGCACTGCTATCCCGCCTATCTTTCCATGACTTTCATATTTCTTTTTAAATTCATTAAATAGCTTTTCATAGACAGGCTTTTTCTTAAAATACTCTACCGCTTCATTTATCTCAGACAAAATTAGCCCCTTTCACTTACACCATCAACCAGCTCTCTCCTTGTTCCATTCCATCTGTATCTGATAACTGTTACATACTTTGCATTTTCAGGCCTTACAAGCTGATAGATAGCAAGAGCAGGAACGGTATCATAATCTCCCCACAGACTTTGTGAGTTAATCACGAAGTTGAACTCAAACTCCGACATCAGCCTAAACATATCCCTGATATTGGTCTCGTCAACTCCTGCAAAGGCCTCATCCAGTGCTACGAGTCTAGGCGCATCCTCCCTTGCTCCCTGGTACTTGGCAACAACAGCAGAGAACAGCGGCACATACATAGCCATAGCCTTCTCTCCACCACTAAAGGTAAAGAATACCCTATCCGTTAACTCCTTCTTGTTCTCTCCTGCCCTCTGATACATCAAAGTAAACTCATACCATTTTCTATAGTCAAGTATATCCCTTATTACCGCATAAAAGCTCTTCATTCCGCCTGATTCTTCTGTCGCCTTCTTTGCTTCATTTATCTTAGAGCGAAAATGCCCCGACAGATTAGCGGAGTCCTCAGGCCTAAGTATCTCCTCATCCCTCATAAGTATATCAACCAGAACCTTCGTCCCAAGCTCCTCTTCCTTTTCCGCCTTCTTTGGCTTCCAAGCAAGGCTTAAGGTTAAACCACTGGAGGTTTCCATTGATTCCATCAACAGCTTAATCTTTCCTACCCATTTTTCTGCAAGACGAATCTTTGCCCTTATCTTCCTACCCACAGTCCCTATCAATATGTCTTCATAGATTTCCCTGTCACTTTCTTTAAGGATGTTTTCAAGCTCCAAGACCTCACCATCAAGTGCACTTACAAGGCCACCGAATTTTACCTGGCTTCCCTTGTATTTTGCAGAGATATCAAGCCTTTTCACATTTTTAACACTTCCGTAGTCCACAGCTTCCCCGGTAAATAGATATTTCATATTTACGTTATATCTGGTAAGTCCTCCCCTGTATTTATGGAAGGTTTCCTGCAGTCTCCCAAATACATCTTCCTGCTTTGTATCGCCCACCGCCTCTCTTAGGCTTAGTCTAAGCCTTTCTGCAAGCTTTAACACTTCTTCATTTAGCTCTAGTACCTCTACAAGCCCTAGCTTTAACTCATCCTTAAAGGCTCTTTCCATATCATCTCTATGTTTTAGTCTTGACTCAAGCTGTGGCTTAAATCCCTCAAGGCTCTTTTCGATATCAGCTTCTTCCTGCTTTCTTCTTCCAAGAGTCATAGAGGCTTCCGTTCTTACCGGTGGTATCTCATTAAGCCTTTTTTCTATACTGTCAATCCTATCCTTTATCTTATCATAATCCGTAAGTTTTAACTGCTCCCTTACCGAATCAAGCCTTGCTCTTACGTCCTTAAGCTCGGCTCTGTCTGTAGAGAGTTCATAGCGTATATTGTCAAGGTACTCTTCTACCTCAAGAAGATTTGTCTCCTTGGAGCATATCAAGTCAAGCTTTGCAAGGTATCCTTTGTGCGAAGAAGATAGATTAACAAGTAGAACTCTATACTCCTCAAGCGCTGTATTAAGTTCTTCAAACAGACGAAGGTTTGCCTTTACATAGCATTTTCCACAAGCTTCACTGGCTGCAAGCCTTATTTCATCCAAAGCTTTTTTCTCACTGTCTAGCTCTGTTTTAAGCCTTGCTATATCCTCTAGTATCCCCTTAAGCCTTTCCCTTACTTTATTTAATTCTCCAAGAGCTGTATTCATACTGTCAGGCTTTGGAAAACTCTCCCATTCCTTATTAAGCTCTTCCTCCCTCGCCTGTATTATCCTAAGATTTTCTTCCTTAAGCCTTATTCCCTCCTGTAAATTCCTAATATCATTCTCAAGTTCATTTATTTTTTCAATCCTGTAGTTTTCTCTGGAAAGTGCTCCTATGAAGCTTGCCTTATATTCTCCTGTGGTTTTTCCCTCTATTACTCCCAGTCCATAGCTTCCGTTTTCACCTATCCAAGTTCCGCTGTTTTCGGTTTTCTTTAGGGAAATGCTTGAGAGAGCTGCATTTATCTTGAAATTTGAGAAAATATTATTGTACTCTTCCTCGATTTCAAATTTGTTAAGTATATTATCATTTACAGCCTTGACATCATCAAAAATGTACCTGTCACCAAGTCCCTTGTCAAAAGCTAGCACCTTATCCCTGTCCTTACCCGAAACTATGATAGCATCAAGGATTCCCATGTCAAGCAGAGCCTCTTCAAGACTGTTTCTCTCGTCTTCCGCAAGGTTTGCTGCAAAGTCCACCGTCTTATAAAAGTTTAAGAATTCAATGCCCTCTGACCTTAGTTTTTCTCTATTTTTTATTACACTTTCCTCTCTTAATGGCTCAGGGTCTTTTTTATTCTGCCACTCTGCTAGTTCTAACTCCTTACCTTTTATTTCTTCTTTCAGAGCAAGGGTCTCATTATCTATTCTTAGCTTCTTCTCAAAGATTTCTCCATAAACTCTTTCATAAGCGGGCTTTAGAATATTTTTTATATCATAATAATTCTTGTTCTCGTCATAGTATTCTATTTCTCTTTCTATACCCTGTAAATGTGCAGTATCGACATGTAGCTCTACATTCCCCTTTTCCCAGGCATATACCTCTTCCGTAAGCCTTTGTTTTTCGTCATGTAAGAGTGTCTCACACTGCCTCTCGGTCTTTTCTAAATCATCCTGCTTACTCTTATATTCATCAAAGACTTTTAGGACTCTGTCATATTTATCACTTTGTTTTGCCTCCTCTTCAAGAAGCCTCTTTCCTTCCTTTGCCTTGGACGCATAGTCCTCGAAGGTCTTGGTGTGAGGCTCAAAAGAATATTTTTCATTTTTATTCTTTTCAAGCTCCTCCCTCATAAAAGCAAAATCATCAAAAGGTACTGACTCAAGCTCATTATCCATCTCATTAAGGATAGACTCACAGGCCTCCCACAAGGATTCCGCCTCGTCTTTGTCTTCTCTAATCTCCTTTTGTAAGCTTCTCTGTCTTTCCTTCTTATCCTCTTCCCTCTTTTCTTTATCCTTTATGGTATCTTCCAAAGACAGAGCTTTGCCTTCAAGTCTTCCTTCATTTTCCTTAAGCTTTACTATCTCTTCACTTCCTAAGGAGTTCTTCTCTTCCTTTAATCTGTTTTCTTCACTCTCAAGCTCTTTTAACACAGTATCTTTTGATTCAATCTCCCTTTTTACGTCTTCAAGCCTCTTTTGACTCTCTGTTTCTTCTTTTTTAAGTTTCTTGTAATCACCTTCCGCTTCCAAAAGAAAGCCTGCCTTGTTAAAAAGCACAACTTCGTTATATAGCTTATATACTTTTTCTATCTGCTTCGCCGAAGCGAGGCTATCCTGCAGATTCTCAAGATTTAGCTTAGTCTCATCCATCTTCTCAATTGCATCTGACATAGGCTTTAAGTCGTCATCTGAAAGAGGCTGCAAAGAACCGCTAAGTATCTCACTTATAAGGGTGGGCTTGAGGTCTTTAGACAGCTTTGGCGCTCTAAGCCTTATAAGTATATCGATAAGTTCCTTATATTCATCTTCATTTTCAAACCCAAAAAGTGTCTTATTTACCGCAGTCAAGTACTCACTCTGGCTCTCCATCACCCTTCCACCCTCTGCTAACTTGTTCTTAAGCTCAGTCTTTGAAAGGGTAATCTTGCCATCCATTTCCTTGTACAAAAGTATATCTTTCCCTATCCTTCTGCTGTCAGTAATCTGAAAATACCACGACTCTAAGGATTTATTTCTTCTTGCCCTTATACCTATGCCAAATGAAGCATACTCTTCATTTTCTTCTCTTTTAAGCTCCATATAGAGGTAACCTGTTCGCTCTTGTCTGTCATCATCCTCTTCAAGAAGATAGTTCTCCATTTTCCTTGCCTTTGTACCAAAGGCATCAAGCCTCTCAGGCCTCATATTTCCGTCTAAAAGCAGGGGGATGAGGCTCTGCATGGTTACAGACTTACCTGAGCCATTCGCTCCCCTAAGGAGCATCCTCCCATCATCAAACACAAATTCCTCGTCATCATAATACCAAAAATCCACAAGACCTACCCTGTTTATCTTCCAGTTGCTATTCATCTGCCTCTCCTTACTTTTCCTATTCCACACAGCTACACCAAACTTATTGCTAAGAGTGCAAACCTCTTCACTTATAACTGCTGCTTTTTACTATATCTATACAGTGTCCGTCTACGCATCTGTTGCTAAGTAATCCTTTGGATATCTTCCTGCCACCTTACCTACGATTGGATTGATTCTTACATCGCCACCAATATATTCTACAAATTGAAGCTCCTTCATATACTCTGCTGTCACAGTGCACATTTCCTTAGTTGTCATATCTCTGTAGGTCTTTGCAAATCCGCTTCCATACAGCCTCTTCGTTTCCTCAATCAATTCATCAAAGCTTTCTAGCGATAAAATAATGCTCTCATCTATACCCGGTTTAAGTTTATTTTCATCTATTCTCTTAAGGATCAGGTCATTTACAAGGAGTACTATATCAGACAAAGTATTGTCCTCAGGAAATGACCTCCCTAGTCTTGAACCCTCGTTTAACACCAGGTAGGCGCTTGATTTATGTAAATGAAGACTACAGTCAAACAGTCCCTCAAAGTCATCTGCTATTATCCCCCTGAAATTTCTTATATAGTTAAAATCCTCTTCCGTCTCTTCATTCCTATAAAGCCCGGGCGAGAGCAACAGCTTTCTGTAGACTCTCTGCCTGCGCACTATTCCCCTGTCTTCGTTGGTATCTATAAAGTCTCCCTCTTCAAATTCAGATATGGACTTGAAGTTTGATATGTCCTTAGTGAAATTCCTTACAAAATACCTGGATGCTCCCGTATTTTCATATAGCACTTCACTTACCCCATCCTTAGCAAAGTCTTCTTCATTGCCATCGTTAAGCTCTAATATTCCTGATGAGACCAGATACTTCATAACTTTGACAAGATACTTTCTACTCCTGTAGACTGTCCAGTCAATCTGCTCCACCTCTACTGTTGTCTGTATGTATTCTGTAAGCTCTGAAAGGACAAACTGCTCTCCCATATCCTTTTCTTCTAAAAACATAAGGGTAGTCAGGAAAATCACATATTCCATCTTGTCGCCAAATTCTCTTATTCCCATCCAGCTTTCAGCTACAGCGGGGATTTTCTCAAGCTTTATAAGATATGGATTGACAATCACCTGAAATCCAAGCTTCTCTATCAAAAACTGCTTAAACTTAGGCAGCTCATCTCTTACAGAATAATACAGCTCCCTGTCCTTTGACTTTAATATCCATCTTTTACTAAGCAATACTTCCAACGCCTTCATCTATTTCATCCTCAAATATAATTTCATAAGACGGCATGTACAACACTCCGTCTTCACTTTTAATCTCACACATTTCATCCTTAACAGGATATATAAGCCTGAATCTTTTACCCTCTTCAGTCTTACCCCTGCCATCTTTATTTTCCAAGGCCTTTGATATCCAAGTTAAGAATACATCCCTCACAAAAGGAGTTATCTCAGGTAAATCCTTAAATACAAGCTTCCCGTCTTTTATATAGCTTGTTAAGAGTTCTCTTTCAGCTGCAAGCTTTTCTATGGTTGCAAGCCTAAGTTCTTCTTTTTCCTTATAGTTATCCTTAATTCCGCTTCTTTTTGCTTTTTCCCTATAAGTCCTAACCCTAGGTATAACAGTTTTTATAGAAGCCTTTTCTTCATATACTCCGCTGTTTATGCTCTCTGTCTGCCTTTCTCCTATTCCCTTTAAGTGGAGTACTGTCTCTGTACCAAAGACAAGTCCTGCAAAGCAGTGAGCTTCATTTATATCCTCACATTCATAAAATATCTCTGCCAGCTTTTTGTATTCTTCCCTCCTGTTGGCACTGCTGCCTCCGCTCTCGCTTATCCTCGCTGCATAACCTGTTATTTTGCGGATTATCTCATTGGTTGTATCAAAGACCTTAACTACCTCGGACTCCTTGCTGCCATCACTTACAAACCAGTCTTTTATACTATTAAATCTTCCCTTTATATTATCAAGAATTATCTCCACATCCACAACAGTTTCAAGCCTTGGGATAGATAACTCATACTGAAATATCCTGTTTATAAGCGACTCTACCATTGTTTCCTCAAAACCCTTGATGATAGCCTCAATAATCCCTACATTTGTCTGAAGTCCCTTTACAAAACTCCTCAGATATTCAATCAATCTGTCCTTAAACACCAAGAATTCCTTTGTACGCATAAGGTTTTCAGCCTTCACACTGTTTAGCTCCCTCATATAGTCCTGATAATTCTGATTAAGCCTCTTAAAGTCATTGTTTAAATCATTCCAGTACGAATACAGCTTCTCATCATTTTCCTCTAACATCGAAGGAAGACTTGCCAGGCTCATCCTTATTCTCTCAAGGAGGCTCGGCTCTAAGGAAGAGCTTTCTATGAAGAGATTCTCTATCCTTATTATCATTCGCTCTATTTCTACTGCTGTCTCGGATAGCTGATAACGGAATTTTTTATTGGCGAATTCCTCCAGAGTTGCTGCCCTTCTTGTATCCTGCATAGCCAGAAGGTTGCCCCATTCAGTAAGAGTCTTTAAGTCCTGCTTACACTGTTCTATGTTGTATTCTGCAAAGTATGCATCTTCTTTTAGTTCCTCAAAAACCTCTTCCTGATATAACCAATATTTCAATTTCTCATAATTTAAATAAAAGAGCCTGATAATGGGGCGGTATCTGTCTGAATTGTCCACATTCAGATACTTCGCCTCCACTACAGGCTTCTTAATAATCTCACTGACCTTCATAAGCGTTTCCCTTCTCAAGTTATATAAACTCTTAACTAAATCATACGCTTATTATATGCCAAATACCCCATTTTTACAATGTACCTTTAGAGGCTATTTCCTTCTCTTTTGTTTTTGCGATGCTCTAGCTTACCAGACTTAACCAAGGGTTACGCCTTATCTTAGGGCGTAACCCTTGGTCTACTCTCTAATAGTTATCTTTAATCAGGTTTAGTCCATATTCTTTACCCCATCTCCACCATTTCATCCACAATATTCATAGTGGAATCCCTGTGTGAAACAAGGAGAATGGTTCTGCCCTTGCTCCTCTCCTTTAGAGCCTTCAATATGATTCCCTCATTTAATGAATCCAGATTGCTGGTTGGCTCATCTAAGAGGATGAAAGGCGCATTGTAAAGGAATGCCCTCGCAATACCAAGTCTTTGCTTTTCTCCACTTGAAAGGGTATCTCCAAGCTCGCCTACCTTAGTATCATAGCCCTTTGGAAGCCCCAAAATAAACTCATCTATTGAAGCTGCCCTTGCAGCCTCCCTTATTTCACTAAGCGTGGCATCAGGCTTACCAAGTGCGATATTTTCAGCTATAGTACCTGTGAAAAGGTGGGTTTCCTGAGTCACATAGCCCTCAAGCTTTCTTAGATCCTCAGTAACTATCTTCTTTATATCCTTCCCTGAAATGAGAATCTCACCACCATCAGTCTCCCAGAACCTCATAAGAAGCTTAAGGAAGGTAGACTTACCTGAACCGCTTGCTCCGTGTATGCCTAATATCCTGCCCTTCTTTATCTCCAAAGTGAAGTCTTCAAGGATAATCTTATCACCATAAGAGAAATCTACATTCTTTGCCTTTACTCCCGAAAACTCCTTAAGAGACACCCCGTTCTTACCCTTTTTAACCTCAACAACCTCAGGTTCCTCCTCAAGTAAGGCAAGCACACGCTCTCGACCTTTTGCTCATATCATACTTCATAATATTTCTTTTATAAATTGTATTTCTACTTACAGTAATCATTTATTCATTATTGTATTCATTGAATTTTTATATTTTATATATATCAACGGTAATATTAAAATCGAAACGCAAGTATAAAAAACAAAAATAAAAGGAATTTGTTTAAACACTATATTTCCAATCTGATATATATACGGAATACGAACACTATTCATTACGTTTGTCAATTGATCCGGAGTCAGACTAAAGAATGTTTTAAAAGGTAATGCTCGCCCAATGAATGGAGATACAAAAAACAAGACAAACGATAAACCAATAGCAAGACTTGAGCTTTTGAAAACAGTCGCAATCAACATGGATACTGCTCCTGATAGCAAACAAGCTACATATCCGGATAAAACAATAATCATATATAACCCTCTCATACTAACTACATACATTGAAAAAGGACTGTATACTTGGTATAAGGTTGATGCGCCGCTTGTTCCCATTACTCCAAAACATATAATTGATAATAAGCTTATGCCGATCCAATAAACTAAACTTGTAACAATTAATCCTGCATAGATTTTACATTTGACACATTTACTTTTTCCATATTTGGTAGAAAACAATACAAGGTATATATTGTTCTTAAACTCATCGGAAAATATCCCTGATGTCAAAAAACTTGTAATAATAATTAATATTAAACTATAAGTTGTTGCATATAAAAACATCGTTTCCCAAGAATCCGCTGCTTCATAATAGAATGGTGTCTTTATTTTTTTATATTGTTTCTGTAAAAAATCTATCTTTTCAATAGTATCTCCGTTATCTTTGCTTTCTAAATCCAAATTCTTTCTATAAATCTCATAAATTGATGATATCTCATCAGAAGTTGCCTTTGCTATTTCATTCCCGCTAAAATTTTCTTCCAGATTACCTTTTAACATTTTACTTGCTCTGAAAATAATATCATCCGTTGATTGCCATTCCCCATTCTTATATGATTTAACAATTTCAGAAAGAGTATCCGATGTTATTTCCCCCTTCCATTTATTTTTTTCTTCTATTAATAAACGTGGGGAAGATATACCTTTTTTGATGTTATCATTAGAATCAACAAATCTGAAACTATCTATGGCAAATATACTAAAAACTATAGCACCTAAAAAAGCCGCTATAATTAGTAAACGATTTTTTCTATTGTTAAATACTTTTTTTATTTCTAATTTAGTCATCATAATATTTCTCCTTCTCTTCCAAAATAATATAAGAAAGCATCTTCAAGAGTTTTTTCTTCTTCCTTAGCACCTGATATAGGAGTTTCTTTGGAAATAATTCGTAGTTCTACTCCATTTGAAGTAGATTTAGAACTGACGACAAGAAAATTTTTTAAGTAAAAATCAACTTTATCCCTATGAATATTACAAGTCCATGCTTTTGTATCCAAAGATGATATTATTTGCATAGGTTGTCCTTGCAAAAAAATTTTCCCTTTATTAATCATTATTACTTCTTCTGCTATGTGTTCAACATCCGAAACGATATGTGTAGATAAGAGGACAATTTTATCTCGTGCAATTTCACTAATCAAATTTCTAAATCTGATTCGTTCATTTGGATCCAACCCTGCTGTAGGCTCATCTAAAACCAACACTTTAGGATCATTAATCATCGCTTGAGCAATCCCTACACGCCTTAACATACCACCTGATAAGCTTCTCATTTTCTTCTTTATTTCTTTCTCGAGCCCAACTTTTTTTATTAAATAATCAATTCTTTTTTCTGCTAAATCAGTCTCTATTCCTTTTAAACAAGCAATATACCTCATATAATCAAAGATATTCAAGTCCGGATAATATCCAAAATTTTGAGGTAAGTATCCAAGTATTTCTCTGTATTTTCCATCAAGCTTATAGATATCTTTTCCGTTAAACATAATGCTTCCACCACTCGGTTTACTTAGAGTACAAATCATATTCATTAATGTCGTTTTACCTGCACCATTAATTCCTAATAGTCCATACACACCGTTTTTCAAAATAAGACTCTGATTGCTAATCGCCTCATACTTACCATACTTTTTAGTTACATTGGTTAAATTTAACTCCATCTAAACCTCCTCCTTGTTTATGGTCTTTGATTTTGTAAAAATAGAATAACCTATTAAATACATAAAAAAACCACCTTCAAATCGAAGATGGATTAATAAACCACAAAACTCACTCAGTAACCATCTTTCGATCTATTCGTTATACTATTTTCAGGATAATAACAGTATATCTTTGTATAAATCAAAAGTATTGGTACTAATGTGCAAAGTTTAAAAGATATTTTTTTTAATATAGCCAAGCAGCGTTGCTTTTCTAAGCATTTCTTGATAGTTTTTCACATCAAGCTTATCATAAATTATATTCAAATGATTCGCTAATGTTCTTAATGAAATAAATAATTTTGAAGCAACCTCATTTCTTGTAAATCCTTGAGCATATAAGTTTATAATCTCTAATTCCTTGTCAGTTAAATCAGTTAACTTATCTTCACTTATTTTAAAATGTCTTTTGCCTTTTATTATTTCTTTTATAATGTTGTATAACTTATCTGTTCCAATATCCTTATTAAGAAATCCAACCGCTCCGCTCTTTTTAGCCTCCTTTTCAAATGCATAATAATCATATCCGGTCAAAATTATAATTTTACAATCGGGTTTTTCCTTCAAAATATTTCTGCACAATTCAAGACCATCTATATCCAGTATTTTTTTTATATTGATGTCTATTAAGAGCAAATCAAAACTATTACTCAATATCTTGCTAATTATATCTCTTTCAGTAGTCTTATAATCAACAGTTTCAACACATTGAATATCGGAATATCTTAACAAAGAGTTTTTTAAGCTTTCAGACAAAAGCCTATGATCTTCTATTAATAGAATTTTCAATGATATCTCCCCCCTTTAATGGAATGTTTATTATTATAGTAACCCCTTCATTGTTCTCTACCATAATCTTTCCTCCTATCATTTGAACTGTCTTATAAATTCCAATTAGCCCGGAAAACCTGTTATTTTCATATAACAAGTTCTCATCCAAGAATCCCTCATCATTAAACGCTTCAATGCTAAGAATAGATTTTTCTATACATATTTTTATTTCGGCAAAATTAGATTCCGTATGCTTATAGATGTTATTTACCAGTTCCTTAACCACTCTTAGCAGCAATTCATCATATGGGTTTTCTAAATAAGCTTTCTCATCACAAAATAGATCTAAAACAATTTTTTTATCAAAATGACGATTTTTTATCTGCTCAATATTTAAACATAAATTTTCATATAACGATTTATCTAAATATATAGAAGGCGTCAAATTATCAAGCTTTAATCTTAACTCATTTATGATATTAGATAATATCTCAGAAACTTCTTCTTTGGATACATTCTCATCATCCATAGATTTCTTCAAATAAATAATATCTTGTAGGATCGAATCATGTAGATAATCTGCTATGTCCTTATTATATTTTAATTCATTACTCAGATGACTAATCCTCATCAAATATGTATTTTTAATTTTTTCTTTTGAATGTATTCCAAATTTCGTATAGTTCACAATAACATAAACAAAATTAACTGTTAATAAGAGCAATATCTGAAGATAATAAAAATTTGTAAGAAATACTAAGATGCCAGCAACCAATAAACCCATCAAATATTTTTTTATTCTAAAAACAATTCCAGCGTAATAACTCAAAAAAATATTTTGAATAGAATACTGGAAACAACTGATAATTAAAAATAGTCTTACTGCCGAATAGCTACTATCTAATAATCCCATTTTTATATACAAGACTCCAGAAAAAAGCCACGATACAATCAGAAATGTTATTATGTTCTTTTTGTATTCCATGTAGTTTGTTATTCTTCTGTAATGTATCATAAAATATATAATCGGAATAAACATTACAGCTAAAACAGATATAAACAAATACCACTCTAATAATTCATTTTTTGATGAGAATATAATATACCCCACCAGCGAATAAATTGTAACCACTATAGAGATAACTATATTGTAAGTACGATAAATCTTATTATCCAATATAAAATGCCAATTGCTTAGTAGCAATAAAACCATTATTAATAATAGAATATGTGCGAAATAGCTATCTACATCTTGTAGATAAATAAAAGAAACAAATAATAATATAAAACTTGAAATCCCGAATTTATATATCAAAAAATTACTCATTCTTGTTTCAAACATTTCCATTAACTGTATACAAAAAACATTAAAAAAATACATAACGATATAGTGTCCACTGCTTAATTTATGATATGAAGTAAGAATCAAAAAAATACCCATTACTCCAATATATCCTATTTCCAAAAATACTTTCAACGCTTTATTATTCATTTTATCAATTCCTTTATCCTATATATTAAATAATAATTATGTTAATCTTCCTAATAAATGTAGTCTGATTAAGATATTTATGTTTTAATCTATTTAAAAGCATTAAAATTCTAATCTAAAGAGACGGCAGTTCAGACTCTTTACCCCATCTCCACCATTTCATCCACAATATTCATAGTAGAATCCCTGTGTGAGACAAGGAGGATGGTTCTGCCATTGCTCCTCTCCTTTAGAGCCTTCAATATAATTCCCTCATTTAGAGAGTCCAGATTGCTGGTTGGCTCATCTAAGAGAATGAAAGGCGCATTGTAAAGGAATGCCCTCGCTATACCAAGTCTTTGCTTTTCTCCACTTGAAAGGGTATCTCCAAGCTCGCCCACCAAGGTATCGTAGCCATTTGGAAGCCCCGAAATAAACTCATCTATTGAAGCTGCCCTTGCAGCCTCCCTTATTTCACTAAGTGTGGCATCCGGCTTACCAAGTGCGATATTTTCAGCTATAGTACCTGTGAAAAGGTGGGTTTCCTGAGTCACATAGCCCTCAAGCTTTCTAAGATCTTCAGTAACTATCTTCTTTATATCCTTCCCTGAAATGAGAATCTCACCACCATCAGTCTCCCAGAACCTCATAAGAAGCTTAAGGAAGGTAGACTTACCTGAACCGCTTGCTCCGTGTATGCCTAATATCCTGCCCTTCTTTATCTCCAAAGTGAAGTCTTCAAGGATAGTCTTGTCACCATAAGAGAAATCTACATTCTTTGCCCTTACTCCCGAGAACTCCTTAAGAGACACCCCATTCTTGCCCTTTTTAACTTCGGCAACCTCAGGCTCTTCCTCAAGTAAGGCAAGCACACGCTCTCCACTTGCAAGGGTCTGATTCAGATTATTGGAAAGGGATGAAAGCGCTACAACAGGTCCAAAGGAACTCATCATAGCAATAGTTGATATCACCACAGCTTCAAAGCTTATCACTCCATTACTATAGAGAATGAGAGTTAAGAATAACATTCCATAAGAGAATAACTGTATTGCTCCATTGGTAAAGCTGCGCTGTCTTCCCTCTGCCTCAGCCAGCTCTTCCTGTATCTTAGCAAGTTTCACCGACTTTTTATAAATTGCCTTTTTCTTCTTCTCTCCCGCACCATATTGAATGGTCTCATCTATACCACGAAGCTCACCAAGTACAAAGCTAGACAGCTCTCCCACAGAGTTTCTAAACTTCATTCCAAGGGCACTTCCCCTTCTGCCATTAACGACAGGGATGATGGCACCTATTACCACATAGGCTATGAGTGCAAATACACCTGCTACTACCGAATAACTGCCTATAAACACCGTCATTATAAGAGATACGATGGCTGCAATGGCTATCGGAGATATTGTATGGGCATAGAAAACCTCCAAAAGCTCAATATCAGTAGTTATTATAGAAATGAGGTTACCCTTGTCCCTGCCCTCAAGCTTAGCAGGGCAGAGCTTCCTAAGTGCCTCAAATATCTTATGTCTGATAACCGCAAGTAGCTTAAACGCTATGAAATGATTGCAATACTGCTCGATGTAGTGGAATACCCCTCTAAATACAGCCACAAGTACCATAGCTGTCATTATCTTGCTTACTTCCGCACTAACTCCCGCATTTTTAGAGAGATAATCCACAGCGCCAGTGAGGAAGCCTCCTGTAGCAAGGCTAAGCGCCTTCGCTCCAAGTATGGTAAGTGAGATGGCACAGAGATAGCCGGCTACTCCAAGCAAAATAGCAACAGCCATTATATGCAAAAGTGGCTTTATAAGGACTATAAGCCTGCCCATAATAGCAAGTCCGCTTCTTCTTTCTTCTACATTTGGTTCTGTATACTCTATTTCTTCACTGTGTTCTACGCTATCAGCCACTACAGCCTTTCTGATATTAGGCTTAAGCTCCTTCTTCTTTGCATAGGCTTCAAGGGCAGTCTGTGAGTTAAATAGCTTTGCATACTTGCCGTCCTTTGCCAACAGTTCCTCATGCGTACCGCTTTCAGCTAT
The DNA here is from genome assembly GCF_016651435.1 of Catonella massiliensis. NCBI lineage: Bacteria > Bacillati > Bacillota > Clostridia > Lachnospirales > Lachnospiraceae > Catonella > Catonella massiliensis. The sequence continues at coordinate 2,960,806 of NZ_JAEPRJ010000001.1, read as the reverse complement.
CTCACCCTTCTCCATCATATAGATATTGTCAGACTCTATTACATTGTAAAGTCTGTGAGAAATCATAATTACGGTTTTCTTGCCTGCAAGGCTCTTTATAACCTCCATTATCATCTCTTCGCTTTCAGCATCTATATTTGATGTAACCTCGTCAAATATCATGACCTCAGACTTAGAGAGCAATGCCCTTGCAAGTGCCAGTCTTTGAGCCTGACCGCCTGAGAGATTGCCTGCCTTTTCACTAATCCTTGTATCAAGTCCGTCTCTCTCCTCAAAAAGCGTATCAAGCCTTACCTTTCTTAGAACCTCCCATAGTCTTTCAGGTGTGGCATCCTTGTCAGCCATTCTAAGGTTTTCCTCAACAGTTCCCTTAAAAATATAGCCATTTGACTTAACTAGGGTTACCTTTTTAAGAAGGTAAGTCTCATCTACTTCCCTAAGCTCCTTACTGCCTATCTTTATACTGCCGGTGTAGCCCTTATTTCTCCCTGAAATTATACCTACAACCGTACTCTTGCCGCAGCCCGACTCACCAACAATGGATGTAAAGCTTCCCTTAGGAAAGAGCAGGTTTACTTTTTTTAATATATTTCTTTCTTCTTCATACCTAAAGCCCACATCATAGAGGCTTATTACAGGAACGCCCTCATCTAACTCTTCGCTTCCCTTCTCTCCCTCATCGGTATCAAGAAGCTCAAATATCTTGTCGGAAGCTGACATCCCGTTCATAGCTATATGGAAATACGAACCTAGTATTCTAAGAGGAAGGAAGAACTCTGATGCAAGGAGAATCACCGTAAGCATGCCTGCAAGGCTTATCTCTCCCTTAAGAAAATACCCTATGCCTACTAACATACCTACTGCTGCCCCGCCATAAGCCATAACATCCATAACAGTTGTCGAGATTAGCTGCATGGTAAGGACCTTCATTGTTATCTTCCTAAAATGAGATGCCTCCACGTCCATTTCTGCAGCTTTTCTCTCGTCTGCCCTGTATATTTTGGAGGTGGTAAGTCCCTGTAGATTCTCCAAAAATGTATCTCCAAGCTCAGAATACACTCCCCAGTATTTCTTAAAGAGCTTTCCTGCTATCTTCATAACCGCCACTATTGAAACAGGAATGAGTGGTACAAGAAGAAGGAGTACGAGGCTGACTGCAAAGTTTACCTTGATGGCAAGCACCACAAAGAGAATAAGCGGTGCTGACATACTGTAGGCAAACTGTGGAAGGTACCTGCCAAAGTAGGTTTCAAGCTGCTCCACTCCCTCTGAGCTAAGCTGAACTACCTGAGAGGTAGACACCTTTTCCCTGTACCCTGCACCAAGTCTAAGGAGCTTGTCATAGATTTTCTCCCTTATTATCCTCTTCACATCTACGCTTGCAAGGTAGGACTCCTTTGCTTCAAGCTCTTCACAGGTAACTCTTATTATATACACTACTACAAAGGTAATGATTGCTATAAGGACAGCATTCCTGTCAAGTGCACCTCCTACAGCGTCTTCAAGCACATTGGCAAGTGTAAATACAAGGACTATCTGAGCAATTAACGACAGAATCTGCAACAATATATGATAAATAATGTGCTTCCCGGCGTGTGACAATAGTCCTATCAGTCTCTTTTTAATCATTTTCCTCTCCCTCACTCTCTATACCGGGTGGATTCTCCCCCTCGGTGTAGTTCTTTACCCCAAATATAAAGTAAACCACATGGCAGACCCACACTATAGCGAGTACTATCCTGCCAATAGGCACATTTTTCATCATAATAAAGCCAAATCCCATTACCAGTGTAACGCTGACAATAATCCTGATCTTGGTTTTAACTGTCATTCCTTCTTTCTTTACAAAGCTTTCAAGGTTTTTCTTGTAAAGATTGGTTGATATAAACCACTGATGAAGCCTATCCGAGCTTTTTGCAAATGCAAAGAGAGTTAACATATAAAACGGAAATGAAGGTAAGAGGGGAACTACAACTCCCACCGTACCTATACCAAAGCCAATAAAGCCGAGTATTATCCAAAATATCTTTATAATCTTATGTTTTTCCATGGTCTTCCTTTCACTACAATAATGATGCAAACAGCCTTAAGAAGAGCTGTCCAAGCCTTATTACCGATCTTTTACCTGTGCTGTATTCTTCTGTCACCTCTCCGCACTGCCTAAATGTCTTCTCAAAGTCCTCTCTCATTTCAGTTGCGATACCCTCATCTACTATAAAGCAGGCATTTTCAAAATGATGGTAAAGGCTTCTATAGTCCAGGTTTATAGTGCCGCAGACAGCCATTTTATCATCTACCACATTCATCTTCGCATGGCTAAACCCCGGAGTCCACTCGTATATCCTCACTCCATTTCTTGCAAGACCGTTGTAGAAAGAGCGGGTTACCTTATATACCAGCTTTTTATCAGGTATGCCGGGAGTTACTATCCTCACATCCACTCCACGCTTGGCCGCAAGGGAAATTGCCTGGCTCATCTCATCTGTAATTATCAGGTAAGGAGTCATAAAGTAGCAGTATTGCTCCGCCTTATTTGCCATGCTTATATATACATTTTCTCCCACCTGTTCTTTGTCTATCGGGATATCAGCATAAGGCTGTACAAAGGCCTTACTCTTTGCCACATAGTCAGTCCTTGGAAGGTATTTTTCAATGTCAACATCATCCTTGTCCGAGCGCTTTACTGCATTCCACATCTCTAAGAATGATATTGTAAGAGACTTAACAGCATCTCCCTCAAGCCTTATTCCTGTATCCTTCCACATTCCATAAGGATGGGTTAGGTTGAAATACTCATCTGCAAGGTTATAACCGCCCGTAAATCCAACCTTTCCATCTACTATAGTCATCTTTCTATGGTCTCTGTTATTTAAGAACACATTGATACCGGGCATAAACGGATTAAACACCCTGCAGTTAATCCCAAGCGACTTAAGCCTTTTTGCAAAGTCTCTATTTACAAAGCTCACAGAGCCTACATCATCGTAATACACTCTGATTTCCACGCCCTTCCCAGCCTTCTCCACAAGTATCTCTTCTATTCTTCCCCAGGCAACTGTATTCTGTATGGCAAAGTATTCCATAAAGATAAATTTCTCCGCCTGTTTAAGTGCCTCAAGCTGTGCCTCAAGCCCATCTTCAGCCCTGTCATAGTAGGTTACATCAGTATTTTCATATACGGGATAGTGCGAGTACTTACTTAAGTAAGCTGAAATACCGTAGGCATTGGGGTCACTCTCTTCAAGTTTATCTAATACATGCCTATTCTCAGGTAAAAGTGGAAATATCTGCTCATCCACCTTCTTATAACGCTCTCTCATCTTCTTCGTACCGCCATTTAAGCCGACAAGCAGGAAAAGGGTTACTCCCACAACATGAGTAGCCAGTATAAGCAGTATCCAAGGCATTTTCATAGAAGCCGTCTTATGTCCACTGTATATATATAAGCCTAAAGGTATGGTAATAATTCTAATTATAATCTCTACCAGCACATAGTCCATGTAGAGAAAGTTTATAAGCATCAGTATAAGTCCTATCTCAAACAGAATTGACAAAGCAATAAAGCTCATTCTCTTGATGCCGTTTCTGGTCTTACTCTTACTTTCTATTGTCTTTATTTTATCCACCATCATACCTCCATATCATGTAAAATAATCAATGACTTTCAATATCGTATACTATTTTAACCTAACAACGCTTTTAATTCAATGATATGGACTCTAAATGTATATGAGATCCTTTGTAAATTTACATTTTTTAATGACAAAAGAGAAAAACTGTGATACACTATAGTTTGACTGGTTACTTTTTGAGTTTTTGTCTTTCTAGCAAATACATTTATGTAACCCTTTGTATTATAAGTCATACACTACTCAACAAATCAGCCGATATAACCGACATTATTAACAGATAGTCATTGAAGGAAGGACGGAAAAATGTTAAATAATAAGAACCAGAAATTATTTACTCTCTCAGCAAGAGGAATTTGCTGTGGTTTACTTGCAACAGGATTGCTTATACAGACCGGCACTTACCCGGCTTATGCAGCTACCTCCGGTCATAATAATAATTATAGAAATGCTCTCGCCTCTCTCTCAGACAGCAAGCTTCAGACTCTTCACGAGAAAATATGCAGTCTATGGGCTTATACTCAGGCTGAGGACGAGGATATCCTTATAAATGAGCATGAAATCACCCTAGATGTGGGCGATACCTTTAAGCTTGAGCTTAAAAGAACAAACGGTGAAGCAGTACACGGTGTGGAATGGTTTGTAAAGACAAGGATTCCTTATGATGAGCTATTTACTGCCGAAAGCTACAATCTCCAGGATGGTGCCTGCTCTATAACAAGTGACGGACTTGTGACCGCCAAAAAGGCTGGAACCACCGAGTATTGGGCAAAGTATGGAGATGCCCTTTACAGATGTGTTGTAGTGGTAAATCAGGCAGGAGAAACCGCTCTTTCCAAAAAAGTAGTTGAAATAGCTGATAAGTTCAGGCATTTGAGCGATGTAGACAAGGTAATGGCTGTCCACGACTATCTCATAGACCACATAGAGTATTCCAATCCTCATATCAGAAGCTTTGCCTACGGCGCTTTGATTGAGGGAAAGGCAGTGTGTCAGGGCTATGCCCAGTCCCTTGCCATGATTCTTAATAACCTGAATGTTGAATGCCATACAATAGTAGCCATGACCAAAGGCTCTAATCCTGTGCTGCACGAGTGGGTAAGGGTGAAGCTTGATGGAGAGTGGTACTACATTGACCTCACCTGGGACGATACCCCTTGGGCAGAAGACAAGAACTATAAATACTTTTTGATAAATACTGATATGATATCAAGAGACCACGAAACAGGGTATTCTCTTGCAGGCGGACCAGAGGTAGATGGAAGTAAATATCTCTACTACGCTTACAAAAAGCAGGGCATATTTGCAGAGACAAAGGATGATATCGATAAGATTATAAGAGACCAGATTAATGCTACAAATCAGTCATATACTACGGTAAAAATAGCTGTACCTGCCTCAGTCCCTGACTATGAGATTCATGGTGCGATAAGGAGAATAGCAGGGAGCCAGGCGACCTTAAAAGAGTTAAATGATATTAAAAATACAAGTGGCAGTTATCATCATTACGGCTTTAATGTAGGCTTTATAAAGGCGGTTCCTTCAGTAAACGCCGAGCTTACGGGAATCAGGCCTATAAATGCTGCGGGTGGTACCACTACGGGCTTAGAGCTTACTTTTAGTGAAGATATAGGAGAGCTTACCCCTTTCAATGTAAAAATTGGTGACGCCCATATTACAGATATCAAAAAAACAGGAGCAGGCATTTACGAGCTTAAATTAGGGGAGCTTTTATCAAGAAATGATACTGACCTTACTGTATCAGTAAGTAAAAGAGGATATAACATCTCAAACAGCGAAAAGACTGTTCATATAAGCGTAGCTAAGGAGGCTACACCCGATGTTGGCTTTGAAGCTACAGGGCTTAAGGAGGGCAGGCTTGTAGGTGTAGAGCCCGGGCTTAAATACAGTGTGGGAGACGGTATCTGGCACGATATAACCTCCACTTCTCCTGTTAATGTTACAACAATTTATAAGACTCCCATAGCTATCGTTAGAAAAAGCACAGTGGATGGCAGACTGGATTCAGAGCCCCAGTTTATTCGTCCCATCAATACCAGAGAGCCTATAAATCTAAGAGCAGTTAACTGCAGCACAAATAACAATGACGGTAAAATCCTCTATCTAAACCGTCAGATGGAATACCAAAAGAGTGGCGGCAGCACTTGGCTGGCAAGTCCCGGAAAAGAAGTTACAGGACTTTCAAGCGGAGAATACAAGGTAAGATATAAGGCTAGTGGCCTGAACCTGGCCTCAGGCGAGGTCACAGTGACCGTAAATGCAGGCCCTGCAAACACGGATGTACAAAGACCTTACACTCCTATATTTAGACCCGGTGTAAATGCCGGTACAGGCAGTCCTACAGGCGAAAATAATGGTTCAGTGGGCGGCTCCTCTGCCGGTGAGGTTGGAGGCTCTTCCGGTGGCGGCTTCGCTGGGGGCGATTCTTCTAGTGGCGGTGGCTTTGTAGGTGGCGGCTTTGCCGGTGGCGATTCTTCTAGTGGCGGTGGCTTTGCCGGTGGTGGCTTTGCCGGTGGTGGCTTTGCAGGTGGCGGCTTTGCAGGTGGCGGCTTTGCAGGTGGTGGCGGCTTTACCGGTGGTGCTGATACCGAGGCTGATAGCAAGAAAGTTGAGACCTCTAAGCCTGATGATACAAGCGTAAAAGAAGTAGAAAGCAAGGACAATACAGCCTCTTCTACCGAAGGCACTGATGTTATAAGCATCTCAAAAAAGGTTGCTTCTTTTTCAAAGTCTGACCTTAGTGACATTGTTAAATCAGGTGTTAAAGCGCTTAACATTATCGGCAACAAGGTAAGGCTTAGCTTTGAAGCAAAGGCAATTAAAGCGATTAGCAAGCAGACAGAGGAAGATATAAATATAAAGGTAACAGGCAATAATACCGTAGGACTTTCCTCTAAGACAAAGAAGCTTATAGGCAGCCACCCTGTATATGATATCAGTATTTCAGGAAAATACGGCACAAAAATAACCAATCTCGGTAAGGGATATGTGACAGTATCCATCCCTTACAAGCTTGGCAAATCAGAAAAAACTGAAAATTTACTCATATATTACATTGACAAAAAGGGTAATGTTAAAAAAGTATCAAAGGCAGTTTATAGCTCTAAAACAAAAACCATAACCTTTGCAACAGGCAGGCTTACCCGCTTTGCTGTAGGGTATAAAAAGAAGTAAACTCCGCTAAATATGGTTTTACTTTAATAGCCCTCCGAATACCCGGAGGGCTTATTTATCTCTCAATCAAATCCTCTACCTCACAGCCGAAGACTTTAGCAAGGCGGTAAGCTGTTTCAAGACTTGCTTTGTTTATATCTTTATTGCGTTGCTCATACATTTGAATTGAACGAAGGCTAACACCTGAGAGCTTGGATAATTTTGATTGAGAACAACCATAGGTTTTACGAAACCGTTTTAAGTTTGTTTCAGGAAAAAAGCTCTTCACCCTCTCGTCTATAATTTCAGCTGATTTTGTTATGTCTGCCTCATGTAAGGTATGGTACATTCTCTGTAAATCTTCAAATGACACAGCTCTTAATATTTCGCTAAATTTCCTGTTTGTATACCATTGATAATAGGCTACAACCCAGCCAATCCAGTACTCCTCACTACGTCCATAGGACTCTTTAGCCTCTACCTCAAGTATTTCTCCTTTAGTCTCAAATACAATTTCTCTCACAATTTCAATGCCGCTTTTGCCCACTATACTGGATGCTTCCCCATTTTCAATATGTCTGCTTACAGAACTTGTTGCAAATAGTTTTACAAAGTCATCACCTAATATTCCACAATCGTTTACAGCGTAATCAAAAGCAGTCCCAAGTACTGACTGTGCTTTACTCAGATATATTTCTTGGTATGCATGGATTGTCATTTGTTATGCCTCCTCTTATAATATCCTGAATATATAGTCCGTCGCTTTCTTTATCCAACATTTCAAAATACTGCCTATTAGCCTCATCATTTCTCGATTTGCGATGTACATAATATTTTCCCTGTTCTGCAACCTCAAAACCTTTGTACTTTAGCTTTGTAAATGCATACTTTGATTTGATAACAATCTGCTCTCCTAATTTGCCAAGCTTCATAGCCTGTGCAAGCTGTTCGACAGAAATAGCATTATTGATAAACGACTCTGCATAGTCAAAATATGAATCATCCGCACGATAGCCCCTAATAATATCAAAGGCATTGACATTTACGCCAAACTTTTCAACAAGATAGCTTTTTGCCTTTCTTGCGACAGGCGTTGTAATTGAAAATAAGCGATGCTCCACTAACACAGCAATCCAGTTAAGTATAGTGTAAGCAGAACTATTTAAATTCAATATATTTAGATATTTGGTATCAAGTGTGTATTTATTGGCAAACCCATCGCGTAAAGATGATACTGCCCATTCTTTTGCCAGTTCAAGACTTTCAGTACAATAAAAGCCTATCCCAAAGTCATTATTCTTCCTGCCTTCACCCCATATTGGATGCTCGATAATTTTCTCTGAACCATGAAAAATAGTGATATAATCTTCCATCTTTTAACCCCCTTTTTGCGGTTGCTTTGATTATATCACTATAGTGATAGTTTTTCAATTGATTTAATTAGGCTTTGTGTTATATTCCGTAGGATTTATTCCCCAATCTCTACAAACTTCTCCCTGCCTCTCTCAGTCAAATCATAAATATTCTTATCTGTATCTATTCTTATTAACCCATTATTTATAAGTCTTCCTGCTGTCTTATCAACCTCAGCCTGTTTCCACTTAAGATGGTCTCTGATTGAATCTAAGCCCAGCTCCTCTCTTTCCTCCTTTTTGCCTGAATGGTTACCTATATGGGTAAGGAAAAGTTCGGATTTTAACTCACTCTTTCTCTTAAGCCTTATAAATATAGCAGTAATCAGCCCCTCTCTATTAAACAAAAAGGTAAGCAAAAATGTAACTCCTGCGACTGCTGCCGTCATTCCCGACATAGATACATTCATAAGAAGCGAAAGCACATAGCCTATACTAGAATTGATAACCGCATAGCCAACAGATATGGTTATCATCACCTTCAAATCTTTGCTTACAAGATAGGCTGCCGCCCCCGGAGTAATCAAAAACGAAACCACTAAAATAGCCCCAACCGCATCAAAGGCTGTAACCGCTGTAAGCGATGAAAGAGTCATCAGTGCATAAAATAAAGTTCCCGAAGAAAACCCTGCAAGCTTTGCAAACCCTCTGTCAAAGGTAGTTACCTTAAGTTCCTTAAAGAAAATTATGACAAAGAGCAAGTTTACCACAAGCAATATTCCCATCTGTACAAATGCCTTAGAGAGGTCGATTCCCATAAATTCTATCCTGTTTAACGGCGCAATGATGACCTCTCCCATCAGCACTACGTCTGTATCCAGATGTACATTCCTTGCAAATTTCGTAATCAGAACTACTGCAAGGGCAAAAAACATCGGGAAGACTATACCAACCGCATCATCATTTTTTACAAGTCCTGTTCCCGAAAGTAATTCTACCGCAAATACTGTAATCACGCCAAATATCGCCGCTCCCACTATTAAAAACGGAGAACCCACATCCTTTACTATGAAAAATGCAATAACTATGCCCAGTAAAACAGAATGCGAAATGGCATCTGAAACCATTGAAAGCTTCCTTAAGACCAAAAACGGACTTAACACCGCACAGGCTGCGGCAGTTGTAAGAAGTACAAAGTAAGACTCGTAGGATATGGCAAAGTAAGATATTAATGACTCAATCATTTCCTCCATGCCTCCTCATCCTAAGGTTCTTTATCATCCCATGCGGCCCTGTTACAAGAGAAATGATTGCAAAGCTTCCCATTATGAGTATTATGGTTGCACCTGTGCTCATTCCGTTAAAAGCCGTTGAAATATAAGTTCCGATAAGTGCTGATACTCCGCCAACCACACCCGCTATTATAAGTACCCGACTGAATTTTTCACTCCATTGAAGAGCTGTAATTGCGGGTATTATAAGCAGTGATGATATGAGGATCGCACCAACAAGCTTAAGCCCTGCGGCTATTATTCCCATTGTCATTATAAGAATTATCCCATACAGCAAAACCGTTCTTATTCCTATGGTCTTTGCATATATTTCATCAAATAAAAACAGCTTGATTTCTTTATAAAATAAAACAAGCAAAAGCAAAGTAGGAACACCAATATACACTATGAGCTTCACATCATCTTTCATTATATATGCTGCCTGTCCAAAGATATAGCTTGAAAGCCCCGACTGAGCAGCATCTTTATAATTGCTGTTACCCTGAATGTAGCTTTTTAGCACCATTCCCACTCCAAAAAATGACGATAAAACTACTGCAAGTATCGCATCTAATTTAAGCTTTGAATTCTCCTTTATGACCTGGATGAGCATGAAGGCTGTAGCGCCGGAGGCTACTGCTCCCAGCGTTAAAAGCACAGGCTCCCTCTGCATAAAAAGCATAAAAGACAGGATTATACCCGGAAATGCAGCATGTCCTATGGCATCTCCTATCAGAGACTGTCCCTTAAGTACTGTAATACAGCCCACAGCCCCTGCTATGGCTGCAAGCAAAAAAGTCCCGCTGCCAACTATGATAAATGAATAGCTTGTAAGTATGTCCATGTTAAGCATTTTTCATCATCGCCTTTTCTAAGTTTTCATTTGTAAACGCCTCACTAACCCTGCCCGTGGCTACTACCTTTTTGTTGATAATTACAACATGGTCAAAATATTCCCTTATGGTGGCGAGGTCGTGGTGGACTATTACTGCAGTTTTCCCCTTTTTCTGCTCTTCTTTAATAAAATCTATGATTACCTTCTCCGTAACCTTATCTATGCCCGCAAGAGGCTCGTCCATAAAGTAAATATCCGCCTCCTGTGCTATTAACCTTGCTATAAATACTCTCTGCCTCTGTCCTCCTGAGAGCTTTGATATCTGTCTGTCCCTATAGTCATACATGCCTATTCTTTTTAGCGCAGCCTCTGCCTTTTTCCTATCCTCCCTTCCGGGATGTCTAAACCAGCCTAGGTGTACATATCTGCCCATTAGCACCACATCCATAACAGTGGTCGGAAAGTCCCAGTTTACCTCAGAAGTCTGCGGAATATAGGCTATTTTCTTCTGAACCTTTTTAATGGGCTCTCCCAAGATAAGAATCTCACCTGCAAGCTTATTTTGAAGTCCCAATATTCCCTTTATCAAGGTGGACTTACCGGCACCGTTTGGTCCAATAACGGCTGTAATCGATCCTGCCATTATATCTATATCACAATCCTTTAGCACAGGCTTGTCGTGGTAGGCTATGGTCAAATCCTCCACCTTTACTATCACTTCTTCCATGCCCACCACTCCTTTTATCTTAAATTCTCAGTAATCAGTTTAACATTATGCTTATACATATCTATGTATGTATCGCCGCTTTGTCCCTCGGTTGCAAGCGAGTCGGAAAACAGCTCATTTCCCTCGCCGCTTACAACCTTTACATCAAAGCCCTTAGCCCTGCAGGCCTCTTTAAGCTTCTCCATCCTTGCAGGATCTGTGGTAGATTCTGCAAATATAGCTTTGACCTTATGCTCCACTATAAAATCCACAGTTTTGTCTATATCCTTATTTGCTACTTCTGAATCTGTACTAACCCCCTGTGGCGCTACAACTTCAATGCCATACCTCCTTGAAAAATAATTAAAGGCATCGTGTGGCGTAATCAGGTACCGTTCGCCTTCAGGAATCTCTGCAAGTGATTTTTTATTTTCTTCATCAAGAGCTGACAGCTTTTCTAAGTAAGCTTTTGTATTTTTATCTATTTCATCTTTTTTATCAGGTAAAAGCTCAGAAAGCTTTGCGCCTGCATTCTCGGTGGCTTCTTTGTAAAGATCTATATCAAACCAAAAATGCGGATCTATTATTACCGCCCCATCTTCCTCCATCTTGCCTATTTTGTCCTCAGGAAATGTGGATGCTACCGCATATCCCTTCTTTTCAAGCACCTCCTGCATCTTCCCCTCAAAGTGCAGTCCATGAAAAAGCAGCAAATCAGCCTCTGCTATCTTCTTTAAGTCCTCAGGCTTTGCTACATATAGGTGAGGATCCTCTCCCGCAGGGATAATAAGCTCTTTATCCACCATGTCACCTGCAAGCTGATTTACCATGTCGTACAGAAATGAAGTTGTTACTGTTACCTTCTTTTTAGGTTTAGAATCAGCATTACTTACAGCTTCCTTAGTACTACCCATATTCCCACAGCCTGTTAAAAGCAATACTCCAAGTAGTAAAAATAATATTGTTTTTCTCAATTTTCTATTCTCCTTTTAGAAAATAATTTAAAGCATGGATTGGTTAGTTGTAACTAACTTATGCTTAGTATATTCTTATAGAGATTTCATGTCAAGTAGATTTTTCAGGAAGGAGTTTTCAAAAGCCTAAGTAAGCCTATTTTTAGGTTCTTTTCAAAATTTTAATCAAGGTATTGAAACCCGTCATATTAAACTGTAGAATAGACTTAAGTGGGAAGAGGTAAAGCCAACTTCCCCGTTTATAGGCAGCTTAAACCCTGCTTATATCTGTTTCAGAGTTTTTAACATTTGAACTTACACCACTTAAACAGGAGGTATCTATGCCAATAGTATTTCACGAAAGTTCTATGACCTTCCATTTGTCAAATGGAAAGATAAGCTACATAATAAGCGTCATTCAAAATGGAGGAATCGAGAACCTCTACTATGGAAAGGCCATAAAGGACAGGGAATCATTTGCACACCACCACGAAGAAACTTACCGCTCACACAGTGCAGTTTGTGTACCCGAGCCTGGAACCCTTGCCAGACAGTACATTAGAAATGACTATCCAAGTTATGGAACAGGCGATTTTAGAAGCCCTGCCTACACAGTTTTGCATGAAAATGGAAGCCGCATAAGCGATTATAAATATATTGGCTACAACATACTCAAAGGTAAGCCAAGTCTTGCACCGCTTCCTTCTACTTATGTAGAATGTGATTCTGAGGCTGACACCCTTGAAATTACTTTGGTTGATGATGTAACAAATACTGAAATGATACTCTCCTATACCATTTATGCTGATTATCCTGTCATAACGAGGCATGCCCGCTTTAATCACAAGGGAGAGTCCCCGATAGTTCTCACAAAGGCTCTAAGCTTTGCCGTAGACTTCCTTGATATGGATTACGAAATGATTCATTTCTCAGGAGCTTGGGCTAGAGAACGTTACCTAAAGAGAAGAAAACTTGAAATGGGTATCCAGTCGATTGGAACCGTTACAGGAACAGGCTCCGGCGCTGACCACAACCCTTTTATAGCCCTTGCCAGACCTGAAACCACAGAAAGTTCAGGTGAGGTCTATGGTTTTAGCCTTGTCTACAGCGGTAACTTTTTAGCTCAGGTTGAAGTTTCTACCCACGATATGACCAGAGTTATGCTTGGCATACATCCTGAGAACTTCGCATGGAAGTTAGAAAAGGACGAAAGCTTTGTTACTCCTGAGGCTGTGCTTGTGTACAGCGAGAGTGGCTTTAATTCTATGAGTCAGTCCCTGCATGACCTCTACAGAAACCGCTTGATGCGTGGAGAATGGAGGGATAAAGCTCGTCCTATACTTCTTAATAACTGGGAGGCTACTTATTTTAACTTTGATGAGGAGAAGTTACTTAAGATTGCTTCAAAGGCTAAAGAAGTAGGTGTTGAGCTCTTCGTCCTGGATGATGGATGGTTTGGAGCAAGAGATGATGATTACAGGGGACTAGGTGACTGGTTTGCAAATACAAGAAAGCTGCCTGGTGGTGTTCCCGGACTGGCTGACAAGGTAGAGGCTCTCGGGCTTAAGTTTGGTATCTGGGTAGAGCTTGAAATGGTGAATAAAGACAGTGACCTCTACAGAGCTCATCCTGACTGGCTAATAGGTGCACCGGATAGATTTGAATGCCACTCAAGACATCAGCATGTTCTTGATATGTCAAGGGATGAGGTGGTTGACTATCTCTATGGCTGTATGGATAAGCTACTCTCAGAGTCAAAGGTCTCTTATATCAAATGGGATATGAACCGCTATATGACGGAGCCTTTTGGTAGGGAGCTTCCTTGTGACAGGCAGGGAGAGTTCATGCACCGCTACATCCTAGGCGTGTACAAGCTCTACGACAGGCTTACAAAGAAGTTCCCTCACGTTCTCTTTGAGTCCTGTGCAAGCGGTGGGGCAAGATTTGATCCGGGTATGCTCTATTATGCACCTCAGACCTGGACCAGTGATAATTCTGATGCAAATGAAAGAACCAAGATACAGTATAGCACTTCCTATATGTACCCTATCGTGTCTATGGGCTCTCACGTATCCGCAGTGCCTAACCATCAGATGAGCAGAATAACCAAGCTTTCAACCAGGGCTTCTGTGGCTTACTTTGGTACCTTCGGATATGAGCTTGACCTCAATCTCCTAAACGCAGAAGAAATTGAAGAGGTGAAGAAGCAGGTAAGATTTATGAAGGAACACAGGGAACTCATCCAGCTAAAGAGTGACTTCTACAGGCTAATCAGTCCTTTCGACCACAATGAAACTGCCTGGATAGTTGTTGCAAAGGATAAGAGCGAAGCCATAGCTATGTACTATCAGAGGCTTTGCAAGATAAATGGTGCCTTCCTAAGGTTTAAGCTTGAAGGACTTTGCCCTGAGACCTGCTATGAAGTATCCTACAATCTCTTAGGTAAAGATATATCCTATAAGGCTTATGGAGATGAGCTTATGTCTATGGGTATCCCTGTAAATAAGGGAGACCTTGGAACTATGGGTGGTGATTTCTCGGCTATAATATTTGTGATTAGAAAAGCATCATAAACTGCAATTAAAATCCCTATCCTTTAGAATGTATTAGAAATAGGCTAAAAATTAAACAGGACTGTTATATGGCAGTCCTGTTTAATTTTCTTTATATGGTATAGCCGGTATACTCACTGTTGCTACAGTGCCGACATTTTCCTTGCTTTCAAACACTAAGCCAAACTCGAGACCATAGTATAGCTTAATTCTTTCATTTATATTTTTAACCCCGTAACCTGACCCTGCATGCTTTATCTCGTTTGTATCTTTTAGCAGATTATCTATCTTATCTTTGGACATTCCTACCCCGTCATCTTTGATAATTATATAGATTCTGTCTCCTTGATGTACGAAGTTAATTTTTATTATACCTCTACTGTCCTCTTTTTCAAGGATACCATGCATGATGCTGTTTTCAACCAGAGGCTGAAGTATTATCTTTAATATAGAATACTCCTTAAGCCACTGTTTTTCCTCTATATCAAGACTGATTTTCTTTTCAAAACGCATATTTTGTATACGCACATACGCCTGTACATGGCGGACCTCATCTTGAAGCGAGAATATCTCTTTTCCTCTGTTTAGACTTAGTTTATAAAATTCAACCAAGCTATTAATCATATCTGCTATTTCCGGAACATCATGCTCGATAGCAAGGCAGTTAACCAAATCCAAGGAATTATAAAGGAAATGTGGATTTATTTGCGCCTGAAGAGCCTTTAATTCAGCATTTTTAACCTCCTTACCCATCCGATACTTCTCATCTATCATTTCTTCCATACGAAGTGTCATTGCCTTAAAGCTTCTCATTAACTCTCCGATTTCATCTGAACCTACAGGCTTGATTTTGTGCGAAAAGTCTCCCGATTCCACACGTTTCATTTCTTTATTCAGAATAAATATCCGCTTTAAGTTGGAATTTATGGTCAAATATGCAAGACCATATGACACTGCTGCAATCCCAAAAAGCGCTATTAAAAGAGTCAGATATAAGGCCTGCTGCTTCTCTAGCACCGATGCTTGTGGCACAAGAACATTCAGATGCCATCCATTGGCACTTAGCATTTCTGTCCTAAAAATATATTTAACATTACTATATTTAACAAAGCTCCAGTCCTTACCAGCCTGCTCACCCCTTATCTTATCCAGTTTTCCCGTTTCAAATTCTTCTCCATTTCCTTTAAGGCCATAAATAATATCTTTCCCATCACTGAGTAATACAGATGTCTCCGGATTAAACTTAATTCTCTTTAATAACTCTTCTATTTTACTTTTGTCTATATCTATTCTTAGCACTGCCATAGGCTCGCTTAATGAATCAGGCCTATAAATTATTCCCAAATACGAGAAAAACCTTGAGCCCTCTCCATCCGGTTCAATAATAAAGCCCGGCTTTACCCAGTGCCTGCTGTTCATTTTTGTATTAAGCTTCTTATACCACTCTGATTGTTCAGCCATATTTAGTGAAAATATCTCTTCATCATTTATGATAGATGGCCTGTCGCTTTTTACATAAAGCCTTATTCCATCAATTTGTGATGACTGATTTATATAACCTATTCTTTTCATAAATGCATTATAATAAAATCTCTGACTAAATACAGTATCACCATCTATACTTTCTGCAGCTAACTTATATACCTCGTCATTTGATAATATATTTCCGAGGGCTGTTTCCATAGCATCAAAATATCTATCTAAGATATATATTGCTTCATTATACGTATATGACATCGTATTTATCGTTTGTTTAAGGATTAACTGGTTGGTAAAATAATATGAAACTGCAGTAAAAAGAAGCAGTGGCAGCACAAGGAAGAATACAAAAACCAAGTTGATTTTTGTACTTAGAGCTGTATGTGCCAAGATTCCCATCCACCTTTTATAAAATGATTTCATACTTTTAGCCTTTCTAACCGCCCTCTATATGCTCTCCCTATATGCCTTTGGTGTTACACCTGTTTCCTTCTTAAATGCCTTAGAAAAATAATTTGCATCATGATATCCTATTTTCTCAGCAATAGAACTAAGAGGCGTCCTATCCTTTTTTAACAGCGCCTTCGCCTTTTCTATTCTTACCTCGGTTATAAACTGATTTATGGTTTTGCCTGTATCCTTCTTAAATAATAAGGACAAATAATTGGGCGATAAGTACATTTTACCCGCTATCTGTGATATACTAAGTCTCTCATCTGAATAATTGTCGAGTATATATTTTGCAACCTTTTCGGAAAGCTGTGAATACTGAGACTTACTGTCTTTGTTATTGAAATATAATTTTGCCGTATCCTTCAGACATTCACCCATTTCTTCAAGGCAACAAGCTTCTCCAAGAGCAGATAAAGCCGCTGCACTTATATCTCCAAAGTCAACGCTGTTCTGACTTTTAGCCCTTTGTGTCAAAGTAAGTAAAAGAGTAAGATAATAGCCACGTACGCTGTCTACTGTGGTTTCCGTGAAAGGTGATATCTCATCTGCAAGTGTGGATAATGAATTCTCCAGTTCAGCGTAATTCCCATACCTCCACAAGTTAAGTATTTCAATGGGTAGTTTACCTGAAAAATCATACCTTCCCATCCCCTGTTCTTTTGCATCCTTTATCACTCCACCTAAGAAACATTTCCTCCTTGCAGCCTTTGCCTGTATAGCAGAATCTTTTAACTCTTTTACGTCTCTTACAGATAATCCCACTCCCGCAAATACACGGCGTAGCTGTGGCAATTTATGCAATAATCCTTTCCTTAGTTTTTCAGTAAGACTATATACCTTATCCTTCTGTAAGTCATTATCTATATTGAATAAAACAACAATATGATTTAAGTCTTTTACTGTAAACAGGCAATACTTGCGAAACATTGCATCATCAGAGTCATTTATATCAGGAACTCTGCTTTTAAGCAGTGAGGCGATTAATTCTTCCAATACTAATGACAGTGCATTCTCATCATATTCTACTTCTGCTGAAGGATCCTGAGGATAAATCCTAAGTTCAGATGCAATATATTCCAAACCTCGTAAAAAAGGGTATTCTTCGATGTCAGCGCTTACTTTCTCTCCTGTCAGAATTTCCATACATATCTTTTTCTGCTTGGCATAGTAGTTCCTATTCTCAAGCCTTTGCTGTTTCTTAATTTCATCAACCGCTGATTTGACTACCTCTTTTATCTCGTCAGGCTTGATAGGTTTCTCAACGTAGCTTACTGCTCTTAACTGTATTGCTTCTTTCAAATACTCTCTATCAGAATAAGCGCTAAGGAAGATAATTCTACAATCCTCCTGCTCTGCCTTTAAGCATCTTGCAAGCTCTAAGCCGTTCATTTTAGGCATTCTTATATCGCTTAGTACTATATTAGGCTTGAAGCCTTTGGCTATCTCAAGGGCTTCTTTTCCGTCACCGGCAGTTTCAATTTTAGTGATGCCTATTTCTGACCAAGGTATATGGTTTAATAGTACATTTCTTGTGATTCTCTCATCATCTACAATCAAAAGCCGCATACCTGCTCCCCTTTTCCATTGATTCAAATATTGGAAAATCACGGGACCAAAAAAGTCCCGTGAAATTTACCCCTTATATTAGTTCAAATGAAGCTTTATTTTCTGTAGCACTACTGTTTCCTATAAACAGATTGAAGTGCCCCTTCTCGCTGCCTACTGTATAATCAGCTCTTACAAAGCGAAGCATAGGCTCTGTTATCCTAAAGCTAACCTTACCTTCTTCTCCAGCCTCTAACGTAATCTTCTTAAAGTCTTTAAGCTGTTTTATTGGCCTTGCTACACTCGCTGCTATATCATGAATATAAAGCTGAAGTGTTTCAGTTCCCTTTGCACTTCCTAAGTTTTTCACAACAACCTCGGCTGTTATTTCCCCATCACCGCTAAGTTTATCTGACGACAAGGTAATAGGAGAAATACTGAAATCAGTATATGTAAGACCATGTCCAAAAGGATACAATGCCTCATTTGGTGCATCTAAGTACTTAGATACAAATCTCTCTCCCGCGTCTTCCGGTGTGAGTGGACGGCCTGTCTGTAAGATATCATAGTGAATAGGAACCTGCCCCACATTGTAAGGGAAACTCATAGGAAGTTTGCCTGAAGGTGCATATTTACCTGTAAGTACATCCCAGATTGCAGCGGCTCCCATGGTTCCAGGCATCCACACTACAAGTATGGACTTTACTTTATCACAAATATCGGTTAAAGCAAGAGGTCTTCCTGTAAAAAGAACAAGACTTACATTGTCATTTAATTCACAGATTTTCTCAAGCAGTCTTACCTGATTTTTAGGTATTGTAATATCTGTCCTGCTTGCAGCCTCACCGCTTTGTAAGAAGTGCTCACCCATAAAAAGAAGTACTTCATCTGCCTCTTTTGCTGCCTTAAGAGCATCTTCTTCCATAGCACGGGTTCTATCTGCATTATAATCTATTTCTTCCAGCTGCACAAAACCAGGCATTTTAGTTCCTTCAGGAAGTATTTGACAGCCTTCGTGGAATGAAAGTTGATAGCCATCAAGCCTCTCTCCAACCTCTTTTACCGTCTCCACAGGACCTTCATCACCCATTATCGCCCAGGAGCTTAACAGCTTTTTACGGTCTGTATATGGTCCTATGCAGGCAATCTTTTTTCCCTTCTTTACTGGAAGGCTTCCTTCATTTTTAAGCAGTACAAATGACTCGCGTGCTGCTTTCTTCGCCAGTTCCTTATGCTCATCACAGAGGCATAATTCTTTTTCCTTAACTAAATCCAGTCCTTTGAATGGATTCTCAAATAAGCCCAAATCATTCTTTAGCTGAAGGATTCTCATTACGCTCTCATCAAGCAGTTCTTCACTAACTCTTCCCTCATCTATAAGTTCACTAAGATGCCTTGAATAGTCACCTGCCATCATATCAATGTCACAGCCTGCTTTAAGTGCCATTTCGGCGGATTCCCTATGGTCCGCGCATACTCCATGCATAACGGCTTCTCTGATGGCCGCAAAGTCAGATATAAGAACTCCCTTAAAGCCCATCTGCTCTCTTAATACATCCCTCATAAGCCTTTTATTGACTGTTGTTGGTATACCATCAATTGTATTAAATGATGTCATTACCATCGCTGCTCCCGCATCAATTGCAGCTTTGTATGCAGGCATATAGTATTCTTCAAGCGTATGTTCAGACAGCTCAACTGTATTGTAGTCTCTACCCGCCTCTGCTGCTCCATATCCTGCAAAATGCTTCACGCAGGCTGCAAGAGTATCCTCTGCCTTAAGATCATCTCCCTGATAGCCTTGTACTGTACTTTCAGCCATTACTTTATTAAGATAAACGTCCTCGCCTGTTGACTCAACAACTCTTCCCCATCTTGCATCCCTAACCAGATCAACCATAGGTGAAAATGTTACGTGAAGTCCGGCTGCTGCTGACTCTCTTGCAGCCATCTTAGAGCACTCTTTAAGTAATTCCGGTGAAAATGTCGCTCCCATCGCAAGCGGCATAGGGTAAATGGTTTTATATCCATGGATAACGTCAACCATAAATATAAGAGGTATATGGTGAGGATGGTTCTCCATATATTTTTCCTGAATCGCCTTTAGCTGTGCTCCACCACTGCTGCCAAGTCCAAGGATGGTCCCACATAGTGCTAAATCCTCATCCGACAGCCCAAGATCCTTTAGCGGACCTGTAAGCACCGCATCGTCTGACAGCATATGTCCCATAATCTGAAATAGCTGTCCTATTTTTTCTTTCCTACTCATAGAGTTAAGAAGTTCTTTTAACTTGCTCTGTTCCATATTTTTTCCTTTCTCGTTAGGATGGTTGATATTTAAGTTAGATTATGTATCCATTTATCAGACAGGACTCTCGGGATGCCCCATATAGGTTTAATCATATCTTCAGCATTGACAAGCAGGAAGACTATCCATAGCGGAAAGCCTAGTTTCACGCCTATAAATCCAAAAGGTACACTAAAAAGCCAAACCGGCAATATATCCAGGAAACAGGCAAAGGTCGTATCACCGCCACTCCTTAGAATGCCTACAACCATGACCACACTGAAGGCCTTCGGTATAAAAAGTATAGCATGTAAAAATAAGAGCAATCTGACACTTTCCATCGTTTCCGCACTAACTTCGTATATTGATAGCAGTAAAGGCCTGCTTATAATTAGGATTATACCGACAAACGCTGCCAATATGGGGAGGATAACAAGAAACCGCCTGCTGTCTCTTTTCGCGTCTTCTTCCCTTCCCTCTCCTATTGTATTACCAAGCATTACCGCAGTAGCATTCCCGGCACCCCTTACAAATACAAAAAGGATTTGTGCAACGGCAGAAGCAATCTGTACTGCTGCTACCGTGGATGTGCCCATAAGCCCAAAAGCAACCATGTACAGGGATGTTCCTACTGACCAGGCGATTTCATTAAATAACACCGGGGCTACTTTGCTAAAGTACTCCTTTACAAAACCTCTTTTCCACCCTGTAAGCTCCCCTACATTGGCCGCTCCTATAAGCTTCTTTTTATAAACTGTAATTAAAATTATAAGCATTTCTATGAGTCTTGCAATCACCGTAGCTATCGCAGCTCCCGTAAGCCCTAAGGCAGGTGCCCCGAAGAGACCAAAAATAAGTATAGCGTTACCAACTATATTGGTAGCCATAGAAATGAATCCGGCAACCGTAGGAAGCCCGACATTCCCCGTACATCTGCAAACAGTTGCAAGAGAAGTGCTTATTGCTGTAATTATATAGCTTATACTCACAACAAAAAGGTAACTGCTCCCATACTTTACAGCATCCGCATCGTGAATATAAAAACGTATAACCTGCTCAGGTAAAAATAATCCTAAGCAGGTAAAAAGGGATGATACACCTCCACTTAATACATAGATTAGACCAAGCACCTTTTTTATGTTTTCATTTTCTCCCGCTCCCCAGTACTGGGCGATAAACACCGAAGCTCCGGAACTTATACCAAACTGTATAATTGTTAACAGGAAAAATATCTGATTAGCTGCCCCTGCCGCAGCTATTTGAGCATCGCCAAGCTTTCCTATCATCATAACATCAATCAGGTTAACAGTAGATGATATTAAAAACTGGATTGAAAACGGCAGGGTCAGTCTAATAAATTTTCTTAAAAAATCTTTATCCTTTAGCACTCAACATCTCCTTAGGACAAGTATCTGACTGATTCTGTATAAACCTTGCAATTCTTGTCTGGATAAACTTCTGTCCTGAAATCCTTAAGCACCTTTTTAGGTTGTGGATTTGCCACAAGGCACTTATAAACTGTCTCTTCGCCTTTTTTAAGAGGGAGAGTAGCAAAAGACATTTCAAGAAGATGATCTGCAAGCTTAAAACCGTGATTATATCCCGGGTCTCCGTCCTTGTTTCTCTCCCATTTCACATCTTTATTGCCTATGTTGTACCCATAAGTTAGAGGTACCTTTTCAGTCTGTCCATCTTCATATTCAAATACCAGCTGACCAATCTCATATACTTCCTTTTCAGGGAATACTCCATCTACAAAGAACTTAAAGTCAACAAAGTAGTCAGTAGTATGAATAAGCTCTACATACGCAGGATGTCCATCATGGCTCTCCTTTGCCTCAAGTCCCTGTGCGTCTGCATATTTATAATGATAGAGATATTCAAAGGTCTTGTCTCTAATTGTCTCATAATCTCCATCTTCATAATTATGATTCCAGAACATTTCATACGCATAGGAAATACCGAAGAATATAGTATTTCTCTGTAAAATTACCTCATTTAATGAACTCCAGTTGGATATAAATGCTCCGTGGCGGCCACTCTTTTCAATATGCTCTTTCCAGTTTGAGAAATAATATCCTTCAAAGTTACCATAACGGATATTAAAGTTCTTATCCAAAAACTCATCTTCAAGATGCTCTCCAAGATTCCAGTTCCAATGTAAGATCAGAAGATCCTTAGGCACCATATCGATTGCCTGGTATGTTGCAGGCATAATACCTATCTTTTTGCCATCTTTTTGGTGGAACTGAGGCATATACATCTGTATCTCAGCCCCGCCAAAAGGTCCTGCATTAGGTACCTTAGCATTCTTCAGAAGCTTATCACCCCAAAGTAAAGTTTTTACACCCTTTGATTTCAGGTAATTATATATCTTATTCACATCACCTGCAAAGATGTCAGCCCCACTCTTTCCTCTGCATTTTTCACAAACTCCAATTGTATAGTATTCATCATGTCCTATATTAATAACTTCAGGATTAAATACCTCTATAACTTCATCAAGTACATCAAACAGAAGCTCATAAGAAGCCGGGTTTGAAGGGCAGTAGGTGTCCGCATATGGGTCCTCCGGTCTTTCAGCTATGTCCATGTGTCCCATCATAAGATAGTCACAATGTCCAAGTGAAGGTACTTCAGGAATAACTTCTAACATCCTACTCCTACAGTAAGCTGCCAATTCTCTGACCTCATCCTGTGTCAGGAAATTGCCTCCCCCGTTTTCCATATGTATGGCATTTTTGTACCATGGATAGGTGTAGTCCTGTATCTTTGTTGTTTTTCCTGAGTATTCGCTCATTTCTTCACAGTACTTAATCCATCCTTCATTTATCTCGGGATGTCTCTTGTACTCCATTGCACCGCCGATTTCTATCATGATGCTGTTAAACTTAAAGTAACAAATCATATCGACGAATTTCTTGAAAAATCCTATATCCTTTGATGCAGGTAGAAATACCTTCATTCCTCTTTCATCACATACCGGATAGTCATAAGCAAGAAGCTCATCAACACAGCCTTTTTCCATCAGGTGGATTATAGATACTGCACCGTAAAACAAACCTCTTTCACTTAGTGCATATACCTGTATCTCATCACCTTTAGCCTCAATTATGTGGCATTCACTATGCGAAGGCTTTGGGACATTAAACTCATTGCTTATACGCTCACCAATAGCGGCAGGTATTTCCTTATGAAAGCAAATAACTTTGAAACCTTCTTCAGTACCGGTATTTTTTATCTTTTCCACAAGGATTTCCTGTATCACCGGGATATCTGTCTGTATTTTAGTCTGCTTGTTTATGTGTCTTGCTGGACCTGTCCTTTTTATATACTGCGGAACAATTCCTCTGCTCATCAGAACCCCCTTCTATTGTTTCTAGTCTTTTTGTATAAAAGCAGATTATTTTTTAGCAGCATCAAAAACTGCCTGTGCCTGCTTGGTTATTTCCTGATTAAATTTCTCCTCACCAGCTGCTTTAAGCTTTTCTTTGAATTCAGCTAAGGTTGCCATAGGGTCTTCAGCAAATCCCAAGTATAAGATAGGTGAATACTCAGTTCTTACATTATATACATTTGCCTGCTCGGTATTTACAGAATCAAGGACGAATGACATACCATCTACCGGGTTAAATACAAGCTGCTTAAAGTAATATGATGCCTGAATTTCACCGTACTTAGGGAAAGAATCTATAGGAAGACTTGGCGCATTTGCAAAGCACCAGGTACTGATTCCGCCGTAAGCATCAGGTTTAATTACTTCTATCTGCTGGAAATCATGTCCATCTATCTTAACAGTTCCAAGAAGCTTACTGTGTACTCCAGGTATACCGTTGTTAATAAGGAAATTAAGATCCTTATCATAGTTAAGAAGGTCTGTTGCCATCAAAGCTCTTTCAATATTTTTACTTCTTGCATTGAAGCCAACGCCGTTACCGGTAAATCCTGCAGAACCAAGTGGTTTATTTTCAAGAAGATTGATATACTCTACTTCCCAGTCAGGGTGATTCTGTTTTGCGTTCTGCCAAGCTGTGTTTGCATCACCTATATTGCCGAATTTAACTGCACTCTTACCGGAATCAAAACGGTTTGTATTAGATGATGTAAGATCACTCTTTGAGATATAGCCTTTCTGGTTCCAATCCTTCATACGCTTGATATGCTCTTCAAATCCAGGAAGGTCATAAAATGGTACAAGATCAAGCTTTTCTGAATTGGTATAATCGTATGTCAAGGTATGTGAGAGATAGTAACGTCCCTGTGGATACATAACGAGAGCTCTCATAATAATCTCAGCATTGTTACTTGAGACATCTAGAGGAATCATTCCAGGCTCATTCTCTTTAACCTTAGCCATAAACTTCTCTATATCCTCAACTGTCTTAAGTGGCTCCATACCGTATTTTTTACGAAGGTCACCACGGACAAATGCGCCGTAATGATTTGCCCAGTAGTTATTCTGTGGAATCATATAGTTCTTTCCCGCTACCTGGGTATTTACCCATGCATTCGCAGGAAGTGCTGCCTTTGCAAGAGGACAATATTTATCTACCATCTCAGGTGTTATTTCATAAAAACCGCCCTTTGATGCTGTCTCGGCATAAAACGCCCAAGCAGCAGTATAAATCATATCAAAGTCTTCACCTGATGAGAATAAAAGCGGATATCTCTGCTGATAGTCTCCCCAAGATAAGTAATGAGGCTCAATTGTAGCGTTGATTTTCTCTTTCAAATGCTTGTTGATTTCTTCAAAAACCATGTCATTGTCGGACTGTGGCTCACCTATGAAATACATCTTAAGTGTAACCGGCTCCAATGTACTTGCCTTGCTCTCTGTGCCTGATGACTTAGACTGAGTGGAAGCCTGCTTTACGGCACTTCCATTTGCATTGCTTTTGGTATCATTCTTTGCCCCGCTTCCACACGCAACCAAGGCTAATGCCATAGTCATTGACAGTCCTGCTGCTAACCATTTTCTTAACTTTCTCATAGTTCTCCTCCTTTTATTTTAACCTTTTACTGCTCCGATCATTATTCCGCTTACAAAGAATCTCTGTACAAACGGATACAGTAATAAGATCGGTCCTATTGTTACCAGTGTCATCGCCATCTTAAACGATTCCTCCGGTGGTGTTACAGCTGCTAACTGTGGCACCTTTGCTATCAGATTCCTAAGCATTGATATCTGTGACAGCATCCTGTAAAGATAATACTGTAAAGGAATCAGCTTCTGCTCATCTACAAACAGCATAGCGTTAAACCAGTCATTCCAGTAGTTAAGAGCCGTGAACAATCCCATTGTCGCCAAAATAGGCTTTGAGAGCGGAAGTATCATTTTAACAAAGATATGAAATTCCCCGGCTCCATCAATCTTGGCTGACTCTGTTATTGAGTCCGGAATACTGTTGCTTATAAAGCTTCTTATGATAATGATATAAAATACGTTGAAGAGGTTTGGCAAAATGAGAGCCATAATATTATTCTTCATGTTAAAATATCTAATCATAAGGATGTACCATGGAACTATTCCACCATTAAATATAGTTGTGAAATAGAAGAAGAAGGAAAAGAAGGTCCTTGGCCTAAATTCTTTTCTCTGTAGTACATAAGCTGCCATTGATGAGAAAAATATACCTACTACAGTACCAACTATTGTGATAAATATAGTAACCCCATAAGCATTAAAAATATTTTCAGGTACCGCAAATACTGCTCTAAATGCTTCAAGTGAGTACTCAATCGGAATCAACGAGAAGCCGTGTTCCAGAATTGACTGTTCCGATGAGAATGCACCTGATATGATAAACAGAAAAGGAATCAGACAGCAAAGTGATAAAAATGTAAGTATCGTATATGCGAAAAGTCCAAATCCCACATCTGCTTTTGATATTTTTTTAGTAAGCATATAAGTTCACTCTCCTTTCTCAGAATAATGCGTAATCTTTCTGGTATCTCTTCACCAGGCTGTTTACCCCGAGAAGGATAACCAGACTGATTAATGACTGAATAAGACCTGCTGCAGATGTCATTCCCACATCCTGTATCTGTAAGAGAGATCTTACTACATAAGTATCAATTACGTCTGTACTATCGTATAAAAGAGGATTATTTGCTGTAACCTGATAAAACATATCAAAGTCACCCCTAAATATCCTACCTACATTAAGCAGGGTCATAATTATAATCTGAGGTGTAATAAGCGGTAGTGTAATAGAAAATATCTTACGTACTCTTCCTGCACCGTCTATTGCTGCTGCTTCATACATCTCACTATCTAGCCCGGTAATGGCTGCCAGATATATAACCGAGCCATAGCCGACCCATTTCCACGCGTTAGCCACTACAAGTACATACTTCCATACACCAACATTATTATACATATCAACAGGTGTAGCACCTACAGCCTTAAGCATAGTATTTAATGAGCCGTATTCGTAGTTAAACAAATTGTAGAGGAAGCCACCCACAATTACCCACGAAATAAAATATGGTAAAAATATTATGGACTGTGAGGCTTTTTTAAAAAACTTTGATTTTATCTCAGTAAGTAAAATAGCTACTCCTACCTGTAGAATGAGGTTTACCACAATGAATACTGCGTTATAAGCTATTGTATTAAAGGCAACCTTGAAAATCTTGCCACCACTGAAAAGAAATTCAAAATTTTTGAAGCCCGACCATGGTGAAGCAAGTATTCCATCTGCATAGTTAAACTGCTTGAATGCAAGTACCGTTCCACCCATAGGAAGATAAGCAAAAATCAGATAATAAATCACTGCCGGAAGTATCATAAGATATAACGTGAGGTTTAACTTCTTAAAACCCTTTTTGGCAGTTTTTTTAGGTTTAACCATAAAACCACTCCCTTCTCAACTTTCTCTTTGTGTATCTTGCTCTATATCATATGTATTATTCTTATGCTTTTAGTATATTTTACGTAAAATATTATTTCAATGGTAAGAATCTATGATTAAGGTAATTTTCTACTTATCAGGCCGGGTGCTGTAAAAAAGCTGCCACGTCATAATTAAACGCAGCAGCTTTAATATATAAACTTAGTTAGGATTACTTAGTTAAAAGCCATACAGCTATTTCTTTCTTTTTGTCTTTTCCCGCTGAAGCATAGTCTTTTAGGTGTAAATCACCATCTCTAGTCTTAACATTTCCTTCAAAAATCGAATGGCAGTCTTCCTTGTCTGAAAGAGTCTCAAGACTAACTGATAAATTATCATCAGTTTCAATTTCTATCTCTCTTGATGCCTTTGACTTTGAAGAATCTTCTACAGCCAGCATAAGCGGACCACGTTCAAGTGCAATATGTCTCTTTGCAAGCGGATCCTCCAAATCAAAGGTAGGTACAAGATAGTCATACTCAAAAAGCATGTTATTTACAAGCAAATCTTTACCGTATGGAACAGGATGTAAAACAAAGGTTCTCATATCAAAGGACAGCAATACCTCGTCACCCTTTTCCCACTTTCTTTTTATTCTTAAATATCCACTTCCTTTTGTAAGATCAGAAGTATCAATTATAGGCTTCTCGCTCAGAGCTTCATCTTGTATCTCTTCACCATTAAGGCTTGCAGTAGTAACTCTGCTCCAAGCAGGAATTCGGAAATTCATAGCAAATTCATCATCTCCACTTTCTTCAATCCTTATTTTTACATCTCCTTCAACCGGATAAGCTGTTTCTATGCTAAGGCTTAACTTTGAACCTGACTGGCTGACAGCCTCAATTCTCCCTTCTTCGTAAAAGTTAAGATTATATCCTTCACTGGAATGAATAAACATTATTTTAGGTATGATGCCAATTCCTGCGGAGGCTATACTTGCACAACAGCCATAAGTATTTCCTTCTTCAAGAATCATAAATCCACCAGCCTGCTTTCCTCTTCTTCCCAGAGTTAAAGGTGCATAACTGTCATAAGGAAATCCTTTTTTTACAATTCCCTGCATTTTTTCAGCCCTATCATCCATAAATCCTTGTGGATTTTCTGCCCCAAGATAAGCATTGTAAAAAGAGCGTTCAATAGCATCTGCAAAGCGGCTGTCTCCGGTTATCTTTAATATTCTGCCAAAGAACTTCATAAGTGTAACTGTTACACAAGTTTCCTGCATAATAAATTCATTGGTTGTGTTCGCCTGTCTGACTGTTGAATGATCAAATAACTCGTGAGTACATCCAGCACTTCCTATAACAGTAAAATCTGTATCAAGAATCTTGTAAGCATAGTTTATAGCGGCCTGTTCCCATTTTTTATCATTTTTTACCTCTGCATACTCCAAAAGCCCCTCAAAGCAAGAGGTCATTTCATAAGCCTTTGTGACCGGAAACTGATAAGGACTTGCTTCATTTTCCATGGCAAGTTCAAAGATATTGGCAATTGACGTTCCTCCATGGCTTACTATATGCTCCGCAAAGTCAAGATACCTTCTTTCTCCTGTTAGTTTATACAGTTTCACAACAGGCTCAAGTATCGAGCTTGAATTAAGCCCCCTCCAGCAGCCTGACGCAAAAACTATCGGTGTTTTCCCATCCTCATCTCCAATAAACTTCATTATGTAGTCTACCTGTTTTTTAATGCAATCTATTACATTCTCCTTAAGCTTTTTATCCTTACATATCTCAAGGAAATACTCCATACCTAAAATTACATATTTTCTGCACCACAGATCCCACCCATTGAACTCGGTTTCTACAGAGTAGCTGCTTATACGTCCGGTAGGAGCAGTAACTAAAATCATCTCCCTAACAGTTTCATCAAGAATCTTATATAACTCCTCATTTTCAGTATAGCTGTATACAAGCGACGCTCCACGCATCATTTTACCCCAGAACTCGCCTCTCCAGCCTCTGTCACCTTTATCTGTCTCTCCCTTAAATTGACTTACAAATCGTTTCCATAGTTTAGGGTCAATTAGCTGTTTATTTTCTGCAAAATGCATTGCTTTATCCGCTAAGCCCTTTAATGAATATTTTATCTCCATTTTTCCACCCCTTTATATATGACTACAGGGGACTGTACTTAAGCACAAATCCCCTGATTATTAAATTTTACCAATTTTCTGTTGTAATCTTCTCAATTTCTTTAAGCTCTTCCTCAGAGAATGGAGCACTGTGTATGGCGCGAATATTGGTAAGCAGCTGCTCTGCTCTGGAAGCCCCTACAAGCACAGAGGTTATTCTAGGGTCTTTTAATAGCCAAGCAAGCGACATTTCCGCAAGGCTCTGTCCTCTCTTGTCTGCAACTGCCTTCAGCTCCTTTGCCTTCAAGATGTAGAATTCAACATCCTTCTCCTTAAGGAACCTTCCGTCTGTTTTTACACGACTGTCTTCAGGAATACCATTTAGATATCTGTCAGTAAGCACACCCTGTTCAAGCGGACAAAAACAAATTATTCCCTTTCCTAATTCTCCGGCAGCATCCTTAAGTCCGTTCCTTTCAATCGTCCTATCAAAAAGATTGTATCTGTTTTGATTAATTATAAATGGAACATGACGTTCTTTAAGAATAGCAGAAGCCTCAGCCATCCTTTTACCATCGTAGCTTGAGAGCCCAACATAGAGTGCCTTACCGCTCTTTACTATCTGTGCAAGAGCCTCCATAGTCTCCTCCAATGGAGTATCAGGATCAGGCCTGTGATGATAAAAAATATCAACATAATCAAGTCCCATACGCTTAAGACTCTGATCTAATGACGCAATCAAATACTTCCTGCTGCCAAAATCACCATAAGGACCAGGCCACATGTCATATCCTGCCTTGGTGCTTATAATAAGCTCATCACGGTAAGCACTTAAGTGCTCTTTTAAAATCTTTCCAAAGTTAATCTCAGCCGCACCGGCTTTTGGACCGTAATTATTAGCAAGGTCAAAATGTGTTATACCATTATCAAATGCTGTAAAGCATATATCTTCCATATTTGAATACGCAGCAGTGTCTCCAAAATTATGCCATAATCCGAGGGATACTGCTGGAAGCTTAAGCCCGCTGTTTCCTGAACGGTTGTAGATCATACTTTCATATCTTGATTCATTTGCCTTATACATATTTACCTCCTAAGTAAATTAATATTTTTTGCGTGTCAAAAGATAATAAAAACGGTTACTTATATTGTATCAGTTCCCTCTTCACAGGCCACCAACGCCCAAAGAACTGCAGCAACGGCCTCTTTAGCATTTACACATCTCGTATAGTCCACATACTGATCATAGTTATTCTGAACACATAACCCGTCACAGGCATCTGATATATTGTATCCGCCATCAATCCCGGCAGAGCATTTTGAGAGAATTGCTTTATAGCCCTTATCTATAACCTCTTTTGCATATTCATTGTCTATGAGTAAGAGATCATACGCCTTTTTTAGTGTATACACAAACATTGCACTCCCGGAGGTGTCATGGAAATTCCTTGGGAATCCGGGTTTGTCAACCACTTGATACCATAGTCCACAGTTCCAGTCCTGAGTTTTCAGCAAATCCTCACATAACAGAATAAGTTGATTTCTAATTTCCTCCCGCCCATTAAAATTCTCGGGGATTATTCCAAGTGCTTCAACCAAAGCCATACCATACCAGCCAAGCCCTTCACTCCAGACCTCCGGGGAACAACCGTTTAGCGGGCTTGCCCATTTTGTATACGGATTATCACTATAAGCATGGTACACAAAGCCTGTTCTATCCTTCCTGGCATTTTCAAAATATAAGCTTAATTGTTTTACCACCTCTTTATAGCTATTCTCTTCATCCCCTATGTATTTCCCATATCTTACCAAAAACATCAATTCCATAAATAGTCCATCTGCCCACATTTCTCCCGGAAGATGCTTTCCATGTAAGAATCCACCTTTAGAATTCCTCGGATATGAGTCTAGTGCCTTACGAGCCTTTTTAGCAGCAAGCTTAAACCTTTCTTCACCTGTTTTTGTATATAGCCAGATAAGGATAGATGCCGGCATAATATCATCAAGGCAGTCTCCAACAAAGCAGGAAATTGTCCCATCATCTCCTACGTGAGTGTTACCATAAGCAAGCACATAATCGTAGTATCTTTTATCTCCGGTTTTTTCAAATAACCTAACTATAGCCCATAGATAAAAGCCCTGTGGATAACTCCAGCTTTTATAAGGATAACTATCAGCCAGAGGATATTTTCTCATTAAATACTCTGCTAATTTAGTAGCATTACAGCTCAAGCTCATCCCTCCTATCTCATTGTTTCACCATTTTTGTTTATAGTTATTTCAAGATGTGGTTGTCAAATGTACTGGCAACCATTGATACAGGATTGCTACAGCTATACTTTTGACATTTGTATCAGTATATTAATCTATATCATATTTTTCAACAGTAATTATCTCTGAAAATAGCTTTATTCTACTTTTATCCCATTAATTATATAAATTTTTATTGAAAATAACATAAATATCAAGGTTGAAATATGTGTAATCCTAATATTAATGGTAATTTTCAACAAACATTTTAGATATTATAACATTTTTATTGACAAATATAAACCTTGAACATTATAATTATCGAAAATTATCATGATAATTACATAGTGTTATAAACAAACTTAATATTGTGGGTTCAAACTATCAGAAAGGGGTGTTATTCTATTGAAAAGAAAAACAGGTAGTATGAAAAAAAGTGCTATGGGACTATTTTTATCCACAGCTTTGCTTACATCTGCAATCTTTCCGGCAAATGCTCTAGCTGGAGAAATGTCAAAAAGCCTCAATATTTTTGAGACTGCTGAAAACGCCATTCCACTTGGCTCTGCACTTGCAGAAAATACTGAGATGGCTGTCCAAATGTCTAAGGCAGAGAAGAAACGCGCTATAAAACAAATGGGTAAAAATCAGGGTAATGTTTGGGTTTGGTCAAAAGAAAACGTGGTAAAAGATCAGGAGCGTGGCCCAAACGGCGGACCCGGACAATTTAACGGCGGCTCTGTAGTATTAGGTGGTAGAGCTTCTTATGACCCACCTGCTGACTGGTATTATTTGGGCTATAAGCGTGATGGTATGACCGATGAGCAGGCTAAAGAGCTGTTTGACAGCCAGCGTGGTAAATACTTAGACCGTATGGATCCTTGGGGAGTTGTCATGGAAATGCAGGATAACAAAGCCAAAAATGCCTGGTTTGATGTACGGAATATGCAGGCT
This sequence comes from Catonella massiliensis, assembly GCF_016651435.1. Classification (NCBI taxonomy): domain Bacteria; kingdom Bacillati; phylum Bacillota; class Clostridia; order Lachnospirales; family Lachnospiraceae; genus Catonella; species Catonella massiliensis. The sequence goes on along the minus strand of NZ_JAEPRJ010000001.1, from coordinate 2,928,399 downwards.
TTTGTACTGCGTGAAAATGAAACAACTTGGGAAAATCTTATAAACGATCCTTTAGCTGTTGATTGGATTGATTATTTTGAAGGAAATATGTACGGATGGATAGGACCGGCCGAACGCGAGAAAGTATACGGCTTTGGTACCTCTGTAAAAATGCGGCCAAAAGAAGACAAGGTTGCACATTGGGGCTCTAAGCAGATTTTAAGTGTTCCAAGTCCTGAAAGTATCCGTGCAGTATTGATTTCAGTTGAAGCGAGGATATCTGAAAAATCCGATCCTAAGGCAAAATTAGGCATACAGGTAGGTGCAGATTGGAAATTCTCAGATGAGAGTCCTGCTGAGCATCCACTATGGTATCCCGGCGCAGGCCTTTCAGGTGTACAGCGATTAACAAAAGACTGGGCAAGGTATTACTTCGTAAGTGTAGAGGGTATCCAGGATGCAATGCCGGAAAGAGCAATTTCTAAAGATAAATTTTACTCAACTGTTGTTCCTTTAGCTGATCTTAGCACAAGTAATGATGAGAGTACAACCGTTACAGTTAGCAAAGAGGACTTAAAGAGCACCATAGAAAATAAGGAAAAAACAGTGACTTTGGCAACATCTGCCGCTAAGTTTGAGCTTGATAAAAAGGCATTTGAACCACTTTCCAAAAAAGGTGATGTTTCCATTTCCCTGACACCTGCAAATAAGCTTAATGGACTTGTCAAAAAAGCTGTAGGAAATAGACCTGTATATGATATTGTCTTAAAAGCAGGGGATAAGAAGGTTGCTAATCTTAATGGAAAACTGAATATCAGCCTTACTTACAAGAAAAATGCTAAAGAAAAAGCAAAAGGACTTTTTGTTGCTTATGTAAATAACAATGGAAAACTGGTTAGGGTAAAAGATTCTTCCTACAATGGCAAAACCGGTAGAATAACCTTTACTACAAAGTCCTTAAAGAGATTTGTAGTTATGTATAAAGCCCCTAAAAAGGCCAAATAAAAATCAGAACTTCTGATTTTTAGTCAAAATTTGAGCTGTGCAGCCAAAATCGGTGCACAGCTCAAAATATTAGATTCTTAGTACATTTACCTTCTATTTCTCCAGCTAACAGACTTCCGATGTTCTTGATAAATTTGTTTTATAGTGTTAGTGAGGTACATACTCTGCATTACCTCCCTGTGCCTAATCGACCTCCCTGTTTAACCTGCGTAAAAACCTCTCAGTTCTAGGATTTGCTGCAGGTCTTTTTGCCTTTGTATCAGCTATTACTTCAGCTACTCCATTTAATCTCCTGCCTTTATTACAGGAGAGCTTATCTAACGGACACTGCCAGCCACAGCCCTTACAGACTCCTGTAGCTGTTTTTTTCTCTAAAATATTGCTATTATTTTCCATTACTATGTTCTCCTATATCCCAATTAAATAATCTTTTCCAACTCTCTTACACTAATCCGCATCCACCCACAGGTGATATTTTTTACAATGCAGGCAACGGAATAAATAACCGCAAAGAGAGCCGTCTTTTACAAGATATTCCTCTATATCTGCATACTCGTCTCTTTTGGCATACTCGCTAAAGACCTCATCTGCTATATCCATAGCCTTTAATTCCTTTGTGCCAACTGTTCCCAGATACTCACAATAATCATTACAACAGGAGAGCCAATGCTCACCCTGCCAGCTTAAATACCCGGGTGTACGGCAGAAAAGCTCTTCATCCTTCTCTTTATCCGGTTCACCACTCCACTCTGCATCCTGTATGAAGCTGGCATCATATTTTCTTGCAGCCTCACCCGATGCAATGCAAAAAGGACAGAGATTCTCCACATTTTCAATACAATATGGCTCACTATAATAGTAGACTGTACTCTCCTTGCCGCAACATGGACAGGTCCTTGCCTCCCCCTCTTCAAATACACCGGTACCCACAGGATCCGGATAATAGCGAAACTTAGGTAAGTCTTTTAAGCGTTCATTCCTTGCAGTTTCTTCCTTTTCTGTAAGAGGACGAGGAAGAACAAAGTTATCACCCTCATCTTTACTTGCCTCCTGTAAAGTAGCAAGCTTTTTTAATTGCTTCCTATCCGCCTTATTGACAATGGTTGAGAATAACTTGTAAGCACTCTCCATAATCCCCAATAAACTGTATACATCCACCAATACTGCTTTTGCTTCTTTTTCATCTATTGCAGAGAGTTTGTCTGCAAATTGATAGAGAGCCAGCACGCTGGATTTACTCCCGTCTTTTTTATAATAATTTTCTTTCAAGCTAATAAATTCTTTAAGATACTCGTTCATTTTGGCCTCCCTGTTTTATTTCAAACCCTTAATAGGTTTCATAAATTAATTCTTTATCAGCCCGTAGCTGCTTATCAAATTTTACCAGTATATACAGCCTGCCAGCAGGTGATTCTCCCATATCATATCCGAGAGCAAACTCTTTATAACAACCACTTTTATCAAATATAATCTCCGTCAGATTTAACTTAGACGCATCTTCATCCGGATGGACAGCTTGTATTACCTCATGGGCATTATAGTCTAGCTTCTCCAATTCCCTAAAAAGTCTTTGCATAAAATCATCCGGTATTAGAGACATATCCTTCTCCGTAAATCCGGTGAAGTTAAAATTTACCTCTTTATTACAATATTTGCCTGTAAAATATATCCCTGCGTTATTTTTATCCCAGTCTTTTACATTCCATAATGTGAGCAAATCTTCTTTTTTCATTTCGCAAATGCTAAGTATACGGTACATTCTTTTTCTGCATCATACTGATTTGGCTTCCTATCCATCACCTTATTCTCAAGCTTAAATGCATCTCACATCATTTCAATATACCGCAAATTACTTGTTGCTCCCTTCTTCTTTAAATAGTTCTTATTGCACATCTCTGATAATATTTTTCTAGCCCTTCGTTCCTTTATATTCAGTAATTTACAAGCTATAGCAGTTGTTATCATTTTCTGTTCTCGTACATATTCAAATATTATTTTCTCTTGTTCTGTCATATATTCAACTTCGGCACTCTTCGGCATTTTTTCGGCACTCTTCGGCACTACTGTAGCTTGCTCTTCAACACTCTCAACCTTTACCATATCAAGTTTCAAAGTAACCTGATTTAGTATAGTATCTTCAATCAGCTCAGGTTTCACCCAGCCTTCAGCATCCCACGCTGCAACTATAGTAGGAAAACCAGAGCCAGCATTATCACCAAAGCCAACCATTCTAAGCATAGTCTGCATATGTGAGTTACGGGGTTTAGAATTACCGCCACGAAAAATATCTTCAATCGGCAGTTTAAGTATTCCAGGGTTGGTAAATTCAAATGACTTATTCTTCTTTATTACCTTCAACGTACCCGCATCCATCAAATAATCTGCATGGATTATAAGATTAACAAATGCCTCTCTAACTGCTTTATGAAGCGGAGTTTCATCAATTCGTTGTATCCCTTCAAGCTTAAATGGCTTTGGTAAATCCTCAGTAAGTTTTGGCGTTACTTTAGAAAAGAAATTAAACAAATTATTCTCCCAAGTTCCATCATAGGTAATTCTATCGTTCCAGCGTACATCAATTGTAACTTTAGACTCTTCACGGTAATCCATGAAAATGTTAGAGAATCTTTCCCTTATAGCACGACCTGTACCGAACATTAAAAGACCTGCAACTGTAAGCCCTTCTACGCCGGTTTTACGATCACGATTGTACCCACCTAGCTGTTCAAGAAAGGCCTTATCATCCAATGGATTCCAGACATGTCCGTCATTTCTAATTTCAAAAATCTGACGATACTTTCTCAGGGTTTCTTTGTCAATGTCAGCCATAGTGTAGTGTTCCAAAATCGTTCCATCATTACCTTCCAAGCTCTGATCTCGAATCATACTTCTAGTCTCATGTTCTGTTGCATGATAATCACCATCGTGATTTCTCTTATATGTACCTTTGTACGGATTCTCACCAACATATACCGGACGCATATTAAAGTCGGCTCTAGGCACGTGAATAACAAGAAGTTTTATATCCCCGTCTTCAACTACAAAAACATCTTCATCTTTTAAAACGTTAACATTTACTTTATTACCATTGATGGTGTTCCAAAAGTCCTCTTTTTGAGCCTCAGGATTTTTAATTCCTCGAATAATAAAACGTTCCTCCAGAACAGTTTTTGTTTTGTCTTCTATAACACCCAATATAATATATCCGCCCTTTGTGTTTGCAAATGCAGAATATGATTCATATACAGATTTTGGCACGTTACCATCCGCTTTTTTACATTCTATATCCACTTTTTCGCCCTGATATATAAGGCTTTTTAATTCCTGTATGTTCATTGCCACACCTTCTTCCCTAAGACTATACTCTATATCTCTCTTTTAGGGAACTTTTATGTGTTTTTACATTCAAAAAGTTCCCTAAACCTCACCAGTCACACCCCAAATCCTTCTAAGCCTTTAATATATCTTATATTCTTACCAAACACAAATATTCTATAGGCGGTTTTCCCATCCAGACTGTAGCCCGGCACATCATTTCGTATAAAAGGGATGAACATTTCTTTAAGCTTCTTTTCCGCCTCCAAAATCTCTTCCTCATCCATTGTAAAAGCTGCCAGGTGAGAGTCATCTACTTCTCCTTTAGAAATCTGCTCAAGTACATAGGAAACCGCTGCCTCCTCATTGTCAAAATGCTTTATTATATCCCTATGTCCTCTCTCTTCATAGCCATAGATAAAGCCGTTTCCGTCCCTATCCAAAAATAAACCCTCTAACGCCCTATATTTCCCAATTGAAAATGAATCAAAGGAATAGCACTCCTCTTCCATAAATTCCACCAGCTTATCAATTGTCTTTATCCCAGATGCAATGTAATTAAACAAGATTCCACTTATATAATTCTCTTTATTTCTGCTAATACATTCAGTAGCAATAGCCATTGGTGCAATCTGGGACTCCCCTTTATAGGATGCATCTGTTAGTGTAATTACGGGATGATGCGCATCTTCCTTATTATCAATATCTATATCCCACTCACCGCCAAGATATCCTCTAAAAGTTTCGCCAATATATATTGTCAGATAGTCCAACATACTACTGTCATCAAGCAATTCGTTAGCATCCTGATAGTGACTTAGAATCCATCTTTCTAAATCATTAAGTGAAGCCATAGTATAATCAAGAATCAAATGATTATTTCCTGCAAATTCATGCGTAAATCTATCCATTTTATCAGGTATATATGATATCCATTCTTTACAATTTTCCTTTGTATCTGCCATAGTTTCATTCCCTCCGGCGGTCTGAGATTTTTCTGTCACTGCAAATTCTAAGTTGTAGGGCTGTTGTGTTTGTTTTTTGACTAAGTTACACCTTCGCTGATAAATGTCCAGACTCGCTCCGGTTTTTCTGCAAGGTGCTATTTTTAAGTTTTTACAGGATGACGAAAAACCTGATGCGCTCGCTTAGGCATTATCAGCTCCGGCTGTTTAATTGATGAATAATTGCAAACAAACACATCAGCCACATGTGGGCAGGTTGGGGGAGCTGCCTTTCATTTGGTATTCTAGTTATTATTTGTATAAATTTAAGGTGCCAGCTACGAATGATAAATTCTAAGCGAGCGCATTAGGCGTAGCGAAGCGGATGCCGGAGCGAGTCTGAAATGTTATCATTCGGAGCGTCACCTAGGTAAGTTTATATAACTCGACAACAGGTGCTATCTTTGATAGCGGTATGGCTATCTTGGGACAGTCTTTATAGTTCTTTTTTAAGCATGATAATTTCGCTTGTTCTGTATTCTTCAATAAATCCTTTCTTTAGAAACATCGTGACGGCTGGATTATCTATTGCGATATCGTCATACAACAGCTTTATGCCATTTTGTTTAGCAGCACTACATAACAAATCCAATCCAATACTGCCATAGCCTTTTTTTCTATATGGTGCATAGACTATAACATCAGCTATATAAAGGTTTCGATTGCTATCGTAATGATAGGCAATCTCTCCAATAAAATGGCCAGCATTATCCTTTAAGTATCTGTAATAACGCTTGCCCTCATGATTTACTATCCAATAATCATACCAGCCAAGCCACTCCTCTTTCGGAAAAGGAATTGTACCTCCCCAAGCGTGGTTATACGACATGGTTTCCGTATCTGCCATCATTTTCTGCCGAAACCAAAGTTCTTCCAAAGACGGTGTATATAGCGTGATGAGGTTTTCCCATTCTTCTTTCGTTAATAGGCTTACGTGTCCATTTCTTATTTCGCCCAACAGCGGAACCGGCACATCCTCAGTAGCCCATTGATACTTGAACCCAAGCTTTTCCTGAACACACTTTGATTTCTCGTTGCCATCATAATAGCCACACCAGATGCGAACAAGGTTCAGATCCTCAAAGGCATGACGCAGCAGCTCTCTTCCCGCCTCAGGCACAAGACCCTGTCCCCAATAATCAACTCCCAGCCAATAACCAAGCTCCGCTTCATCATCCTTTTCTGCAAGGTCATTGTGGTGAAAGCCGATGCTGCCTATTGGAAGTCCTGTTTCCTTCAGTACAATAGCGTAGGTCTCCGGTGCCATCAGCACATCCCTAATTAGCTGTCGGCTGTTCTCTTCACTTGTATGCACAGGCCACCCTGCAACCGGACCTACTCGTGGATCTTTTGCGTATTTATAGCATTCCTCCGCATCCGATTCTTCCCACGGACGAAGGATAAGCCTATCTGTTTCTAAAATCATATCTACCTTTCCTCTCTCTTTGTAGCTGGAAGTGGTTCTTGCTCACCATGGCCTCAACTTTTTTACCTACAAAATCTTATACTTCGATTATTCATTTTTTAACTTATACATTCGATTTCTATTTTCACCAACAGGGATAATATCTTCCATCTTTGATAGAATTACTCGTGTTCTTTCAGCGCTTAATTCAATTATGATGGCAAGTTCTTTAGCACTTGCTAGCTTGTTAAATGCTAGATATTTACGTATTTTCTCCCTATGTATTTCTGTTTTTGATGTTTGTTTTTTATCGTTTGTTTTTATCGTTTGTTTTTTATCGTTTGTTTTTATCGCTTGTTTTTTAGCAAATTCAAGCGATAAACGAGTTCTATCCGGATTATAGCTTTCCTCGACAACAGGCACTGCCCATCCCTCATTTTCCCATACATTGTAAATATCAGGTATCCCGCTGCCTGCTCTTTCACCGATACCAATCATATTGAACATTTTCATCAATATTTTATTTCTAGGATCTGAAATACCCCCTCGAAGCATCTGTTTCTTGCCAGTGCGTATGCTTCCAGGGTTCTCCATTACCAACTTATCCTCTTCCTTTTTAATCACTACCCCACAAGGCAGAAAATAGTCCGTGTTAACCAAACAATTTACCAAAGCTTCTCGAACTGCCTTATGTACAGGTGTGTCGTCAATCCTTGTAATACCCTCAAGCTTAAATGGTTTCTTAATATCTTTTGCAATTTTACTGTTTACCCTAAAAAAGAAATCAAACACATTGCCACTCCAATCACCTGAACTAGACTGAAGACGGTCTGTCCAACGTATTGTAGGATCAAGCATCTCCCTATAATCCAGAAAATACTCAGGAAATTCCCTGACTATGTGATATTCTTCACCAAACATAAGTAACCCTGCCGTTGTAGGATGAAGTTTACCGTCTTCACCATATCCTGCTGCACCAATTCTCTCCAGATATTCTTCCCACGGTAAATTGTTAAATACATGCTCTGGACGGTAGCTTTTATGATGATTTCTAAATCCCTTTAATGACTCTGTATCAATTACAGAAACGTCAAACTGCTCTACAATCTTCATATCCTCTGTCTCGTCTGCTGCATCACGAAGCATACCTTTAATTTCTGCCTTTGAGCAGTGATAATCACCCTCCCAATCTCTACGGTAACATCCACCGAATAAGTCATTGTTGATGTAAACAGGCTTTTGCTCACGCTTAGCTCTTGGCACATTAATAACCAGAACCAGGTCTCCATCAACCTCATAAGACTCTACATTTTTATCTGATAAAAGATTGATGCTTACTTTCTTGGTATCATGGATAATATTCCAAAAATTTCTCTTTAGCTTGTCCACATTCCTTAAACCTGTTGTGTACCAGCTTCCATCCTGACGCTCTCCAACACCAAGTATAATAACTCCACCATTAGAATTTGCAAATGAAGAATAAGACTCCCACAATGATATAGGAAGTCCACTCTCCGCCTTCTTCACTTCCAGACAGTTGTCTTCTTTATATTTATTAAAGTTCGATAAATCAAATAATCCTGACATACGAGAATCTTAGCTCCTTTCTAACAAATCTATAAGCATAGTTTTAGTGCATATCCCATACACTACTTTTCCTTTATGTATTTTCCACTTTTTATGCGCTCATCGCGCGGTTTTTCTGCATCAGCAGGAATTACCCAGTAAAAGCCTATTTTCGTCGCTCCTTGGATGCGTCCTTCTGAACATAAAACCTGTATTCTCCTGGCGGAAATTCCCCACTTCTCAGATGTTTGTTTTATAGATAAGTATTCCATACCATCCTTCCTTAAACTATAAAAAGTCATTAATAAAATCTAATAATTATTATATGCTAAACTACGAATAAAATCAATATTTATCATCTATATGGTTTTATGTACTACCTTTTCCATAGTTTTTCAAATAAAATGCAACATGGTGTTGAGCCTACTACTGATTTCCTTAATACCCTTCAAAATATTTCAATAGTATATCCTGTCGATTGCGCCTACGGGCATATCTTAGCATCCTCACTTTATCTAAACGATACCGACTCTGTGCCTGTTCATAAATATCGGGCAACTCCGCTTTTCTGAAAGTTTAAGTCCGATCAATCCTTTGGCTGCATCAGAATATACCGACATATACAATTCTTCATACCAAGGCATAATATCAACTCCTTTGCACCAATACGTATATCGGCAAACCCAATATGTTTTTGCCGATATGTAGTATAGCTCTCTTATAAAAATCTGGCAAATTTCATAGTTCTTTTTTAAGCATGATAATTTCGCTTGTTCTGTATTCTTCAATAAATCCATTCTTTAGAAACACCGTGACGGCTGGATTATCTATTGCGATATCGTCATACAGCAGTTTTATGCTATTTTGTTTAGCAGCACTACATAACAAATCCAATCCAATACTGCCATAGCCTTTTTTTCTATATGGTGCATAGACTATAACATCAGCTATATAAAGGTTTCGATTGCTATCGTAATGATAGGCAATCTCTCCAATAAAATGGCCAGCGTTATCCTTCAAATATCTGAAATAACGCTTGCCCTCATGATTTACAATCCAAAAATCATACCAGCCAGGCCACTCCTCTTTAGGAAAAGGAATTGTACCTCCCCAAGCGTGGTTATACGACATGGTTTCCGTATCTGCCATCATTTTCTGCCGAAACCAAAGTTCTTCCAAAGATGGTGTATAAAGCGTGATGAGGTTTTCCCATTCTTCTTTCGTAAGTAGACTTACATGTCCATTTCTTATTTCGCCCAACAGCGGAACCGGCACGTCCTCAGTAGCCCATTGGTACTTGAACCCAAGCTTTTCCTGAACACGCTTTGATTTCTCGTTGCCATCATAATAGCCACACCAGATGCGAACAAGGTTCAGATCCTCAAAGGCATGACGCAGTAGCTCTCTTCCCGCCTCAGGCACAAGACCCTGTCCCCAATAATCAACTCCCAGCCAATAACCAAGCTCCGCTTCATCATCCTTTTCTGCAAGGTCATTGTGGTGAAAGCCGATGCTGCCAATTGGAAGTCCTGTATCCTTCAGTACAATAGCGTAGGTCTCCGGTGCCATCAGCACATCCCGGATGATCTGCCGGCTGTTCTCTTCACTTGTGTGCACAGGCCACCCTGCAGCCGGCCCTACTCGTGGATCTTTTGCATATTTATAGCATTCCTCCGCATCCGATTCTTCCCACGGACGAAGGATAAGTCTCTCTGTTTCTAAAATCATACTACTGTTCCTTTCTCTCTACGGTTTTACTGTTTCAATTCAACCGCTCTTCTCTTGCTAACTATTCGTTTGCCTGACTCTATTTCCTGTATAAATCAAATTTATTCGTTGATTTGCCAATGCCCATAACGCTTGCCACCAATGCGTTCTATACGGCCTTCTTTCCTCAAGATATCCATATAACGTATCAATGTTCTTCTTGCTATTTCAGTTCTTGCAGAAATCTGGTCAATAGTGCATGATGAGTCTTCCTTTATTGCTTCAATAATCTTTAGTGCCAAAGTGCCATCCAAAGTGCCACTAAGATTGGCACTTTGAGACTTTAGCTCTTTAGTTTTATCTATAAGCGCATTTGGGAGTGCCTTGAAATGTATCCGAAGCGCAGTACCGTTCAGCTCATAAACCGGAAGCTCTGTACCAAGTTCATAACATTCATCACAGATCTTCTGAATACCCTGTCCCCAGTTTTCAATATATCCAGCACGATAAAAGACATTTGCCATGTCAGGATTATAAGGTTGCGAACGATGAGGCTGCATAAATGAATCCAGCGTCCAACCATCCGGTAAAATACAAGAATTACTAATAATCATTGCGTCCTCTTCAATGCGAATCTGAATCGGAGCTCCGAACATGTAGCAGTTATGAATGATAGCATTATAAACCGCTTCACGGATGGCCTCCCGGGCGAATGGATATGTTTCGACACGGCGGTCATGCTCATAGGTTATTTTAGCTTTCAGGTACATCAAATAAATCAGATCAATGACTTTGCTCGCATTAACAATCAGCGATTCCTCCAAATCGTGGTGATAGACCACTCGTCCTCGTACATCAAATTTCCCAATCTTTACAAAACTGCCATTCTGAACTACGCTTGGATCCTTATAAAATAACAGCACAGCTGAGCGTTTCAGCTTACCATCAGACATCAAGTGCAATTTCTCAAGCAATTCTTTATTAGAAACATTCAGTTCTGCTTCGCTCATTCGCTTTCTTTTCAGTGCTTCAGTTCGAAAAATCTTAAAGCTTTCCTCATCCAAATCTTCTACAGTTAAATTGTCAACAGTGACATCTTCCCAGCGGAACCCCGTCTTTTTCATTATGAACTGAGACAGTGCGATCCCAGTCAACTGCTGCTTTGTAGCACCGCTTCTGTAATGAAATTCTCCGTGATAACTAATCGGAAAACTACTCGGCTCAACTTTGATTTCAATATAATCAAGTCCATCCTCGGTATGCTTATTGATATCTGCAATAATTCCAAGTCCAGCTTGAATCTTATTTGGAATATCTTCAAGCAGTTTCTTTACGTTCTTAACCCCTACAACTCTCCCATCATCATGCACACCAATATAGATAGTGCCACCTTGCGCATTGGCAAATCCGCACACCCATTTCAGGTATTCGTCACGCCATGATTCTTTATATTCAATATTTTGGCTCTCTGCCATGTGCTACGACCTCCTAATCTCATTACAAAAACTCAATATTTAATCTCTTCGGACGAAGTGCTCCTACAGCCGCAAAGTGGCTTGCTGAAATGATTCACTCGTTTGTATATTTGGCAATTATGTTACTGTTGTTAAGTGTAATATAGTGGTTATGATTCATGATATCTATCTCCCAAAACCATTAATTTACAGGACTATTATATCATGATATGGTTTTACCTTACAGGTGAATTGTAATAAAATATAAAACTATTAATAAGCCATGGTATTGTAGGCATTTTCATAAAAGTAAGGTTTTTAACTTCATGGGTTCATGAAACTTCTTAAGAGGACGTCCACTCTTTCCATACCATTCCGTGAGCTCATCATATGTAGGATTAGCATCTAAAATATGACGCTCATCTAATAAATTCATTTACTATAGAACCAACACGAGTGGAATACTTTACCTTTTTATATTCCTTAAGTAGTAAACGCGACTTTTATTTATCTCTGTTTCAAGTTAATCCTTACCACCTCTACAAGTTTTTCTTTGAATACAAGAATTATTCACCAACATTTTCATTTTTCTTGCTTGATATATTTTCATACATTCTGTACAAATCATCATTATATCTTCTTGCTTCAGCCAATAAATCAGAATAAGATTTCACGAAAATATCAACAGACTCTAATCCTTTTCGAACCTTTTCTGCTCCCGGTTCATATGTCATATTATCCGATATTAAGAATCCCTTAACATGACCCTGTGTTTGTGGAAATTGTGTCTCAATGAATTCTACATATTCAGAAATCTGTTGTATTTCCTTTGTTTTCAGTCTGATTCTTGGTCTCTTTAATTCAATAATATGAATAACTCCCGCACTATTGGTACACAAAAAGTCCAATCTTCTGTTACTGTCTGGAAGATCAGTTTCATCAGAGAAATTTCGTTTCAACAAATTTGTATAAGTTATTTCTCTTTCAAATTTAGACATCTTGGGATCTAATAACCATGGAAATTCTTCCAAGAATTTCTGGATTATATCCCGTTCCGATGCATTATCTTTAATAAATTTCTCAAACTGTTCAATAGTTTTTATTCTGCCAATTGTTATCTTAGCATACTCTTTAGCTTCTATGTTATTCCAGTCTGTTAGCAACCTTATAGCATGTTCATTATCTAATTCCTGAAGTTCATCTAATTCAGCTGTGAATTGTTTAAAACCCTCAAAACTGTACATATCTTTAATACAGCCAATATATTCTGCCGCAGTCTCTTCATTTATATCATCATTGTCAATAATTGCATCGGTTAGTTTTTTAGCTAATGTTTTTTCTGCTGGATTTAAAGTTTTTATCCATTCATCAACATTATGTCCATGAGAAGAAACCTTCTTTTTCTTTTCTGCTTTTCTTTCTTCTCTCCACTTCTTTTGAGACACAGACACAAGTTTTTTTAAAAGTTCCTTCAATTTATATAATTCTTCATTTTCATCTATATCCCAGGCAAGTGATTTTCTATCTGTAGAACAGTTGTCTACTTCAAAACTACTATCAATAAAATCAACATCAAAATACCCTGACATATATTGAAAAAAATTGTCATTTGCTCTGTCATCAAATGTGCTATGTTCCTGAACAAGCTTTCCTCTCGAAAACAAAACGATTCCTTGTACGGCCTTATTTAATGGTGTTTGAGAAGTATAGATTTTACCATGTACTCCCTTCTCTTTCCCAAACTCAAATAAATCCTTAAACTTATCAATTTCCGTATCAAAATCCTTTTCAAAGTCTTCTGGATATCTCCACACAAACTGGAATTTATCATCTGGAATATCATTTGACTTAATTTTATATTTTTCATCATCGTTTATATGTACCACAAATTTATCCGAATAAATATGAAATCTAGTCTGCAAGTTCCTGTATAATCTCTCGATATCAAAGTCTGACTTTCTTGATAATTGCTCAATTAGGAATGATGTTCCATTCTTTTCATCAGTTTCAACACAATAGTCTATGACAGAAGGTTTGTATACATTGCCTTCACAATCTTTTAATTGCTTATAATCCATAACAAAAGTATTTTTGATTCCAGATTTAATAGTAGAAATAGTTATTTTTTTACCAATTCCAAACATAGATAATTTGCCCAATCCTTTTTTCCCCAATACTTTTCTTCCACCTTCAGTTTCATCTTTATGCATTTCAACCCTACGATTTCTTCCGACCTTCAGAAAATGCTCATTTAATTCAGAAAAAGTCATACCCGTACCATCATCTGAAACCGTAATTGTCTTTTCACCTTCGTTATTGAAATTTATATATACATTACTTGCATCGGCATCCCAAGCATTAGATACAAGCTCAGCAATCATTGGTGGAATTGTCGAATAAAGTTTCACCCCTAAATGATCTATCGTATTTATATCAAATGTTACTTGTAATTCTTCCTGCGCCATTCTATAATACCACCTTTCTCCTAATTATCATAATAAAAATGATATATATTATTTGTATATGTCTTTATCCCTTTCTTTTGATTGCACTTACTGCACATTAACTGTAAATTAGAAACATCATTAAATCCGCCAACTTCTAATGGAACAATATGATCAAACTGTTTGTCACGATATTCTTCTACATCCATTATTCCAGATAAGTCTTTTTGGAACATTACACACTTGCACTTGTCTCGGTATTTTACCGCCGATTTTACCCAAGTCGGTATATTTTTTCTTTCTGATTTACCTGGATGAATATCTGAAATTAAAACATTAAATTGCATCAAAAAGTATCTATTTTGAAACAATAAATAAAACACTTCATTCTTAATACTGTTAATAACATCATAATAGTTACCTTCAAGATAATTAGTGTAATTTATTGCTACATCCAATGCATCAAACTCCTCTGGTGCTACATTCTTTGCAATCCAATCTTGCATCTTCTCTTTACAACCTTGATAATGTATTATTGCCAATTCAAATATAGTATATTTATATTCATGACTGTAAAAAACCTCATGATTATTATTAATAACATTTTCATATCCATCAGCTTCTATGGCAGCCGCTATATCTGATGCCTTATACTCATTTTGTTCAAAGAGAATTCTTTCCACTGTAAAATCAACAAAGCTTTGAAGATATGATTCTTGCGGGAAATCTTCTCTTTTACATTCACTTAGCAGCTCCGTAAACTCAGCTAGCGTTCCTACATAATCTAAATCAGAATCCTCGATAATATATTGAATCACAGAACAAAAATAATATGTATTAAAATACTTCATTTCTAATCTTCTCAAATATAACACCTACTCTCTCAATCTACTGAATACCTTCATCCTCACCATTTCCTTCATAACCTCTTCTATTTGCTTTGCCTTATCATGAGACTCAATCAAGAATCCCATCTCAATATTCCCTTGCATTCCATGATATGAGAGGTTTGCAGATGACACCAATGATTTCTTCACATCTGATACGATAAGCTTCGCATGTAAGGCTGCCATTTTGTCATCTTCCTGTTTCTGATATTCATATACCTGTAAAAACCGAGAACGATACGCCATCAATCTATCAAGAGCTTCCTTCTGCTTTTCAATATCATTTACATACATTCGAACATATATACCCTGCTGGCTTTTCTTGATAATGGCATCTAGCATTTCTGCAAAATAATCTGAAATTGAGTATCCAGTTATAGTAAGACTCTTTTCTGTATTCTCTATCAGCATTCGCATAGTATCTTTTGTTCTTAATGTTTTTACTCGGAATGAATCTGGTGCAGTAAGAACAAGGTCTGCATGTTCAATTTTCCTTGATGAATACATCTTCATACAGAGGCTGATTATATCTGTAATTTCTTCTTCGGAACAGTTAGTAAAATGATTCCTAAGTTCTACAATTACCTGGTTAAACTGCGCATTCACTCCATTTACGGAGTAATTCTCAAGTGCATCTGCAATTAGCCCTGCAATATATTCAATCTTTACACTTGTATTCCACATAAATCTCTCACCAGTTCCCTGAAATATCCCATTTCTTCATGTTCTGGCACAGGTACTACCAATGCTCTGTCAAGAAGTCTATTACCATTCTCACATGCAGTTTCTGAAATCATAGTGCACGAATGGCAGGCAGCCCCATTTAATCTGTCACTTGTTGGGTTTTTCATAAAACATTCTGGATCCGTTGTACAAGTTAGCCCATTTTCTAATGCACCTTTTAATAATGGTAAAAATTTATTCAACCCACCAAGTTCAACAAGTCCTCCTAATGAACCTTCCTTATCAGCTGCACCTGTATAAATTAATATACCACACATATCCTCACTACTATATATGCGCTCATGTAACGCAGATGACGAATATCCTGACTGCATAGACATTTCCTTGATTAGCATGTGAGAAAGTGTATGCAGCAATACATATTCTGCATTTCTTGGTTTGAAGTTTTCCCATCCCTTCTTCTGACAATATGCAGAGTAGCATTTCTCATATTTATCTGAACGTGTTTTTACACTCTCAATATGCATCCACTGGTTCAGCTTTTCTCTGCTCAATTCTATGAATATGCCTTCACCATTGATTTCAACTGCCGGAAGCCACTTCTCTACAGATGAACTCTTCAGCTTAACTATATGCGACTGCTCATCAACCTCTGGTTCTGGCGCTTCCAATCTTGTAAATCCAGTCAAAACCCTTACCTCACGTAATCTATGTATTTTGACAATTCTGGAAATATACTCTTTTATACTATCACTCAAAGCCACCTCTTCTGCCTTGAAATACTTAACATCATGCTGATACTCTACATCTTCATGATGTGTAATAGCTGCGTATTCCATTTCTTTAAGTTCAGTAATTTCCTTGATATTTTGGCTTAATCTATCATATGCTGCCTTGAAATCTTCATAAGCATATTTATCTGCAAAGTACTTATGATATGCAAATGAAAGACCCGCCTCTTCACCCATAGCTTCTACCAAGGTCTCAATTGTTGCTCTTTGCGCCTCCATAATATCATTAATAGGATTTGTCCATGGTGGAATTGATATAGCATTTCTTGTAACTGTAAAGTACACATTAGATGCACCACGCTGGCTAGGAACAACACTCTTTTTACATATTTTTGCTTTAGCTCCAGGTCTATGTGGATGATTACCGGAACAACACAAACCTGCAAATTTCTCTTTTTGCATGGCACCAGACATAACTCTCTTCGCGCCGCATTTACACTCCACACGAAGTTCTGCAAGCGATGAGGTATTACCCATAGATTTTAGATACATATCATCCTTACAACTTTCTTCGCCATAATGTACCCACCATCTCCAAGGAAAATCGTCCATATGTCCATCTTCGCATACTGTTATAAATCTTGAAGGATATGCCGGGAACCCACACTTAGGACACTTAACTTCGCCTTGATTATTCTTATACTGGTCAATGTCAAAGTAGTCCCTCATATCAAACAAGAACTTGCATGTTCCTTTTGAACACACATGGTAATAGGGGAAGGAGATAACTGGAATGTCCTCTTTTCCACCTGTCTTTGGCATAAAAAATCTACGCACTTTCATATAACTAGCCAATCTTGCATCTCTAATTTCTTTTCCAATATTATTAGTATCCCAGTACTCAATATCTAAAACTGTTAATGAATCATTAACAGCATCCATTATTGATCCTGGTCCATATGTAGTTATTAACTGATTTGGACGTACTTCGCCCAATTTCTTATAAAAATTCATCAGATACCCTCCCAATAAAATACTGTCGATGATTGCTCAACATCACGCATAGAGTTTAAAGTAGGCTTCTCCTTATCTCCAAAATATACGCCATAATATGTCAGTAATCTCTTCTTATCACCTGCTATTGTGTGAACAAAGTAAGATAACTTATCATCTTTTGCTATGCTCTTCCAAGTATTAATAAATTCATCAATTTCCTTTTCAGTATCTACATAAGATGATGGCGCAATTATCTTAACTCGCCCAAGAATCTTATCTTTAATTTCTTTAATCTGTTTATCAGATATTTCATTAATCCTTGAAGCTCCATCATTATCTGCCATTGATTCAACCTGTAATCTAAATAAAGAAACCACCAATGCATGTAATACTCTATCTCGTGCTCTAGCCGCAAATGGTGTTGCTGTGGTTCCTTCAACATATCTATACATCTGTGAATGGAAACCAACAAAATTCTCATAGTTGGATAAATCACGTGGTCTATATGGATTGTAAACTGTAAATATAATCCCAGGGTGCTGACGTCCCACTCGGCTTGTTGCTTGGATATATTCCGAGTTCTGTTTTGGCTGACCAACAACAGACATAAGTCCTAATCGGTCAACATCCATGCCTACAGCTATCATATTGGTTGCAATTACAACATCGTAGCAACCTTGTTTTTCTTTGTTTTTATCATAAGCAACTGCTAATTTTTCAAGAATCTGTGAAATCTCGTATGAAGGAATACGAGATGTAATCTCCTTTTTCCCTTCAAAGCTAAGATATCTCTGTTCCGGACTATTATATTTATTCTTAACAACACGAATACGGCTTGCAATATCGTCATCAAGAAGACGTATCGCACCGCCAAGTTCTCTTATACTATTAAAGTATCCTATTAAGGTATAATATGGATCAATATAGTCTTCATACTCTGGTTCTTTTGCTATATCCAATACTGTCTGTAAAATAACCGAATATAAACGAGTAAGTGTTGTCTTAACAGATTGCCCACTTGCACATATACCAGCATACTTACGGAATGGTTTTTGTCCTTGATTAACCATTTCTTCTATTTTTTCTTCTGAAACATTAGCTAAGTTATCTGTTGGAAGTGGTATTTCTTTAATAAAAAATGAGTCCCTAGTATCAAATCCACTTGGTGGAAATTGAACAAATTCATTTCTGCCATAAAGGAACTTAATCTGCTCTCCGGCATTTCTAATGGTCGCAGTAGAAACAACATATTTAGGGCGAATCTTCTTTCCATTCCTCTCAATACAGCACATTTCTTCTACTACAGTTTCATAACCGCCATAAATTGTTCCAAGTGGACCTGTAATGAGATGCAACTCATCTTGAATAATTAACTCTGGTGGATAAAATGGTTTACACTCAACTACTTTAGCCATTTCTAACCCTACTTTTGTATCTGCATTATGTTTTCCATAATGTTTCTCTCCAATAGCGATATGTCCACATCTATCACAAAATCTATTTGTCCTGCCAAAAAGCAAACCAACTTTCTCTGACCATGGAAGTCTCGCAAATTTATCTACAGTTGAAATAATCACGGTCGGACACTTTGCATAAATTTCCTCATCAACAAGGTATACCGGTATAGTTCTCCCAGTTTTTAATGAGAACATACAATTATCATCTGCACAGTGTATTTTTACATACTTTCCTTTTTCATTGATGTCATATTCACCTCGTGTGATTTCCTTACCACAATATGGACATTTAATAATCTGCTTTGTAAGCTTTCTTATAAACTCCTTCTTTTTAAATTGGTCAGTATTACTATAATCACTGAAATTGTTAGGAGTAACATTACCACCAACCCAAAATCCTATCGAGATTCTCTCCTTACCATATAACTCCTGATTCTTTTCGCGCAATTGTTCCATCGCAACAATAAGACGCATCAACCTATCTCTCTGCTGAGTTGTTAGTAAACGAAGTGTGTATCTTAAAAATACTGTCACACCACCGTCTTTCTCATATTCACTTTCATCTGAAGCAGTCAACCTTCTATATGCAATAGTAAATGCAATTAATCCTAAATATGCTTCCGTTTTTCCTCCACCAGTAGGAAAGTATAGCAAATCAACGATATCTCTCTCTAATGATTCTCCATCCATAATTCCATATAAATTCAAAAGTATAAAAGCAATCTGGAATGGTCTCCAGTCACTATGATCTTGTTTTCTGCCCTTTTCAGGTATATCCGTCATATAATCTCTGAGGCTGCAAGGAATTCCATTACCATAATCTTTTGAGAATGATGTAATACTCCTCTGTAAATACATTGCCTGATTCATAAATACAAAAGCCTGATAAGCCTTGTCATTTCTTTCGATTAAGTCGATTCCTGCATTCATTCTACGGTTAGCATCATTGCATTTATCTATAATTGAGCAACCCATGCCCTTAAACTTATCGTCTAGCATGGCTTCATTATTTACCAATATGTCTGTAATCCAACTTCCATACATAGCTGTCAATGTACGAAGATTTTCAATAACCTCCACTTTATTCTTTGGCGTGCCCATCTGCAACATAGAAAATGCATGCTCCGGCATATCATCTATCTGTGCACTTACACTAGGTATTTCATAATCAGGTATAAATGAAGATTTTATAGCAGTAGCATTTACATCTTCCTCTTTCTTTTCCCAAGTAGCAGCACACCCTCTACCTCTTGCATAAACCGGTCTGCCCTTATAGTAATATTCATCCTCTAATTCTACTTTTCTACAGATATATTCCGGTACGAATATAGGACTCATCAAATCATCTGCGATGAGTATCTCTACCTGAAACATTACTTTTTCATATTCTTTTTCATCACAATTTGACTTATCATTATTATGCAAATAAACTGATACCATCTTGTATCCGTTATCTAATTGCATCTTCATAACATAGATATAGATGTTTCCATTTGATTCAAGTGGAATCTGCTTTGAGTGACTAATCTGATTAAAATCAATTTCCACAACATCATTCATCTGCTCACGAATATATACAGTGTGTTTTTTCTTTTTCTTATTTTCAGCATCTTCCTCTAATGTTCCATCAACCACTTCACCCTGTACCTGCTCTGCATAATATTTGCCCCAATTAATATAAGCATTAATCTTCTCTACATCGTCTGGAACATAGAAAGACACGCCTATAGAAGACGGCTTTTGAAAACCACCTTTTATTCTATCCTCTGGTTCATCATCTTCAAAAATTCCTGCCTCCATAGATTCTCCATCAGCATCGAACTTCTTTTCCGTAAACTCCACATCATAATAATTTTCGTCTTCCGTAACAGCTGTATCAGCAGGATACAACATTCCTGTAATATAACTGCTTGTCGGAATTTCTTTCAATTCTTCGTTCGCATAAGAAGGTCCAATTAAGTCCTTTCGTACTGCTTCTAGTATCTTCTGACGAACAATAGCATGTTTAAAATCTCTTATATTTGCCATCTACACCCTCCGATTATTCTTAATCTTTAACAACAGGAACAGCCATACCTATCACATACTTGAATGTATTACCAACCACAATTTTGTCTCCAGGCACCAAACGATACTCCCAAGTTTTTCCGTCAGCATCTACCTGTGATGCACATTCGCACCACTTAATTGCAGCTCTTGCTTTTTCTTGAACCTCTTCGTTATCAGTTTGATTGACAGCCTTAACTTCAATCATATATTTTTTATTAGTAGTCTCCACCAAAAAATCTGGATTATACTGCTTTGCGGCCTTATAAAATAATCCAAGTTGATTTAATGGCGGCTTAATGTATCTAATTACTTCAGAATCCTCTTCTAGTACGACCGATAATCTTCGTTCATCATCACTATCAAACGCATTTTCAGCATAGTATGATTTCTTAAAGCCTTCGAACAAATACTGCTTAATATTTTTTTTGTCAGGTACTTCCTTCTTAAAATTCAAGCGTCCATTTTCCTTCATATTCTTTACAAAGGTTCCAAATACGATGAGAGCTTGCTGGACATTAAACACAAACTCAGTGTTCTCTTCCTTGGATGCATATATTTGTTTTTTTAAATCCTCAACCATCACAGTTGCATATCTGCGTACTATTTTCTTTTTCTCTTCATCTGTTCCACCAATCAGTGCTAAATACCTTTTTACAACATCAATGATAAATTCTGCATCATCTGAGCTAAATTCAGGAATGCTCTCCAACAATGAAACTGCAAGCATGTTCTCAGGATTATCAACAATAAGTGCATCTGCATCCAATACTTGTAACAGTTTTCCATTTATAGTGTCGTATCTTTCAATCCTTGACACAGCTACATCAAAGTCAATAATATTTCTTTTAACTGAAAAAGGCTTAAATGTGATTGTGGAACTATAACTAATTCCTATCTTAGGAACTGAAATAGCCACTCGCTTTAATTCCTCAACTTTTTTAATAAATTCCTGCTTCGCATATGGCAATACATTCTTCCCGCCAGATGATTTCTGTAAATCAACCTGTCTTACATTATCATCCCATTGTAAAATTAATGACTTCTCAGCTCTATCAGAAGGATTACTTATTTGAGAAGTCTCTGACTTGGGGCTGGTATTACCGCAGATTTCTACACTTTTGTTTTCGTTATAAAGTGAATCAAAAATAGACATCTGTCCACTGTTATCCTCAGATTTCTTTATAATATTATTCTTCACAAAAGCCTTTTGATACGCAGCAAATACACTTTCAACTGATTGTTCGTTATTCAAGTCCTGATATGACTTTACATTACTTTCTCGCAAGGCTTCATCAAACAATGAAATCTGTCGATTCTCAACAACAGGTTCTACCTTAACCATTTTAGTATCTGGTATATCTTCCTCATCAAGATTTCTTTTCTTAAATACAGGATTATTCCTAATATCATCTATAATTTCTCGATAATGATCATGTGCAACAATATCCAAAGTATCGAGTTCTTCTATTCCTGTTATTTCACCAAAAGGAAGCCTTAATCCTCTACCAATTGTTTGAAGCGCTAAGATGTCACTCTTCGCTGCATTAAGTGGAATAATAGTAAATAAGTTATTTACATCCCATCCTTCTTTAAGTTTATATACATGCAACACAATCTCGATTGGATTGATATTCTTCTCAATAGTAAGTAATTTCTGAATATTTTCCTCTGTCTCAGCACCACTGGTACTAGAATCAATTTCTATTACCTTACCTACATATCTTCCCCCAAAAAAAGAATCTGAATCTATCTTTTCCTTTATCTTTTTCGCATGTGTTGTATCTTTACAAGCAACCAATACAATTGGTTTTACCTGTTCCAGATTATTTTCAATACAGTATTTATACACGATGGACTTTCTTCGTTCATGAAGCTTAATTCCATCTTTAAGTTTCATTTCTTCAATATCATCATCTGAATATCCCGCTGTATTGGTTCTTCCCATTACAACAGGGATTTTCAAAAACTTACCCGCACCCTCTTCAAGACCATAGTGATAAATAATATTTTTATTTGTACTCTTAGGTGTAGCCGTAAACTCTAATCCAAGTACTGGATTTAAGTAATTAATAGCCACTTTTGATGCAGGTGCATAATATCTATGTGCCTCATCCATGCATATAACCAAATCATCAAAAGAACGGAGTACTTCAGCAAATGAGCCTCCCAAGTTCTCATTGAACTTATGAAACTTAAATTCCAAATCACCACGAGTAAAAATCTTCGAAATATTAAAAATGAAAATCTGTATTTCTGATGTTTTCTCTACTACTAATTCCTGCTGCACATACTTTACAGGATATGACAAATAGTTCTCTCCATCATATACCTTAGGTCTTCCCATTTCTGCTTCAAGACCTTTAAACATGTACTTTGGATGCCCTGGCACTGACTCTCTACGCATTTTGTCATAGATAGTATTTCCAGGAGCCAAGATGAAGAAATGCTTATATCCCTTGGTTTTATACAAATAATAAATACAGGCACCCATCAATCGAGATTTACCAATACCGGTTGTCATATCAAAACAGAATGACGGAAAATCAAATTCCTTATCTACTGCTATAGTATGTGGTTCTTGGCAATTCTCTGATGCTATTTTTTCAGCATCTATTTTAGAGCTAGTTCTATACTCAATCTTTGAGCTGATTGCATCAAAATATTTTAATGCCTCATATTGAGGGTCGCGCAGGCTCATAGCCCATTTGATTTTATCCACTGAACTCATTATTCCTGCACCTCACTTTCAAATTTACACTTATCCAATAAATCCTTCGGAATCCTCTTCACTTCAACATTTTCAGGAAGTATCATATCTGCCTGATTCTTCTTGCAATAAATAAGCAAACTCTGCTTCTCACCTAAACTCTTCATAACCGACATCACATATTTTGTATTCACGAATTCTTCTGTAACATGTATAAATCTATTTTCTGACGGATGACCTTGGAATTCACCAGATGGCTCATAAGTAAACCCCTCAATCTTACAAATAGCTTCACATACCATATCCCATGTATAAGATGGATTTATCTGATAAACTGGAAGTGCAGTGTTTTTTACAAGGAGTGGTTCAGCAAGTTCGTAAAACTTGTATCCTCCACCACCTTGCCAGTTTACTTCTTTTGAAATTCCACCTTGTTCACCGTTAATTACATTATCAAGTCTCACCTTACAATGAGTGTATGCTTGTTCTCCCATCTCTATTCCTATCCATCTGCGCCCCATTTTATGTGCTGTTGCAACTGTTGTGCCAGATCCCAAAAAACTATCCAGAACCAGATCACCCTCATCAGATGCCATTTCCAAGATTTGTTTTAAAAGACCTTCTGGTTTTTTGCCATTTGGAAATAAAACCAAACCTTCTTTTGTAACATTAATCCAACTAAATCCATCCCAATATGTTCCTATCCTCTCTTTTTTATATATTTTGCCTTTTATCAATTCAGCTGTATCTTTTAACCAAATAACTAAAACTTTCTGTTTTCCCATCAATAATAACTCTGTTTCTTTACCTTTATTTTTACCAGTTTTTGGAATATAAACTGCTCTATACATATTATTTTCACTATCTGTCGCATCCCAAATTCTTGTTCTTATTGATGTTTGTGCGTTTGTTGTTGTCATTATTTTTTTATAATATTTGCTATATACTTCTGCTTCAGTAATGCCTTCTAATTGAGCTACCTGTTTAACACTTTTTACTTCATAATCATTTACCTTAAAAATTTTTATATCATCACCAGCTCCATCTTTAATAGTTTTATAATATTCAAAGTCTTCACAACGATATAAGATTGATGTATACTTATAACTTTTCCCATCTTCTTTCATATTTTCAATATATTTCATCAACTCAGTTTTTTTATAAATTGGCTTAAAGCCAGGAAAAGAATCCATATTCTTACAATATATCAAGATATATTCTATATTCTTTTTTAATTTCTTATCTTCACCACCGCCGGATGCCCCAGCGCTAACTTTTGTGTTTACTGAAATCATGTTCAAAAAATTCTTGCGTCCAAATATTTCATCGCATAGTACTCTCAAATATGCCTGTTCATTATCATCAATCTGAATAAAAATAGTACCATCTTCTCTCAGGAGAGTTTTCAAACACTTTAATCTTTCATTCATCATACTTAGCCATTTAGAGTGTTCTACTCCATCATCATAATACTCAAATGCAGTACCAGTGTTATATGGAGGATCAATGTATATGCACTTAACATTTCCAGCAAATTGTAGCTCAAGCGCTTTCAATGCCAGTAAATTGTCGCCATGAATTAACATATTTCCATTACTGCTATTTCCAGTTGAATTATCTTCAACTTCTATCAAAATCCTTGGTTCCAATCTTGAATTTTTGTACTTGTCTGTCCAAGTCAGCTCTAACTTTCCCTTCTTCTCCATGGTATCCTCCTAAAACTTAATCACTATCTTTGTTATAAGTTGTGGCTTTACCAATATGCTTTCTTCAAATTCCTTCTGCATATTTACAGCCTCATCTTCCAATAATGACATTTTATCATGAAATGCCTCTATCATTTTTTGTTTCTGTATTTCTATATTCTCTATTTGTTTCTTTAGTGCAATCTTCAGCCTAAAATCACTTTCAGCTGCATATTTTTCTTTAATTTCATCTAATTCTGATGTATCTTTAGCTTGAAGTAAATATTCTTCTTTTCTTAGCTGTAGCCAATTATCCATCTTTTTCTTATTCGTGGTTACAACTGTCCTTTTAGACTCTGCGTGCTTCTGCTGCATAAATTCATCTACTTTATCAATATATGAAAGAATTTCTCGATTGTTTGGTGTATTCTCTTCCAGATACTGCTCCTGCAATTTCTCACAAAGAGCTCTAGCCAATTTATCCGTAACACCATATATTCTTCCAGTCGAATCAATAATTTCAAATACAGCCTCTTCGAGCAATTCTCCAACATATGAACCGCCTAATATCAAATAGCCATGTTGAATCCCCGGGATCTCCAAATCCATATTAACTTCGTAATACTTTGGATATGTTGCTTCTCCCTTTTTGCATCTATTATTCCAGTATTCGCACTGTGAACTATATTCTGCAATTTCTTGCATTATAGCGCCAAAATGAGATTTATGCTGTTCTTCTGTCTTATATGTAAATATGGATTTCAGCTCATCCATCTTCTTGTTTCTTTTCTTCTCTAATTCCTTTTCTAAAGCTTTGAATTGCTTTGTAAAATCAGCTACCGTTTTACATTCCTGATAAATGAGTGTTACTCTTTTTTCAAAATCTGCTCCACCTTCTAACAATCCAATAGCCTTATCCGATGCACCAAATACACCTTGAAATAGTTCAAATTTTTCTGAAAGAATTTCATATACTCTCTTGTCTGCTATATTCTGTGTATTTAGTAGATTGATAACTACAACATCATTCTTTTGACCGTAACGATGACATCGGCCTATTCGCTGTTCAATCTTTTGCGGATTCCAAGGCAAGTCATAATTTATAATAGTGTTGCAAAACTGTAGATTTAATCCTTCGGAACCAGAATCAGTTACAAGCAATATCTTGTATTCATCCCTAAATGCTTCTACTATTGCATTCTTCAATTCAACATTTCTACTGCCCACATACTTACCATAATTTCTAGCTTTCCATGCCTTATAAATCTGTTTCGTAGTAGGGTCATTTGTACTACCATTAAATTTAAGTATCCGCCCTTTATATCCGTCATGAGATAACTCTTCGTACATATACTGCTGCGTTCTAATAGATTCTGTAAATACAACAATTCTTTGCTGTATATCAGCCTCTTCTTGGAACGCAAATGCCTTTTTCACCGCAAGTTTTAAGGCTGTCATCTTCGCATTCCTTTTTATACCTTCAGCTTTATTAATAATATCTATTACTTCATCTATTTCATGCTGAATAAATTCATTTACCTTTTCTCTAGTATATAATTCATCCTGCTCACTATCATCAACTGTTTCTATTTCTTCATCGTCAAAGAAGCTCAGAAAGAAATCAATACTCTCATCTGCTGATTCAGTTCTAGTTGTCTCCTTTAAAATTTCAAGTCTTCCTTTTAACACCTTAAACGTCTCTGCAACTGCCATACTTGAGGATGCAAGTAATTTTCTAATAACAGAAGTAATAAGTGTTCTGTGAGAGTTGGGCAAAGCATATAAGATTTCCTTTTTCAGATAATTATTAATCATCACATAAAGCTCTATCTCCATTGGCGATAATTCAAAGTCAATCGTCATCTCTTTACGCTCAGAAAATTGAATGTATTCTGCTACTTCTTTTCTTAGAGTTCTTTGAACAACAGGTTCTAAACAAGCCTTCAAGTCACTATAATCTTCTCCACGCAAATACCTTTCTGAAAATACTGACTTGTTATAGAAAATCTTGTCATCGATATATTGAACAAGTCCATATATATCAAGCAAGGTATTTTGCATTGGTGTTGCAGTTAATAAAATCTTAGGGATTCCTTTTGTTAATTCATATAATACACTAGCCATTTTAGAGCCATTTTTATGAACATTTCTAAGTCTATGAGCTTCATCAAATACACAAAAATCCCAAGGTATTTTTGTTAATTCTGCTTTTCTCTTAGATGCAAAATGATATGAAACAATAACAACCACCTGTTTGTCATTAACTTTAATCAAATAATCATCCCAGTTGGAACTATCCACAATTAATGACTCAATATCAAATTTTTCTTCTAATTCAACCTGCCATTGCTTACGCAAGTTTGATGGCATAACAAGTATTATCTTATTTTTGCCACTACACAATAGATACTTAATAACCAGCCCTGCTTCAATGGTTTTACCAAGACCTACTTCATCAGCTAGAATAGCACCACCAAGTTCCAGAGAAGATAGCGCAAATGTGAATGCCTCAATCTGGTGTGGATTAATATCAATATCTGCCATGTGTAAGCAACTATAAGGATTATTATTTAATTCTTGCTGCTTTAACTCTGAATATGTTGTTTCAACAATTCCCATTTGCGAATTCCCCCTTTCTTATTGTCCTAGCTGTTCTTTTATCTTATCTGCTATTATTTTTGCCATCATTGGAGGTACTGCGTTTCCAACCTGAACAAATTGAGAAGTTCTCGGCCCCTCAAAAAAATAGCTATCTGGAAATGATTGTATTCTTGCTGCTTCTCTTACAGTTATAGATCTATGTTGCTTAATGTCCGGGTGTATGAAGTAATGTCCATCTTTTGATAAATGAGCTAATATAGTATGGCAATAGTTCAAGTCGCCTTCTACAACCTTAAATCTATCTACAAAAGATGTTCTATTTTTATGGGTTTTCAGCTTATCTGGTAGATTATTATATTTAAGTCTCTCATGTCTTGCATTTTCAAACCACAAATTAATTGTTTTCTTATATATCTCTATATCTTGTTTTGTATGCGGTCTTGCAACATGACTAGTCAGAACATCTGACTTGGTTCTAATCTTATTATCCTTAACATATTTTTTTAATCTACGCATATCTGATATTATATAATTATTCGCTGATTCCCCCGGATATAATGGTGGCAAATCATCCAACAAATCCCACACCTTGGCATCGCTATGAATAATTTCAAATTTGGGATACTCATATTTCATTTCTTTTAACCAGCCAATTATAATTACTCTTTTTCTGTTCTGTAAAACTCCAAAATCATTTGCATTAAGTTCTTTATAATCTATCTCATATCCTACCCTACGCATATACTTTTGAAGATTCTTAAAAGCTTGTCCACCACGCGCAGTTTTAATACCCGCAACATTTTCAAATACAAACATTTTAGGCTTGTATTTGTTTAAAAATTGGACATACATCTTGTATAGCTCATTTCGAGTATCCTCTTCCATAGGCACTATCATGTGACTACTCTGTGCCCTACCCACTAATGAATATGCTTGGCATGGAGGGCCTCCAACAATTACATCTACTTTACCAATTTTTTTCTCATCAATAATTTTATTTATTGACTGAAAAATCTCCTTAATAGTTGACTTTGACATTTCCTTGTTAATGACAGTCTTCAATTCACTTCTAGGAATTAACTCTAATAACTGCTCACGCGATATTTCATTCCTCTCATATTGATAATAGCTTTTTAAGTTGCCATTTTCTTTAAGATAATAATAGGCAATTCTTGTTTCTAATGTTTTTGCTGCATACTCATTCATTTCCACATGTGCAATTGGTCTATAACCACTTTGAATGAAACCTTCTGACAATCCCCCTGCACCAGCAAAGAGGTCGATATAACTTAAGCCATTATCATTCATTGCTACCCTACCTTATCATATCATATTTGCTATACTAAATCAGTAAAATTATTATTTATATCTTATCTATTTCTTAACGGTATCTAAATCCATTAACTATATAAATAAAACTAATATTCTATACTTAGCCTCACCACACTCTCCACATGCACCCCCCTAGAAAACTGATCCACTGCCTGCACCTTATCCAGTCTATACCCCCCATCTCCACATAGCACCTTCAAGTCCCTCGCAAGTGTAGCCGGGTCGCAGGATACATATACTACTCTTTCCGGCTTATAATTCATTATCGTCTCAAGGAGCTTTTCATCGCAACCCTTTCTTGGCGGGTCTACTACTATTACATCAGGCTTTGGGAGTTTTTTAGCCTCATCCTCAGCTTTTCCTACTGTGAAATGCACATTCTCCATTCCATTTAATTTAGCATTTTCCCTAGCATTTACCACTGCTGCCTCTACTATCTCCACCCCGTAGACTTCCTTAGCCTTCTTAGCTAAAAACAGACTTATGGTACCGATGCCACAGTAGAGATCCCAAACCACTTCTTCTCCCGTAAGATCTGCAAACTCCAAAGCCTTACCGTAAAGTTTCATAGTCTGGGCAGGGTTTACCTGATAGAATGAAAATGGAGATATCTTAAACTTAACATCCTCTATCATATCCACTATGTAAGGCTCTCCGTAGATGCATTTAAGCTCATCCCCAAATATCACATTGGTAACCTTCTTATTTACATTTACGCAAATGCTACTTATCCTTACATCACTCCTGCCCTCAAATGCCTTAAGCACTATAGCTGTAAACTCATCATCCTTTGGCAGTACATCCCCGTTGATAACCACACAGATGCCTATTTCACCGGTTGCAAAGCCCTTTCTGGTCATTATATGTCGGACTAACCCCTTGGCTTTTTCAGGTTTTTTCGTCTTTGGATTTATTTTTTCCTCGTAGGCAGATATTTTATACTTCTTCATAAATGCCATAAGGGTATCCAAAATAAGCTCATTCTCCTCAAACTGAATGTAGCATTTGGTCGTATCCACTATCTCGTGGCTCCTCTCAGCGTAAAAGCCCGTAACTGTCTCGCCCACTTTATTCACACCAACAGGAAACTGCGCCTTATTCCTATAATGCATAATCTCTTCACAGCCAATTATAGGGAGCATAGGTATAGCCTCATCGCTAAAACCACCTATTCTCTTTATGCAGTTAAACACTTTCTTCTGCTTGAACTTAAGCTCTGCCTCGTACGAAAGGTGCTGGAACTGACAGCCTCCGCATCTCTTTGAAATGGGACAGACAGGCTCTATCCTATCTGTTGACGGCTCTATAATACGCTCGCATCTGGCATATCCATAGTTTTTTCCTGCCTTTACCACCCTAGCCTCTATCCTATCCCCCGGAACTGTATCCTTCACAAAGAGGGTATAACCATTTGCATGCGCTATACCCTCTCCCTCACTTCCTATTGCCTCAATCTGAAGTTCTAAAATTTCATTTTTTTCAAACATATTATTCCTTATTCTTAGTAGCTATTCTTATATTCGACTCAAAAAACTTGTTGTAACCAAGCCAGTCCGTTCTGCCCTCATTTACCTCCAAAAGCTCGGTAAATGTCTCCATCTTCGCATCCATGTTGTCAGCAAGGCTGAGTGCAAAGGCTTCCATAAGTGCAGGCATCTTAGGCGAACCAAATTCCAGAGAGCCGTGATGCGATAAAATGCAGTGAATAAGCTCATCTGCCAGTCTTTTTGGAAAATTTTCAATGCTGTTAATCTTCTCATTTATCATATTTGCACCAATGTAAATATGACCTAGAAGCTGGCCTGAGTCAGTATATTCATTTGTTGGAAATCCGCTAAGCTCAACCATCTTTCCTATGTCGTGCAGTGGTGCCGCCGTTATAAGCAAATCTCTGTTAATCATAGGATATTGATTAGACATGAAATCACAGACCTTTACCACTCCCAGAGAATGCTCCAAAAGCCCTCCCACAAAGCTATGGTGGACTGTCTTTGCCGCAGAATGATTCTTAAACTTCTCTGCAAATTCCTTGTCCCTGAAAAATGTATCCAATAACTTTTTATAATAAGGATTCTTTACTGTATCGATGATGTCTAAAAGCTTCCCATACATCTCATCTCTATCGTACCTTGAAGTAGGTATGTAGTCCGCCAGGTCATATTCGCCTTCACCACATCTTCTGGCTCTGATAATTTTGCCCTGCAAAGCTCCCATATAGATAGAAACCTGCCCCTGAACACAGACAAAGTCGCCACCTGCAAAGTCCTCTATTCCATTTGAATTCGTATCCCATACCTTAGCATCAAGACTGCCTGTTTTATCCTGCAAAGTCATTGAATAATATGGTTTGTCATTTTTACTTCTAAGCTCCTTCTTCTCCTTACAGTAATAGATGCCGTTTAACTGCTCTCCGTCCTTAATATCCTTTATATATCTCATTTTATACCCCTGCTGTCTCCTATCTCTACTTCTAATTCTATTTTCTTACCCTCATTCCTTGTTACCCTGTAAATGAGGACTTTTACCTTATTCTTTGGCTTTTTACTTTCAAGGAAGCTCTCATAGTCGCTCATATTTTCAATGTGTACGCCGTCCATCTCGTATATTATATCGCCTTCCTTAAAGCCCGCATCATCCGCAGGAGAACCCTTGGTGACGCTGTCTACCATTACTCCTCCTGATATTCCTGTCTTCTCCTCAGCTCCGTCAAAAGCCTTGGACTTAATTCCTATATAAGGCAGGGGCTCATCATTCATCATTTTCTCAAGTAAGGTCATTATCTTTGAAATGTTAATTATCTGAGTTACATCCTGATTTCCCTTATAATATATGCCTACGACATTTCCATCAAAATCAACAAAGACAGCATCTCCGTTCTTGGCAATATCTATGTCTGTAAACTGCGAATCAAAGCTATAGTCATCTTCTATCAGGGATGTCTCAGCACCTGTTATAACTCCCGGTAATACTGAATAGATGTTTCCATTCGGATTACCTATAGCCATAATAGGCTCACCTATGCTCTTGTAGCTAATTCCTCCAAACTTAAGAGGTTCAATATCATCCTTCTTTGCAATTCCCTTTAGATTGACCATCACAAGAGCAAGCTCCAAATTAGCCGAATAATTCTTAATTATCCCCTCTGCAAGGAAGCCCTGCTTAAATTTAACCTTTATATTATCAGCAGACTTAATGCTCTTATAATCCGTTAATATATAAGCCTCGTCGTTCTGAACCGCAATTATATATCCTGCAGCTTTATTTACAGCGTCATAAGGATTTTCAAACCAGTCCTTTCCCTTTACCACAGATTGCACTTCAACTACAGACTGATTCTGCTCATTGGCTAACTTACCAAACTGGCTTAGAGCCTGCTTATAGTCGGATAAATCAGCAGAAACTCTTTTCTCAATTATCTTAACCTGCTTTTTATCTGTCTCAGGCTTACTCTCCTTAGCTTCCTTTACAGAACTTTCAGTAGCTATCGAAGCTCCGCTCGCCACCTCTTCATTTTTCCTAAGCTCAATTGAGTGATTTTTCTTAAATAAGTTAAAATGCGGTAGCACCTCACCTGTAACTTCAAATACAATTCTTTCCGTAACTCCGAAAACAACACCCAAAAATAAAACTACAATCAAGCCAATAAAAAATTTCTTAACAGGATGCATCTTCTTTTGAACTATTTTTTCATTAATGAATTTATAATCCTTATCATCACTCATAATCATACCCCTGCTTTACTAATTGTAAATACAAACTCAGTTCCTGCATTTTCAGTGCTGATTACATCAATTTCTTCTCCATGCGACTGGATAATTTCCTTAACTATAGCCAGTCCCAGACCACTGCCCTTCTTGTCCTTCCCCCTCGAAGTATCCGTTTTATAAAACCTCTCCCATATTTTCTTAAGACTTTCCTTCGGTATACCAATGCCATAATCCTTAACGGACACTATTACCTTATTTCCCTTAGATTTTGTAGTTATATTTATATCTGAATCGTTGTGGCTGAACTTGATTGCATTGTCAATCAGATTGTAAAATACCTGCTCAATCTTTCCCTTGTCAGCCATTACAAGCGACTCATCCCCTTCAAATATAAGATTCAGCGAAATATGCTTGTCCCTGCATTTTCCCTCAAATGCCTCCACTGTCTGCTTTATCATACTATGTAGGTCAAACTCTCTGATGTCTAAGAGAGCCTGATGACTGTCAAACTTGTTAAGCTCAATCAATCCGCTTGTAAGCTTGGTAAGTCTGTCTGTTTCAAAGCAAATGGTACTAAGGTACTTATTGTAAAGCTCAGGAGGAATGGTTCCATCCATCATTGCCGTAGCAAAGCCCTTTATAGAGGTAAGCGGTGAACGAAAGTCATGAGAAATATTTGAAATAAATTTTCTCTGATATTCTTCCATAAGGCTCAGTTCTTTAGCCATGTATTCAATGGTGTCCATCAAATCCCTAAATTCATCGTGTCTGTTTTCCTCAGTGGCAAATACATAGTCAAAATTTCCTCTGGCATATTCTCTGGCAGCCTTAATTACCGCTCTTAAAGGAATAATCGATATCCTGTAAAGAAATAGCAGGGCTATGAGAAATACTACTCCAAGTATCAAAAAGCAAATATTCAAGGTATCTATACTATACGAGGCGTCTTTCTCAAGCTCTGACACCTCCATGGAAAGCACTACATATCCTTTAAGTACAAAGTCTATATCAATAGGGGAAATTACCGCCACTATAGCTTTATTAGATAATTCCTTGATATTGCCACCCACATATGAATCCTTCTCTAAGAGCCAGGCAGGAAGCCTTCTTCTCTCATTCTTATCGTTAAAAGAAGTTCCTCTTGTATCAGAAACTACTTCACCTACAGCATTTATTATCATTATTCTTGCATCTGCAAATGTATCGATAGTCTTTAGCCCATTGTCTACGTCAAAAAGAGACATATTTCCGGAATAATACCCCTTCATATAATCGCTTGTTATTGTCTCTGCCTCTATCTTCATAGACCTGATATTATCGTTTATAATTCCATTTCTGATACGCCCTGCTCCTACTGTGTTTAGTATAATAAGGGAACTAATAACTATTAGGAGGTAGCAAACCAGATACTTAAAAAACAGATTTGCTTTCATAAAAATGCACCTTCACCCATTGTTAATACACTTAACTACAGTATAGCGAAATTTGATGTATTTTACAATAATTATGTGATTTTATTTATATTTAACAATTAGTTTTTTGCATCTGGATATTCATTGCATAAAAGCCTGTATGGAGGCTCATCTTCTTCAATTTTGGGAAATCTTCCGATTTTCTCATAGAACCTATTATCTGTTTCATCATCATTGCACTGCGAAACTTCGCCAATAAGCACACTTCCACTGCTAGGAACTACATGGAATTCATGATAAAGATAAGGAGTTATAGTTATACTTTCACCCGGTTTTAGCTCAACCATTCCACCCGCCTCTATAGTATATTCTCTTCCATCGGAATGTACTATTACATCTGTGTCCAAAAGATTTCCATCTTTGTCAGAGTTATACAGTTTAATAAGCATGGTGCCTCCTCCCCTGTTTATTATATCCTCCGACTTAAACCAATGAAAATGCATTGGTGCCATCATATTATCTCTTAAAAAGAGGATTTTTTCTGCATATACTTTTTTATATTTCGGATTATGCTGGTTTCCATTTCTTATAGTAAAAAGTCCAAATCCAACTTTATTAAAGTCACCCAACCCAAAGTCAGTTATATCCCATCCCAGCCTATTATCTCTTATCTCATCATATTCTCTTCCTTTTGTTTCCCATTCTTTTGGAGTCCATTCTGCAAAAGGAGGTAGTTTAAAGCCATTTTCCTTAATAAGTATTTCCATTTCTTTTATTATATTATTGATTTCTGAACGCTTCATTTTAATTCCTCCTATTTTGATATATATTCCTGTACCTTTCTTTGGATAATCCTCATTGCATTGTCCAAGTCCACATCCTGAGTATAATAATTGTTTATTTCTGCATCTGCTATCTGTATAGCGCCTTCATATCTTTCAAACTTTGGCTTTACACTTCCACTATCTATGACTTTTCCAATAAATTCTCCATCAATATCCTTTATAAGATTTTTATCTTCAGTCACAGAATGTAGTACAGATGCTGCTGGTGCATTTAAAAACATATCTTTTTGAACTTCTTCATTTCCTGTCATATATTTAAGAAATTCCCAAGATAATTCCTTATGTTTGCTATCTTTTCCCATCCCTATATTTAAGCTGTCGACCACTGAAGAATTGCTTCCTTTTTTACCTCTTGGAAGAGTTATACAGTCCCATTGAAAATCAGTATATTTTTTAATCTTATAAGGGTATGCCTTATAAGTTCTATATTCAGCATAGCTAAGTGGCATAAAAGCAACTTTGCCCTTATCAAAAAGCTCTTTTGTGACTTTTTGATTTTCATCTAATTCACTTAAAGCTTTCGTAAACTTAATAGCTTCCTGTAGTTTGGTGCTAGTAAAATAACACTGCTTCCCATCATTTGAAAACAACCTAGCTCCGTTAGAGACTGCCGCCTCCTGCCAACTATACTTAAATATCCCAAACTGGTCTATAATTCCATCTCCATCTAAATCCTTTGTTATTTTTTTGCAGATATAATATAAGTCATCAAAAGTATAATCTTTATCGGGAATATCTATGCCCTCTTTATTCAGCAGAGTTTTGTTTACAAACATAAGGTATGGGACGGTTTCAAAGGGCAATGCATACTGTACATTTGCTATTTTCCCCGATTTTAATGCAGTTTCATAATATCTATTAGCATCAAATTCCTTATCCTTTTTCAAATAATCATCCAGATTTTCCAGTATTTCAAGCTCTGCAAAGCGGTTGAAGTCCTCATCCTTTATCATCATGACATCAGGTGCGTCCCCCTTTAGTATCTTACTACTAAGCCATTCTGAATAATCTTCTTTAGGTATGCCACTTACGTAATGTACCTTCACACCCGGATGCTCTTTCTCAAACCTATCAATAGCCCTGTCTATAAAACTATAACTATCCTGTATTTCCACATTCCAATTGCTACCGTTAAACATAGCAAATTCTAGAACCACAGGTCTTTGATTTAACCAAATGGCATATGACAATATGACAATGGCAGTAATTATCATCCCTATTACTAATATTTTCTTCTTAATCAAGCAAATCTCCTATCTTAATGGCTTCTATGTGACTGTATCGCCCAAATCGCAAGCTGAGTTCTGTCTCTTAAAGACAGCTTTTCAAGAATAACTGACAGATAATTTCTTACTGTTCCCTCTGACAAAGCAAGTGTTTCTGAAATCTCTTTATTTGATTTTCCCTTTGCCACCTCGTCTATTATTTTCCACTCACCTGTGGTTATATCTTTGACCTGAAAGTCTTCGATTTTTATTAGCGATTCATCCTTAGCCATATCTGAAAAAAATTTCAATACCTTTGTAGCAACATCAGGATTAATCATTGACTGTCCCTGATATGCCGCCCTTATGGCCTCCTGTAGTCCTTCCATGCTTACTCCCTTTAGCAAATAGCCGCTCGCACCAAATCTCAGGGCATTATAAACATATTCATCATCATCAAAAGTTGTAAGTATAATAATTTTTATATCCGGATATCCCTCCTTTACCATCTGAGTACACTGAACCCCGTCAACCTTGGGCATTCTGATATCCATAAGTATAACGTCCGGTTTATTTTTTCTTATACTCTGAATGACCTCAAGTCCATTTGCTACTGCATCTGTAACCTCAAAATCTTCTTTACTGTTTAATACAATTTTAAGGCTTTCTCTAATCATTTCCTGATCATCCGCTACCAATACTTTAATCATATTCTTTCCCCCATCTTATTGGAACCACTGCCTCTACCACAAAGCCATCCTTATTGGCAAAGTTAACAGTTCCATTCAACATTTCTACTCTTTCTTTCATATGTCTTGTTCCAAAGCCTTCTTTAATTTCAGCGCAACCTATACCATTATCTGATATTTTCAAATATATTTCAAACTGTCTTTTTTCAAGTAAAACCGTTATTTTCGTAGCCATTCCATGCCTTATCGCATTGGTAATGCATTCCTGTACAATTCTATAGATTGCATTTTCTTCATCCTCGTCTAATTTCAGCTCTTTTTCATTGCAATAATAATCTACCTCAACCCCCATAACCTTTCTTGTATTTTCAATGAGGTTGTACAGGGCTTGGTTTAGATTCAGCCTCTCTAAAGTATCAGGTCTTAGAGAACTTACTGAAGCCCTAATATCTTCAACTCCTTTACGGCTAATCTCTGAAATCAATTTTAGTTGCTCTCTTAAGATTTCAGGCGAGTCTTTTGCAAGTGCTATACAAGCGTCTATTCCAGCAATTATTCCTGTTAAAGTGTGCCCCATGGTATCATGAATTTCCCTAGCTATACGGTTTCTTTCTCTTATTTCTGCCAATTTTTCATTTTCTTCAACCATGCATTCAAGTTCTTTATTAACTTTGATAAGATTGCTATTGGCAAGTGATAACTGCTCGTATAAATCCTTTGTTTTCTTTATTGTTTCATCCTTTTTCATTATAATAAAAAGGCAGCATGCAAAAAATGCAATTATTGTCATAATGTTTAGTATATTATAAGTGAGATAGAAGTAGCTCTGCTCATCCTTAGAATATACCGAAATATAATCTGCAATATTATAATTCTTTAGCCACATAGATGCAAGGTTTTTATCTGTAATTACATAGCTGATTACCCCTCCTCCAATGTATAATCCTGAGAAGCGGCTCTTTATAAGATGTGCAAGGAAGTTTGTAAATACCCATAACAAAACCCCATTATAATTAAAGTTTAATAAAATAATAATACGAAATGCTATTAAATAATCTACAACAAGAGTAATCGTTATTATTTTTTTTACTTTTTTACCAAAATAGGTCCTAAGCCCAAATGTAACTCCAAACATTAGCATGTAAAAAATAGTTTTTTGTGCCAAAACCTCAGCATTGCCTGGTAGTCCACTTATCTCAGCAATAAATTCCCTTGCACCAAAGTTAAGTGTTACCTTGGCTATACTTAGGCATACAAACTGGGAAATCCAGATTGCTGTAGAAAAGCATATAAAATACATAAAGATAAGAATCTTGTTTGTTTTAATACTAAGAAGTTCATTTTCCATATCTATTGCCATTCATTTATATTGGTTTTATCCATATTTTCTTTAGTTACCATATCAACATCTATAGTAATATTTTTTTCAACTTTTTTATTTTTTAGATATTTATACGCTGTATCTGCTGCAGTTCTTCCCATGATTATAGGATGCTGTGCTGCAGTACCAACCATATATCCTTTTGATATTAACTGTTTGGCATAAGGCGAACCATCAACTCCATATACCATTATCCCTTTTTCTGTCAGCTTATTTACCTCAAGAGCTGCAAGCGCCCCAACAGCTGTTGGATCATTATTTCCAAAAACAACATCAATCTTAACTCCCGATTTAATAATCTTATCCATCTCCATATTTGCAACTTCTATTTCTGAACTATTATACGAATTTGCTACTATTTTGTACTCAGTATGTCCTTTTATCTTGTCTAAAAAACCCTCTCTTCTTACCTGAGTAGATTGTACACTATAATGGGATAAAAGCACAATATTAGCGCCTTGCGGAAGCCTTTTCATCATGTCTTCTGCCACTAGTTCACCCGCTTTGTAATTATCAGACTGAATAACCGAAACAACATTATCTGTATCCTGAACCTCGGTATCTACAACAAATACTGCAACTTTAGCCTTCTTACATGCCTCAAGCGCAGGCTCTATGGTCTTAGAATCTACAGGGTTGGCAAACAATACTTCAATGCCCTCATCTATCATTTCAAGTATTTGTTGATTCTGTCTATCCTGACTTTGTGCAGGGTCTCTTGTAAGCAATATATCTCCATTTGCTTCAATTACCTCCCTAAGGCTTTCATTAAGCACGGAAAAATAGGGATTATTCATAGTCATATAGGTAGCACCAAAAACTCTCGGTACATGCTTATGAATACTATTATACGTTATTTTTAGCCCAATTAACACCGAAAAAAGAATAGCTCCCGAAATAATAGGAATTATCCAATCTTTAAGGTATGTTCTTACGTTGTTTATCATTTTACCTCTAAAATAAGGGGTGAGTCATCCCCACCCCTTTTATATTTATTTATTCTTTTTAAGTGTACGGATATAGTCTAAAAATACTGCAAGAAGTATAACTACACCCTTTACTACAGTTTGCCAAAAAGAATTGACATTCATAAGGTTGAGTCCATTACTAAGTATACCTATAATCAGCGCACCAATCAAGGTACCTCCTAATTTACCCGAACCACCTGACATAGACGTTCCACCAACTACAACTGCTGCAATTGCATCCATTTCTGCACCGTCACCCGCTGTAGGCTGTCCGGAGTACATACGTGAAGCAAGAATGATACCTGCAAGGCTCGCCATTATTCCGGAATAAGCATATACAAAAAATTTTACTTTTGATACATTGATTCCCGAAAATCTTGCTGCCAATGGATTCCCACCTACTGCATATATATGTCTTCCCATTTTGGTTTTATTCATAATAAGTATTGATAGTATAAAGACTATTACCATTATTATAACAGGAACAGGAATACTTGCAATATAGCCTGCACCTAGCCACTGCCATTCCTTGGATACGACTCTCACTGGAGAACCACCTGTGTATACTCCTGCCAGACCTCTTGCTATATTCATTGTTGCAAGGGTTACTATAAATGGTGGTATAGTAGTTTTTGAAATAACAAGACCATTAAATGCTCCTGAAACAACTCCAATAACAACACCAACAAGCAGGGCTACCGGTATACTCATTCCATTTCTTGATACCAATCCTGCAGAAATAACACCCGTAAGTGCAATAACCGAACCAACTGACAAATCAATGCCACCCAGTATAATAACCATTGTCATTCCACACGCTAAGAGCATATTGGTAGAAATCTGCCTTAATACATTTAGCATATTTTTCACAGTTGGAAAAGTTCCGCTTGTTCCTGGAAAAATAGAAAGGAATATGCATAGAATTACCAAAGCCACCATTATTCCCATATTCTCCTTAAAGAATACGGCTACCTGGTTAGCAGATACCGCTTTACTGTTGGCTGTAACAATTTTTTTATCTTCCATCTTATTCACCTCTGTTTTTAGATTGCTGCAAGATGCATGATACTTTCCTGAGATATTTCTTCCCTGCTTATGCATCCTCTTACTACTCCACCTGCCATTACATATACCCTGTCACTCATATTAATAATTTCAGGCAATTCCGATGAAATCATTATAATAGAAACTCCCGTTTTTACGAGATTATTCATTATCGCGTATATTTCTGATTTAGCTCCTACATCAATTCCTCTTGTCGGTTCATCCAATATCAGCACCTTAGGCTTTGTAGCAAGCCACCTTCCTATCATCACCTTCTGTTGATTTCCACCAGAAAGATTTCCTATTTCCTGTGCCTGCGATGGAGTCTTGGTAGACATAAGATCTATATATTTCTGAGTAATTTCAGTTTCTCTTTTGTCATTAACCCTAAACTTGCCTATAAACTCCTTAAGTACCTCAATTGTAGTATTATATTTAACACTTTGTACAAGGTATAATCCCTGCTCCTTACGGCTCTCTGGAACCAGCGCAAGCCCATATTTAATGGCATCTTCAGGATTATTTATTTCTACTTTATTTCCTTGTATATATATTTCACCCGTCACATTTTGTGTGAGACCAAAAATAGCCTGCATTGTTTCACTTCTTCCGGCTCCTACAAGTCCCGCAAATCCAACAATCTCACCTTTTCTTATATTAAAATCGACACCGTTTACCTTGTCTCCATCAGAAAGCCCAACTACCTTTAGTATTTCTTCTCCTGGCGTGCCATAGTCTCTTACATAATAATTAGTCAGAGTTCTTCCAACCATCATTGCTATAAGCTCGTCTTTAGCTGTTTCCTTTACATTCTTAGTACCAACATATTCACCGTCACGCATGACTGTAACTCTATCACATATCTCATCAAGTTCACTCATTTTATGTGATATATAAACTATTCCAACTCCTTTTTTAGTCAAATCTCTCATTATCTTAAATAGGTTTTCTACTTCCTTGTCACTTATAGAAGAAGTTGGCTCATCCATTACCAATATCTTAGAATTTACTGATACTGCTTTGGTTATTTCCACCATCTGTTGCTTGGCTATAGGAAGATCCTTAATTAGACTTCTTGCATCTATATCCATTCCCAAATCATCTAAAATCTTCTGTGCATTTTTAGTCATTTCTGATCTATTTACAAATATACCACTTCCAACCTCACGTCCCAGATAAATGTTTTCGGCTACACTCATATGTGGCACCAATACCAGTTCTTGGTGAATAATAGCAATTCCATTCTGCTCCGCATCTTGAACACTTGCTATGCTTACATTCTTGCCTTCAATCTCAATATCACCCTCTTCAGCATGATATATACCGCCAAGTACCTTAATCAAGGTAGATTTACCGGCTCCATTTTCACCAAGTAAGGCATGTACTTCTCCACTCTTTAACTCAAAGTTAACATTTTTTAATGCATACACTCCGGGAAAGCGTTTATTAATGTTTTTCATTCTAAGAATAATATTATCGCTCAACTAATCATCCCCTTACTCTATAAATTTACATGAAATCTTCATGGTTCTTCCAAAACCAAATAATCCATTTTTTTCATATAGGCACCAAACTCCTTTGGCATCTACATACAGATATAAAAACTTTAATAGTTTGTAAAAAAGGTGCTAACTCCTTCCCTCCGGACGA
This sequence comes from Catonella massiliensis, assembly GCF_016651435.1. Taxonomy (NCBI): domain Bacteria; kingdom Bacillati; phylum Bacillota; class Clostridia; order Lachnospirales; family Lachnospiraceae; genus Catonella; species Catonella massiliensis. The sequence goes on along the minus strand of NZ_JAEPRJ010000001.1, from coordinate 2,886,490 downwards.
AGAAAGCACCTTTGCTTCCTAATACAATTTATTATTGTTAAAATTTACTGCCAACCATCTGTGCCATAGTCTTTTACATTATCTGCAGTAATAAGGAAGGTATCTACCGGATATTCTTTATCTACAGCCTTTCCTTCCACATGATTATACATAATCTCAACTGCCTTTTCTGCAATTGCCACTGGAGACTGGGCACCTGTTCCTTCTATAAGTGATGTTCCAGAAGCAAGTTCTTTCTTGATATCAGGAGAGCCATCGATACCATAAATGAAGCATTTACCCTTCTTGATACCTGCTGCATTAGCTGCTGCAAGAGCTCCAAGAGCTGTAGGATCATTTCCTCCGAAAATAGCAACTACATCACTATGTGCTTGGAGTAAGTCTTCTGCAATACCCATGGCAACCTGTAAGTTACCCTTTGCATCCTGCTGTGCAACGATTTCGAAACCATGATCTTTAATCGCATCTAAGAAACCATTAGTTCTATCAACTACCGACTGCATTGTAGGAGAATCAAGAACTATAATCTTACCACCCTTTGGGCACTTCTTAACTAAATCCTCACCAACGACCTTTCCTGCATTGTAGTTATTTGAACCTGTATATGACACGAGGTATGACATATCACCAACCTGTGTGTCAAAGCCTACCATTGGAACATTGGCCGCCTTAGCCTGATCAAGTGCAGGAATAATTCCCTGTGCATCTACCGGATTCATAAATAAGCCATCAAGATTTTGTGAAAGCATATCTTCAACCTGTGAAATCTGCTTTGTAACATCATTTCCAGGATCTGTTGTTACCAGTTCATCCCCCTTTGCTGTAATTAGCTCTTTCATCTTATCCTGAATCGTAACAAAAAATGGATTGGTTCCATCCATACAAGTATAACCAAATTTATAATGTTTACCTGTTGTACTTGTTTTACTACTTGCCTGAGTACTTCCTGTTTTACTTGCAGTGGTACTTGCTGCACTTCCACTTTTTGTAGTACTTCCACTACTTGCATTACCGCTTCCACAAGCAGTAAGTGAACCAACCATAGTTGCTGCTAAAATAAGTGCTAGAATTTTTCTTTTCATAAATCTTCTCCTCTTCAGATCCATATTATTTTTTAGTTCTAGGTATATAATACCTGTTTTTTAATTTCGATACACCTGTTTTTTGTAATCATTTTTTATTACATTTGTCATTTTACTTCAAATTTGCAAATATCTTGATTGTATCAATATATGTCTTTTTCATTGATTCTAACCCCCATACAGCCACGTCATGATAAAATACATATCCTGAACTTTCTTCTAGCTTTTTCTTTACATACTCTCCTGCATATTTTGCCGCATATGTATAAAAATTAATCTTTCTAACTCCATTTTCAATGCATTTTCTAAAATCCTCATCGCTAATGCCTGAACCACCATGCATGACAACAGGAACTCCAGTTACCTTACGAATTCTAGCTATTCTATCTATATCTAGTTTTGGCGCACTCTTATAGATTCCGTGTACAGTACCAAAAGAGCAGGCAAGTGCATCAATCCCAGTTTCTGCTACAAATTTTGCAGCTATAACGGGATCAGTATAACAGCTCTCATCTGCCTCACCACCATCTTCACTTATTTCTGCACCCATTGAACCAATTTCAGCCTCAACTGAAGCTGAGTACTGACTTGCCAAATCAACCACAGTCCTTGTATTAGCAGCATTAATTTCATAAGGAAGAGCAGAACCATCATACATGACGCTTGTAAAACCTAAATCCAATGCTCTTTTAACTTCTTCAAAGTCTGCACCATGGTCAAGATGTACACAAACTGGAACACTTGCTTTATCCCCAAGTGCTAACATGGCTGGTGCAATATTTTCAAGAGATACATACTCCTTATGTGCTGCATTTGCAAACTGTAAGATTACAGGTTGTTTGAGTTCCTCAGCAGCCTCTATAACCGCCCTAATTCCTTCCAGTGTGGTAAGATTAAATGCTCCTATTGCGATATTTTCTGCTTCCGCAATACCTAAAACTGATTTTAACGTAACTAACATAAACTCCTCCTTATTTATGAATAAAATTTTGTTCCTTCCAACCGTTTTGTATCTTATTTTTAAGTATACTTATCGGTAGCAATCCCGACAAAGTATCATATTCTGTTATACATGATGCACCAGTACCCGCAGCTATCCTTAAAGTATCTTCAGGTGTCATTCCTTTGCATATCCCATATATAAATGCCGCTATTGACGTATCCCCTGCTCCTGTACCAGACAATATTCTATCTGGTGTATAGCTATTTTGAAATATTCTCTTGTTTGACCATTCTTCTATGCTTATTTTACCATCGAGTTCTTTCATTCTTATGCTGTCTGATGTCATGAGATACATTCCTGCTGCACCGCATTTTATGAGTACACCTTTACAACCGAGAGTTATCACTTTTTCTGCCATAGGAACAATATCTTCTGATAGTGATAAATGCATACAGACATCATCACTTGCTCTATTTTGGATCTCGTAATATTTATTCTTATCTAACATAAAACAAAGCTCTTCAACACTTGGTACAAAAAAATCTACATAAGGCAAAACCTCAGATAGCCTTTGATTCCAGTCAATGTCTGCCTGCTCACTGTCTGGATCTATTGTTGTTACATCTAGACTTGTTATAAGTCCAAAATCCTTCACCTTCTGAAACATCTTTCTTAGTTCATCTTTATCTTCCCTAAAAAATTCTTTCATTAAGGTAGGGTATCCAAAATGAAAATAGTCCGAGTTCTTTACTACTTCATAGTCTATATCTTCTTCACAAAAGCTGTCATTAGCCGCGCTATCATGGAGAAATGCCCTATCACATCCATTGAGTGCTAAAACTATTGTATATGATGTGGTATCTTCCCCACTTACTATAAAATTTGGTTCAACACCTTGTTGTCTATATTTCTCGTATAAAATTTCTGCAAATTCATCACTACCAACTTTTGCAATAAGTTTAACATCCACACCAAATTTTTTAAGAGCCAGTCCTGTATTGGTAACACAGCCTCCAGGTGCAATAGCCACTTGACCTACATTTACCAATTTACCTGCTTTTATTACACTGCCTATTGAACTTACTTTAGTCCTCATATTGAACTTTGGTGTAAGATCAAGCGATACATGCCCCACCACTACAATCTTTTTCTCTTCCATACCAATTCTCCATTTTATATTTTAATAAGCGTTACAAATTTAATTGACTAAAACACTGTTGGGCATTTTCAATCAACAATATCTTTACATTATTATAATGATATTTTTTTAAGATTAAAGTTACAATAGTAATCTTTTTATATAATTCTATATATTGATGTGGGTGTCAAAAGCATTTGTAGATTTTATCTCAATATGCTATACTTCTATAAATTGATATGAGTGTCAAACACAAATGATACTTATATCATAACATTATTTAATAACAACTTTTGTGAGACAATATATGTTACATTTACCTCATGACCATCACAACAATAAACAGCATGAAGACGCAATATCCCGTCTTGCAGTTATAGATGATTTCAATTTAACTGCTGAAGTTTTTAAGCAGCTTGGAGATGGCAGCAGACTTAGAATATTCTGGCTTTTATGCCACTGTGAAGACTGTGTGCTTAACATCAGTGCAATGGTAAATATGTCTAGTCCTGCAGTTTCTCATCATTTGAAGCAGTTAAAAGCAGGTGGACTTATTACAAGCAGAAGAAGTGGTAAAGAAATGTTTTATAAGGCTGCTGATACTGAAAGAAGCAGGCTCTTACATTGTATGATTGAGAAATTGATGGGTATAGTTTGCCCGGAATAGGAGAATACATGGACGACAAGAAGAAGTATGATTCACAGCTCAAACATTTGCGTTCGAAATATGTACGCTTTTCTCTCGACTTTCGTCCTGATGAATTAGAAGAGTTTAAGCAGATTTGTAAGGACATTGGTACAACGCCAACAACTGAGATAAAGAAATTTGTCAGGACATTTTGTGAGGAAAACAAAATACATAACTAATTTTTTGAAATTTTACCAAACTTAAATTTTTAATATGATATAAAACTGGTTTATAAGTCTAACGCATTATTAAATATTGTCACCACAAGATATAGTGGTTAAGATATTATTTTTTTATACCTGTCATGATACGAAAATGATATATTGATATGAAAATGATGCATTTATTTTCGGCAAAATCGTCAAAATCAGGGCAAAAATCAAAAATAAGAAAAAGGCTCAAACCCTTGAAACTACCGAGTTTAAGCCATTTTTATCTTCTGAGACATGGGGGAATCGAACCCCCGACACCTTGATTAAAAGTCATTCCGAAAACACTTGCTAAACAGCCTATTTACTGCGTTTCTGATAAAAAAATGATATGAAAATGATATATTATTTTTTTATGCTGATTTTAGTCTGTCTATATATAGTGTTCCACATCATGCCTAAAGGCAGCCAGCATCTACTGGTTGCCTTCTTCGAGGTCTTTTCTAGCTTTAGTGGCCAGATACAAGTGTTATTACCTGTATCTGACCTAAAACATCATTTGAGAAGCTTATTCACTACCGCCTGCACCTCCGCAGGCGCATAGCCAGCCTTAATAAGTTTATCTTTTCTTTCGGGGTTATTGCCCCACTTGCCAGCGATTACCTCTCTAGCCACATCTTCAAGGCTCTTTCTGCCTGCCTTATTAGGCTTTGGCTTTACTGATGGCTTAGTGGTGGGCTTAGCAGTAGACTTTCCATCCTCTCTTGGATAGCCTTCGGTTACAATTACGGTATGCCCCTTGGCTCTTGTTACAAGCACATCGCCCGCACAAAGCTTAGTGTCGTTAGTTACAGTTACAGCCTTTTGGAAGGCTCCTGTCTTTTCAAGGACAGATACTTCGCTTGAAGTATTGAAATCACCCATCTGTATTCCTGCCTGAATGCAACAAGCTCTTACAAGTGAGCTACAGTCTGCCTCTGTAGGCTCGTTGATTTTTGCGATTCTTCCGTACTTCTTAAGGCAATTAATCACTCCGTAGCGTTCGGACTGGTCGTAGCCGATATTGTTGTTAAGGCAAGCCTCAACCATCGCAAGACCTATCTTTCTTGCAACTGCTGCATCTTTAGGACGCAGCAAATGCCAGCCTAGCCTATGCTTATAGTAAGGCTCTGTGGCTACCTCTTTACAGGTTTGGTCGCCAGCTTTGCCCTTGCTGGCATTCCCACGCTCATCTATTCTTGCTGAACCTATAATAACCATCTATTCGCCCTCCTTCTTGTTAGTTTCCTTTTCATCTTCTTTTCTCTTTAATATGTCTATAGCTTTTATAATTGCTTTTGGTACAGGTATGCCCATAAGCCCTGCGTTTTCTATAATTGAAATACTTTCATTGACTATATATGCAATTACGACAGCATCCCTGATAAAATTTGTGTGCATTACTAAATCCATTCTGCAAGCGATTAGCACGATTAAAAGTGTCATACCTTTTCTGAATAACCCCTTAAACCCCGCCCTACTCTCCAAGGCACCTGTTTCTGTCTTAGGGCTTTTCTTGAATACTGCTGCCACTATAAGACCGCTAATGTAGTCAATCGCCATAAATATAAGTAATGTCACCATTGCCGTATCCCATCCTCCAAATAGTGAAGCGATGGAAGCTCCTAATATCCCTATCACCGCTTTTATAACATTTAATTCCATTTAACACCTCCACTTTTTAATAAAAATATCCCATATCACCTTAAGCGATATGGGATATAGACTACTGCCTATTTAGGCATTGCCCTTTGGTTCTTCTTCTGTTGCAAGTTCAGGATGCCCAAGCTCTTCAAGTCTAGCCTTTACTTTTGGCTTTAAAAATGACAATACATCTTTAAACTTTTTAAGCTCTGATACAACAAGAAATGTATAAAAGTCTACCATGTCGCCACCTCCCTTCATAAAAATTTTTATAATAACGCATATGTCATGCATTATTTGCCATAGTAGCTTCATAAAATTCGGCGAGCGCAAGCGCCGTCGAATTAAGATGTGTCTTAAGCGCCTGATTCTCCTCCGATAGGCTTGATATTGCCCTCTTATTCTCCTCATCTTTTCTATTCAACTCCTCTTTAAGCTCTTCTATTGTCTTATTTTTTTCGCTTAGCTGAGCTTCTAGCTCATTAATTTGAGCGTTCATGCTGTCTGTCCGCTCATTAAATTCGTCTATAAATCCTTTCATTGCTTTCCTCCTTACTATTAGGCGCATATGATTGATACATTTTTACAATATTGTGGGTAACCAAAGTTATTTGACACTAAACTGTCTCTATTGTAATCAAAATCAGTTATAAATTTATTCTTAACAGATATGTTTAGTTGAGCACTCTCGCCAACTAATGTTATTGTGCTTTTACCTATGGCGCCAGCTCCGCCACCAGTGTACCCCGCACCATTTGTATATTCACAAAGTAATGTTGGGGTCTGAATTATATGCCCGCTTGTATAATATTCATGATTAATATTTCTTTTCTCGACTTCATCCGCAAACTTAGCCCTTAATACATCTGATAATTTATTAAATTTAATCATAATGGTTTCGGAACTCTTAAATGTATTTAGAGCTACTTTAGATTTTCCCATTATAGTAAGCATTTTCTCAATGTATTCACTGGACTTAAATATTTCTGTTATCGCTGTACTTGAAGAGGCTACTGCCTGCATCGCTGTACTTGAAGCCAATACTGCCTGCATCGCTGTACTTGAAGCCAATACTGCCTGCATCGCTGTACTTGAAGCCAATACTGCCTGCATCGCTGTACTTGAAGCCAATACTGCCTGCATCGCTGTACTTGAAGAGGCTACTGCCTGCATCGTCCGCAATGTTTTGAATTCGTCTTTTCTCCCAAGGTCAAATATTTGCGTTAACGTTTCCCCTGCGTGCTTATTATTCTTCAGCAAATACTCAAGAGCCTCTCCGTTGATGTCTTGGTCGTTCATGGAAATATACGTACATTCGTATATCCCATGTAGCAAGTCCTTGATTTGGAATACATAGGACTTCTTCCCATGCATCTTGTAGTCCGTTAGATGCATCTTTATATCCAAGGATGCATTAAGGAAATCTCCATTAACTTTTGATACTTCTGCCCAACTCATATTATCCCACCTCCGTTGTTCTTATAGATTTACTTTCAAAAACAATCTTTAAGGTCTTGCTTGTTCCGTTCTTATATGCGTGTTTTTCAAGGATTGACTTATCAGCCTTATTGAAGGTTGTAGTAATTACTTCAAGGCTGGTCTCGGTTGTTATTGAGCCGTCAGCATTGAAGGTTGTTGTAGACGCTCCCTTGCTGTCGGCTATGTCCTTGATGGCCTTTGCAACCTCTTTTTTTACCTCTGCCATCTGCTTGGCAACATCTTCTTTCTGCTTAATCAACAACTGCTCTGCTTGTGTTTTAAGCTCTTCCTTTATCTGTTCAGAGTTTACGGCTAACTCAGGCAGCTTATTATTGAACTCAGTCAGCTTACGATCGATTATCTCCGAGTTTTCGTTGAAGTCTTCGATATTGAAAAAGTCGTCTCCTTCAGGAAGCTTCAACTGTAAATTTGTGCTTCTCCTCATTATTCAAATATCCTTTCTCTTAATTCACTGCACTTATACACCTTTACATCCTTATACTTCAAATGGCCAAACTTAAAATACTGATTGAAAAGAACACTTACCACATAAGTCATATTAAGGGGCAAGGCATCCTCTAAAAAGCTCTCAACCGTTTTTTGCATCCTCCTCGACTTAAGTCCTATCTTTACATCTACCGACAGCCTATCATCCGAAAAGGACACTCTACAGCCCTCTTCACAGAAGTTACTTATTCTTCTTTTAACAATCCTTCGGGAATACGGAGCCTTTTCAAGGCTTTTTGCGTGTACCCTAAGCCGCCTTTCTTCGAGGGTATCATCATCTAAGGGAATGATGTTAAATATCTTTTCCCACCTTTTTATCCCTGATTCCCTCATTTGATCAAAACTTGTATTATCATCGAAGGCATTCAAAGCCTCGTCAAGCTCTATTGCCTGCTTATCATTTCGCTTGTACAAGGTTGATATCTCAGGGATTTCAAGAATTATCTCCGGCGCATTAAACATTTATAACCACCTCACCTTTTACTGGTATTTTTTCATATGTCAAAGTTGTGTTGCCTGGCACACCATTTAGAGTTGTGTTTTCAATATCAAGAATACCCGGAATATTAAGGATATTAGCCTCAATCCTTGAAAGCCTTACCGTCATGTCGTTGAACTCGTTAGCCTCCCATCCTTTCCTTAATTCACTTAAATACTTCTCAATAGCTTCCTCAATATGGCTTCTTGAGGTTTCGGCAGAATAGCCACCCTCAAATACAATTTTAGCTGATATGTTGATTTTTACGCTTTCAGCCCCTTTTATCTGTACAGAATGGCAGCACGGAGCCATCCCATCGCCTTCGCCATGCGTAGCCTCAGGATCTATATACTCTTGAATATCTTTTATGACCTCAGCAGACGGAGTGTTGAAGGTACTTGATATTACTACAATATCTACCCAAGGACTGCCCTCCGCTCTTCTCTTAGGCTTACAACCTCCAACTTCCTTGCGATCGTTTAGCAGCTTTCGGTAATCCGCTTTATTCCCGCCAAAATGAATATTCTTAAAGGTGTCAAGGAGCCTCTTTCTAAACACTTCTTCCTCTTCATCATCTGCACCTTGAATTATAATCTCAGTAATCTCTCCACCCTTGTAGTCATCAATGTAGTTAGCAGGGATAAGCTCGCCCTTATTGGTGTTCACCTCAGCCCCATCCGTATCACAGGTGAGCTTGTAGGTGTGCTCCTCAATCTTTTCAGATACAGTATAGGTATAATTGCCACAGATAAACTGTTCTCCTATTTCGATATCCTGCTTAAATACCCCCTTTACCACGGCAGGATAAGCATATAAATACTCAATCTTACCCTTTGCGTTCCTTATCAGATGAGGCAGGTCCTGAGTATCCGGATACATGTTTCGCTCCAACTCGTCCATGTCGCCATAGACATCTTCCAGCTTTTCGGCAATTTTTGCACACGCGTTGAAAGCAAGCGAGCCTTCATCTGTTCGCACATCTGCGCCGAAATCCGCCATCATTTCAGCCATAATATTATTGTAGGTCTTATCCTCATACATCTATATCACCTCTTCCGTATATAGTCTCCAGCCCAAAGGATGTCTTGAGCTTTTCGCCGTTAGTATCACATTTCAAATCCTCAATACCCTTTATAGCCTCATTTATTAACAAGGCTTCATTTAATATCCTTTTTACTTCACTTTCTATATAGTCTTTTGAATGGTTCTTCCCTATAAGGTTCTGCAGCTCACTTCCATAGTCCCAACTATATTGACTATAAAAGTACCTTTCAGTCGCTAAGGTAAGCCTTGCCCATTGGACTACTGCTGCCAATCCTGTAATTATTCGCCCGGTCAATCTCCCGGTGTTAAAATCTATCTCATAATCTGTATTAAGGTTGCTTTCGCCCTCAATAACTTCTTCCTCATCCTCTATGTCTATGTCAAAAGGGAACACTACAAACTCACCACCCTTTCTATTACTACATATTTTTCTTCACCAACTTTGTAAAGTAGTACTTTGTCGCCCTTCTTAAGTGGCTCAATATACTTACATTTATCATTTGTGCCTGTCTTGCTTACTCCTTTATCGTCTGCCTTTATATCAAGCTCACTTACCACTCGCTTAGTTAAGTGCTCAGCAAATAGCAAATCCTCTTTATCAAGGCTCAAGCTACCTATTGCACATTCGTTCTTTGATGTCATTTCTCCGATAAAAAGAGAGGGTGGATTGTTCCTTGCCCCCTCTTTTCTTATGGTCATTATTAGCTTTTCATATCCATTCATAGGCTCTCCTTAATCAGTCTTGCAGCATATCTTGCAAGCTCTATACTTTGACTTGCCTTTATTCTTGCCTTTCTTAAGTGTCTCTTTCAATAATTCCGATAATATAGTCTTTTTAGGAGTATTCCCCTCGAGCACACGGCAAGATGAATTTGAATGATACACATTTCCGGACTTGAGGTAATACACGGTAGATGTAGGAGTAACCTTCTGCTTAGCTGTTCTTCTGCCCTTTTTCTTTTTGGACTTCTTTCCTTTCTTCTCTTCTGCGTCTTCAGAAGCTTCTTCGTCAAATAACTTCCAAGCGAGGTCTAAGTCCATCATGTGAGTTCCGTTTTCAAATCTATGACTATCATTGGTGATATAGAACATCCCTTTTAATCCGGTAGCACCGTCTTTTATCACTATGCTTTTCCCTGCCACAGCCTCAATATAACCAATAGCTGATACAGATACCTCTCGTGTCACACCTACAAGCATCTTGCCTGCCTCTGTGTTAGCATTTACTCCATCTTCCTTCTGATAAGTGGATTGATAAATGCCGAACTTATCTATATTGTCTTTATGCCTTACCTCTCCTATCTGCTTCATACTATCGTTGTAGATTTTTACAAGATTAACCATGTTGTCAGTAGTATCCGAATAGGTCGCCCCGGTTATATCCTGCGACTGGTTAAGTGTTATCCCGCTTTTTAGACCTTTTTCAGATACAACCAGCTTATCAGCGTTCATAGACAGCAGATACCTTTTGCCAGTCTTAAGAAAAGCCTTTCTGTATGCCTTGGCAATGATGTCATAAAGGCTCATATCCTCACATATCATCTTGGGTATTACTACCCCTGTAGTAGCAACCTTTTCTATCTTAATGCCTACACTGCCACAGATTTGTTTAACAATCTGCTCAGGAGTCTTATTCTTAAATTTATACATGCCCATAGATCTAAGCAGATAATGTAAGAAGTCTCTTGCGGTGTAGCTTTCTGTACCTATCTCTGCCGACTTTTCCCTTGCTGTTATAACTCCTAAGAAAAGCCTTGTCTTACTATCATACAGGCTTACGATATCACCAAGTTTGATATTTACATTCTTAAAGCCTTTATCGTAACGGTTGGCCGGCAATGAAAAGGTAATCTGCCTTGAACTTTGATTGTGCGAGCCTGACCATTCTACGCTTGTATAATCAAGCCACTTCTTATTCCATAAAAGCTTAATAGCCATTATCTAATCACCACCTCATATCCAATAAGAGCCACCACTTCTTTTACTTTTGCCTTCTTCCTCATAGCCTTTTTGATAACCGCCTTGTTGTTGTTCCTGATTTTTTTCCATCCATCAGATGTACCGGTGCACTTCTTTACAACCTTGCTCCAGGTGTCGCCTTTCTTCCAAGAGTAATTTGCTTCTCTTGTCTTGGTGGTTATTCTCTTTTTAGCTGCCGTTTCTCTGTACTCCTTAAAGGCTAACGAGTATTTAACATCGCCGTTCCTCTCTGCTTCACCATACTTAAATGCTTCAATTGTGCAGAACATATTTATATCCGATTGCGTAATGATTAAATGAACTGTAGTATTTTTTTCATACAGTTTCTTTAACTTCTTGCAGTAGTATTCATAAGGTGGATGATATTCTCCATTTATGAAATCATAATCCGTGGCAGGGAAAAAGGACTCCAGTGTAATTGCATAGAGCCCTCTCTTGCCTTTAAGGTTAACTTCACCCTTGTTATGAATGTATACAGAAGTGTTATTCTGTGCGCCTTCAATCTCAAAGCTAGCAGGATTCACTGGGAGAAGTATAGAGTTTTTTTCATTATTCCAATTAATAAATATATCCAATCTCTTCCCCTCCCATATTGTCGCTTGTCTCAAATATTTTCTTAGCTAATGCTTCAGCTATCTTATCAATGTCGCTTTCGCTTTTTACAACTATAGAATCTGCAAGCTTTGCGATATATACCGACTTACCATCGTTTCTCTTGGCACCATCTGCGTATGCTTTCCTTACAGTCTCATCGTGTGGATATACTCTAGCTCCTGAAGGAAGGTCTACAATCTCGCCACCTTTCTCAGAGATTTGAGCAAATCCACCTTTCCAGTTGTCCGTGCCTCGTGCAAGCATAGGCAACTGCGGGATATTGATGCCGAACTTCTCGCCACCGATACCGGGCACCCAGTCAGGGATATCAACACTTATACTGTTTATGCCCGCAATAGCTCCATTTATCATAGAGATTACGCCATTTATTGGCATTTTAAGCATTCCACCTAGTCCCTCAAAGATACCGCCGAAGATGTTTTTTACACCTTCCCAAGCCTTGCTCCAATTGAGTGTAAATACTCCTGTTATAAAGGTTATAATCCCATCAAATGCTGTTAGTAGACCGCTAATCATAGTTGTTATTCCGTCGAAAAGTGAGTTAAAATATCCAATTGCAGAACCTATGGCAGCTCCGATGAGAACAGAGAATACAGCATGCACTGCTTCACCTATCTTGCTGAGCAAAGGACTGACAACCTTCCAAAATCCTTGTATATGCTCCCCTATTGCGCTGAACTTCTGCCCTATAGGTGCAAGTTTTTTCTTAAGACTGTCTCCTGAGATTCCAATTCTTTGAAATATATTCTTAACAAAGTTCCACAATCTGCCGGCTGCTGCCTTTATCTTATCCCAGTTTTTATATATAAGAACTCCGGCAACTACTACCGCTGCCAAGCCTAGTACCACAGCATTTGCAGGGGCTGTAACTAAGCCCATTACTGTTTTGGCTGTTTTGAACGCATTGCCAACCATTCCAACTGTCTTAACAAGCTTACCAACAACCATGACCGTTCTACCAAAAAGGAAGATAGCAGGACCTACTGCGGCTGCTATAAGTCCCACTTTGATGATAGTATCCTGCTGAGCTTTAGTCGGTGAGTTGAACTTATCCGCTAATCTCTGTATAAATTCCGTGCCTTGCTTAATATATGGCAGTAACCGCTCACCAAAGGATATCCCTATACCTTCAATTGTTGACTTTAATATGGTAAGCTGGCCCGATAGGTTGTTATTTGCCGTGTCATACATTTTTTTACAAGCACCATCTGAGTTGTAGATAGCCGTTGAAAGCTCGTTAAAATCGCTATCGGCAGAGTTGACTATTGCAAGCAATCCACTCATTCCGGTTTTACCTGCAAGAGCCGCAGCATACTGTGCCTTCTGCGATTCGGTCAGCCCTGCAAAGCTCTTTCTTGTCTCCCTCATAATTGTATCAAGGGATTTCATGTTGCCCTTAGAGTCTGTTAGAGATATACCAAGAGCGTCCATCGCTGTTTGTGATTCTTTTGTAGGCTTTGCCATCCTTGTGAATAAACTTCTTAAAGCAGTACCGGCAGATGATGCCTTTATACCACTATTCGCCATAAGTCCAAGGGCAGTAGATACATCCTGAGCATTAAACTTCAATGCTCCAGCTACAGGAGCCACATACTTAAAGGATTCTCCCAGCATAGACACACTTGTATTTGATTTGTTCGCCGTCTGCGCTAATACATCAACAAATTTATTTGTGTCCTTTGCCTGCATACCGAAGGCTGTAAGGGCATCTGTAACGATGTCGGAAGTGCCTGCAAGGTCTTCTCCTGTAGCTCCTGCAAGGTACATTACTCCCTCTATACCATCTGCCATCTCCCCGGCTTTCCAGCCAGCCATAGCCATGTACTTAAATGCTTCTGCGGATTCACTTGCTGAATACTTTGTTTTTAAGCCCATTTCCTTAGCTTTCTTCGACAGCATTTCAAGGTCTGTCCCTGTTGCTCCGGATATCGATTGGACGGTACTCATTCCCTTTTCAAAGTCTGCTGCCAGCTTTACTGAAGCAACTCCAATTCCCGCAATAGGGGCAGTAACTGTTTTTGTTAGATTAGCACCCACGCCGGCAATGGCTTTCCCTGACCTTTCTATCTGCTTGCCAGCCTTCATCCATTGCCTTGCATTATCTTGTAAATATGTGCCTGCAATCCTTAAAGGACTCGACATTTTATCAACAAGCCGTAATGTTACATCAACTATTTTTCCCATTTATCCACCTTCTTAGCCTTCATACATTCTCTTAAGCTCTTCCTCTCTGTCTTGCATTTCCTGACTTATAAAGGCTTTCAGTATCGTTCTTTCGCCTCGCCCCATCTCTTTGACACAGCTTGGCAATATGTCGTGATAGCGAAAAAGGAGGTACATAAGTTGTACCTCCCTATTCGCCTTTATAAGTTTTTTATTTCTTCCTCTTCATTCTCATCCTTGGTGATTCCGCAAAGGGCAGATATTTCATCGCTTAACTCGTTTACCTCAATTCCGAAGAGCTTTTCGCAAAGGTCTCTCGCGGTCTTGCAGTCAAAATGTGCCTGTAGGCTCTTGTTCATTAAGTCCGGCTCTACAAGTGCCTCGGTGCAAAGAATAAGCTTTGCATCATAAGACTTTGCAATATCAAAGCTACCGTTTTTATTGAACTGATAACCGATTATGTCGTTGATTCTTCTTGATGGAATCTCACTTATGGTTACATCAACAGTCTCTTCTTTGCTACCTAAGAGTGTCGCAAGTCTCTTTGACTTAAACACACCCTTTTTAAGCTCATCCGCCTTTTTGGAATCTATCTTTAATAACTCATCAACTAAATTCATGTATTCCTCCTTACTGTGCAGGGACATAGTCAAGGACTTCCCAGCCTGTGAATGTGAATGGGATTGATTCCTCACCAAGTTTCTTTACTTCCCAGTTAGCAAGAGTAATCTCATCAAATACGCAGCCTGTGAGCTTTACCCTTTCTATTCCGTCAGAGTCAGGATCTGCAAGCTTTGATATAATGGTGCACTTAACTACTTTTCCCTTCTTTATGCTCTCTGAAAGCTTAGTTAAGAAGTAGCTTGTAACCTTGTTTAGCTTCAGCGTTCCCTTGCAGTCTATACCTGTCACTTTGTAACCCTTGACAAGAGTTCTTGCCTGGTTAACTTCCGTTTTTTCAAGTGAGGCCTTTGCCTCTAATGATAAAACCTCGGCTAAGTAGTAATCATCAAGCCACACTTCGCCAAAAGTACCATTCATTACCTTTTCAGGTGATAGCGTTCTCTCCATGTCTAACCTCCTTAAATAGTGATATTTAATGCCACATCTTCAATGGCATCTGTCATTGTGAGGGCAACCTTTAGGAATACATTTGAGCCTGTATTCGCTCTTTTAATTTCCTCATCACTCATTTTAGTTACATCTGTACCCCTGCCCTTTAAGAAGCTCCTATTTGCCTCAATGTCGATTTCAAGGGTATATCCTTCGATTACTGAAAGCCTCATAAGCTCGTCAAAGTAGTTGCCGATTGCTGACATAAGAAGGCACTTGTTATCATAATTATTTGGATACTTACCGATATAGTTATCCTCGGTTGTCCTGCGGATGTCATCTGAGATCATATCGAGGGCATCCATGATTTTTATTTTTTGGAACTGTGTATTTTTCTCCGGAGTAAGGGTAGTAAGTGAATTAACTCCCCTGCCTGTCTTTACCTTTTCACCGTCCCACCAAACGATAAACTCTCCGCCATCTACTGCAGTATCCATTCTTTCCTTCGTAAGCCTTGTACAGTCTGTGAGTTCAGGAAGTGGCGCATAGGTGCTTGACATCTTAAGCGGTGTGCCTGCTATTATGCCGGCTATTCTGCTACAAAACTGTTCTGCAGTGTAGGCTTTATCACCTATAAAAGTCTTTTCAGTGGTGTAGTTGATAATAGCCTCATTATCTCCCTTTGTATTTGGTAAAACTGCCTTAATAAGTTTTTTAGCTGTTCTCTCCGCCTTTACATAAGACACAATTTCAGCTGTCTTTTTATCTGTCCCAACACTTGGAACTACAAGGTAGTTAAATTTGATGGTTTTAAGGTAATCAAGTGCAGCCTTGTAGTTATCCGCCGTTTTATTGAGCACATAAGCAATAACCTTGCTAGGTGCATTTACATAGCCCCTTAAGGCAAGCCTAATCTGTTCCTTGTTGTCATCACTAAGGTTTGCAGGGATATCCGCTTCAGATACGCAGACAACCGGATTAACTTCCGGGATATTGGTGTCTTTTAATATCATTGCGATAATCCCTCTGTCTCCTCTTTTTATAGCCGTTGCAGCTATCTCAGAAAAGGAGATTGAAATACTTGGCATTCCCATTATTCGTCCTCTACTTTCTTTGTAAATTCAACATTATCAATAACTTCGCTATCGTCCTGGTGTGTAATTAAATTACACCATTCTAAATTTATGGTTATCTGTGGGATATTCCTGTCTATTCCCACATAATCCCAATCAAAGCCTTTTACATCTATTGCCCTGCTGCCTACTTTCACGAAAAGTCCAAAGATGTCTTTTATCCTGTCAATTACTCTTAAGGTCTCAACTTCATCCTTGCTTTTTTGCAGATAAGTTATATAAAATGCCATAGAGTTGTACATCGTGTTATAATTGACAGGCGAAACCTCCAAGGGCTTTAGCTGCGTAAAAAAACACGGTCTGTCATAGGCTTCAATGACATCCGTGCTATAGTATTTATAGTCAGGAAATTCACTTTTTAGCAAATCAAGCAGGGCTTTCTTTACATCTATCAGAGTCATATAAGCCCTCCCTCTTTTAATAGTGCTTCTACCATGTTATCCACATGTTCCTCGAATTTATCCTCATAGACCTTAGTAGCCTTATCAAGGTAATGTACACCCTGTACAAAGCCTATAGTCTTTCCCTTAACCTTTAACTCGTGCCCCTTCTCTACAAGGTGGAAATGCGGAGACTTTGCAGAAATCTCAACAAACTGGTTATTCATAAGCCCCTGAACCTGCGACACTCTAAAAGATGACAACTTTCCAAGCGACTTTTTATGCTCGCTCTTCGTCTTTGTGAGTTCTTTAGCGTTATTTACTATATTGCGCCTAAGAGCCAAGGCATCCTTTTTCAATAAATCGCCTGCCTTATCCGGGTACTTAGCCACAAGCTGGTCAAATGACATCTTTAACTCATCTAATCCCTTGACTTTCAATTCTGCGTCAGCCAATATCCATCACCTCTTTGTTGACATAATCCACACATCTGATTTCAAGCAGTTTACGCTCAAAATCCACATCTATAACGCTTTCTATTGAAAAGGTCCTGTCTTTATACTTCAAAAAACAGTTAGTGTCTATCCCTTCTGTATAGCGTATATAGCATTTGTGGGTTACTTTGCTTTGCACCTTTTGCACTTCGTAATATTCAGCCCCTCTAAGTGGCTGTAGCGTACCCCATACAGTCTTAATCAGTTGCAATTCCTTTGTAGTTTGCCCCAAACTGTCTTGGATATCGGCTAATTTATAAAAGGAAAGCCGTTTATTCAGCTTTCCGATTACTAAAGTTCTTATGACAATCACCTCCGTTACAAAAGGTTAACGCTGTGAGAGTTTAATATCGTCATCACCATTCTGTTTACTCCTCCAGCCTTATCAAGCTGATAATTCCTATTGTCAAACATATCTGCGATAAGGACAAACAGTGCCTGCGTAATATCCGGATATTTATCAAGGCTCTCATCATCAAGCCCTGTATAAGTTTTGATATGCGCAACAGCACTGTCTTTCATCCTTTCAAGTTCAGAGGTTTCAATTTCGTTTGGCTCGTCAAGACGGATAAAATTTACAAGGTCATCAACCGTAACTTCACTAACTTTCATTTTTACCGCCTCTTTCTAAGTGTGGTTAGCCCTTAATTACAAGCTTTGCGATCTTCTGTGCGTTCTGCACCTTTGCATCAAGTTCAACAAAACCAAGTACCTCAACAGCATGCTGCCTTGCCTTAACTTCTGTAAGTACCTTGATATTGATGTTTTCAGATATCTTTGTAGCAAGTCCGGTATAGTCGCCGTAATACATTACGGTTGCGCCAGCTTTAACATCATCCATATTTTCAGAGGTATACACATCATGGCCAAATAAGGTATAGCCCCATCTTGAATTGGCATCCTTATTAAGCAAATAGTTACCCTGTCCGTCTTTAAGCTTTCTGACTGCAGTTCTTGTTTTTCTGCTCATAATAAAATACGCATTTGCCTGATAAGCATCAGGGATAAGCTCCTGAAGGTCAATGATCTCATCCGCTGTAAAGTTTGCCCCGGCTGTTTTTAACTCCTGCACTCCCTTTGACAGTCCATCGATCTTATTAGGTGTTCCTTTGAGAAGCTCCTTCTCTATAAACCTTGCAATGCTCCCTGCCATTCTCCTAACTACAAATCCCACAACATCAAAGCTAGAATCATTGATAAGGCTGATAGATACATCTGAAATTGCTCTGCCAAGGAATCCTGTTAAGTTGATTGATTTAAACTTACCTGTCTTGCTTTCACCATCTGTAAACTCGTCAGCGTATTCCATAGTTATGTCAGAAGTGCTTTCATCGTAATATGGAATGCTTAAGGTTCCTTTCACATTATATCTGTCAGAATCCTGAAATATAGGGCAGATTTCAACAACTTTCTCAATAATCTTGTTTGCGATTGTTGTTGGGATAACGGCTCCATTCTCTCCCTTAGTCAACTCTCCTGCTCTTGTCTCCTCACTTCTGATAAGCGCATCAAAAGCCTCGTAATCTCTTTCTTCAACACTTCTTTTCTCTTCTTCTACAGGTACCTGTGGCTCGCTCTCTGTTAACTCCCTAGTCTTTTCTAATGCTGCGATGGTCTTATCAAGTTCTCTTATTTCAGTTTCAAGGGCTTCAAATGATGTGATTTCATCCTGATTCATTGCCCTTTCTTCTGCCTTAGCCTTTTCAATAAGTGCCTTAAGCGCTGCAAGTTTCTGTGCTCTCATTTCAAGCATTTTCTTCAAATCCATTTTGTTTACCTCCGTAAAATTAATTTTGATAATAAAAAAAGAGCGGTTATATCGCTCTTAATTCCATGTATCTGTTTTCATAGATGTGGTTGTTGTTAGGTTCTTTTTCCTTAACTTCAACCGTTTCAACTTCATCCGGTAAGAATCTAAGTTCAATCAAGTTATCAAACTCTTCTGCCCTTACCTCGATACTTGTGCCGTTATAGGCAGGCTTCCTTGTATCATCTAATATTGATACCTCTTTAAGCTCCAGTTCTCTGATTGTCCTATGCGGTATGTCTTCGTCTGTCCTTTCCTCTTTTATAGGGATAAAGCCAAATGACCATCCAACCAATTTTTTGTTCCTAGCCTTTTCAATTACCTCCTTATCTCTGATTTCACATCTACACCTTAAGCCTATGTTGTCCTCACTTATATGGGTTTTATCATCGGCGTTTGATGATAAAACTCTTGTATAATTGTGATTTAACAACACCTTTACCGGGCACCCTGTCCTATTGGCTCTTTCAAGTGATCTTCTGAAAGCTCCTGATGCTATTTTTTCTATGAACTTGCCCGATGTGTCTGTAAGTACCTTGCTGTCTCTTTCAACGGCATTAACATAGCCATCAA
Organism: Catonella massiliensis; assembly: GCF_016651435.1. Taxonomy (NCBI): domain Bacteria; kingdom Bacillati; phylum Bacillota; class Clostridia; order Lachnospirales; family Lachnospiraceae; genus Catonella; species Catonella massiliensis. The sequence continues at coordinate 2,867,101 of NZ_JAEPRJ010000001.1, read as the reverse complement.
TCAAAACCGAATCGTCTCTAACTTCAATCCGCATTAGTTTCATCTCCTTTCTTTGTATCGTTTATGTTGGTGTATTTGTCCGTATTTGGTGTATATACCTGTCCTGATTCAGGATAATAAAGCACATCCTGCAAGCCTAACTTGATAAAATCAAGACCGAACTCTGGCAGCCTTTCCTTTTTTCTTACTTCGTCAAGCTGCATAAAGCCACTATCAAGAGCAACTTTATATGCTGCGAAACGCTTTTCTATATCCGTCTTAGTCAGGTCCGTATCGTCAAAGGCAAAGAACATTACATTCTTTTCATCCTCTTGTAATAATACACTATTGATTGCTGTCACAAACCTAGCTAATATTGGATAGATGCAGACCTCGTAAAAGCGTTTTTTATCTTCCTCCGTAGCTCCTCCGTTTATGATTGACGGTGGTACAAGGAATATTTTGCAAATATCACGGTTATTTGTTTCTTTATTCTCATTAAGCTGCAGCTCTACAGATGAGTTTGAGGCTTCTTTGAAGGACAATCCATCATTTAACACAACAACATTCTCTGTGCTATTGGAATAAAGGTTGTGGAAGGCTCTTTTTAACGCTTCCATTGCCTCAGCACTAAGTCTTATTGCCGATTGAATAAAGCCTTTTTTGTTGCCTCCAGTTTGGACAAGATTCTTTTCAAACTTCTGTGTACTGAGTATTATCCCCAACAGTTCAGGTGTTTCAGCTATGATAGATTGTCCACAATATCCATTTTGCGTATTCCGAAGTATTTTAATAAACTGCCAGCCCTCATAACTTACTCCGTTAACCAGTATTTTATAATCCTTGAATATCGGATCTGTATTGTACATAAAGCTAATCTTTTCAGGTTCCACATAATGAAGAGATTTAACCTCATTATTTACCCTGTTTATGTAGACATACCCGCCTTTCGATAGAAACATGTCCATAATCAGGGCTTTTTTCATTTGGCTAGCGTCTAAGGTGTCTCCTGTGTCGTCATTTAGCAGGGTGGTCCTGATGTCGTCAACAATCTCCTCAACCTTATCACCATCCTTTTTATACAACTTGATTTTTAAGGATGATACTGTGTCCGAAATCATATTTATACAAGCTGACAGAGCCGGGATATTCATTGCAGTTCTTCGACTTACTTCTTCATCACTTAGCAGCATCCTCAAAATGTCACTTGATACATCTGGCTCATTATCAGCCTTTTCTCTTTTTTCTTTTTTCCAGTTAAATAAACCCACTTTTTTCACCTCCTTTCAGGCTATACCACCTGTACAACAAATCCGTCATTAAACATAATATCCTGTTGCACAAGGTAGATAGCATTGATTAAGGCCACGACCATATCCACCTTACCGCTTGACTTCTTTTTATTAACATATCTATTCATATTGGTATCATAGGTACATTTTGCGTTTTCAAAATTGATTTCAAGCAAGGTATTAGCCTCATATCTAAATTGTCCGTTTTCAACCTTTTCAGCCAATAACTTGGTAGGCGGATGCAATGTATCCGAATGCTGCCTTATTTCTACAGTTGTATATTTCTGATTCCACTTTTGCGCCGAACTCATAGCATTGTATCGGTCATAACCAATAGCCACTACCTCACAACCAAGCTTTGCCTCCACGTTAAAAACAAACTCCTCTATTACTCCATAATCAACTACCATATCGCCACAGGCGATACATTTCATTTGCTCTACAAATCGCCTGTAGTCCACATGTTCAAACTTACTCTTTTCATCTATCCGCCCTTCCGGTATGAATGCCATAACTGATGCAAGGATATTATCCTCATCATCTACACCGGCAATAGCCACTGCGCAGTTGTCATTTGTCTGAGCAAGGTCTACACCAAGCCATACCCTCTTATTAGTCCAGTCAATTTCTTTTACGCTGCACTTCTTAACCTTGTTTATGTCAATATAACTTTCTGTTCCTATGCCCTGATAGATGATATTGCAATGCTTGGTAAGGAAGTTCTCCCTTGCACTTTCAACCTCTATAGCTCTTTGCCTTTTAGTAAGTAAATCCTGCCACATCTCCTTTATCTCAAGGGCTAAAGGATTAGCGTGTGCAAGTATATTGTCATTATCAGTCCAATTTTCTTTGTCATCAGGTTCGTAAAGCAGTGAAAACACCTTATCATCCTTCACGAAGCCATCAAGAACTTTCTTGCAATACAAGACTTCATCCTCAAATGGGTTATTGGCTGTAGGGTACTTTGTGGATATGATGAAGCCCAGCTTATTTAATATAGTAAGCTGACCGGAGCGCATAGCCTCAATAGCATAAGGATTTGGCAAGGCTCCCACCTCATCAACAAGGAAAACATTCGGCAACTTTCCGTCAAGCCTGCTATTTGAGTAGTTCAGAGGGATATATTTTGAATTAGTCAAAAAGCATTCAATATCATCTCGCCTTACCTTAAACATCCTATCCTTTCCCTCTTTGGGGAAAATCTTAGGATTGTAGCCTATAATCTCCTCAATTGCCTTTTTAATCTCCCTTGACAGCGAGCCATCAGGAGCTACTGAGTAAAAATATGAATACATAGGCTCCAGGAAAAAGAGCAAAATAAAAAGAACGGCAATTGTAAAGGTCTTGCCATTCTTTCTTGCAATCTCAAGCACAACAGTTTCATACCTTCGCTTTGCCTCGTTATCGCTACACATAACGCATAAGGAGGCTATTATAAGCACCCATTGAAAGCCTGCCACGCAGTCATATATGCTATGATTAATCTTAAGCCCCTTAGGCATCCTGATAAACATAAGAATCTTATCAATCTTTTCTACTCGGTCTGTATTGATAAAAAACTTCTTGCTCTTACCATCACAGATTTTAATAAATTCTTTACATTGTTTTTTGACATAAGCAGGCACTTTTGATTTACTGCCACAAGCCTTTTTAGCGTATCTATAGGAAGGATGCTTTTTAATCAAATACCTAATACCTCTAATAGTGGATTTTGATTATCTCTTATTGCTTTCACATTCGCTATAGATATCTTTGCTCTTGCCTGCGGTGATAAGGACAACTCGTTGCAGCATCTAAAGAAGTCTTTAGCTAAATTTGTCCTTGCTGCTATCAGCTTGCTCTTTTTCATTATGTCATCGACCTGATTCATAGCCTTATCAATTTGGATAATGCTATCTATCGTGACTGCGGTCATAGCCAGTATATAATGGTCTAGGTTACCCAATATTTCTGCCTCTTTTAAGTTGTCAACAATGTATTTATATATAGCTTTCTGCTCTTTCGTCATATACCGTGGCGGGATAAGTTTATCCATCCCACCTCTTGCCTTTTCCTCTGCTGCCTTGCGTATTTCTACATCTTTTTTGGTGTTATGCCTCGAATTTGTTGATATAGTTTTAGCCGGTCTACCCATCTTTTTCCTCCTTTTCCCTCTTTAAATCTCATTTTGGGAATTTTATGTGGAAAAAGGGTGCGCGTCGGTCTTGGTTTTTTTCAATTTTCCCCTCTAAAAAGGTAGGGGGGATACTATAATTTTTTTTATATTCACACAACAACCACTCCTCTTCCTTCTGCGTTAAATTTCTCTATAGATTCCCTCACGAGTTGTCTTTGATTGTCTCTTGTAATCTCGCCTGCTTCGCACATCTCATGATGCACTGCACATAAAGTTATTAGATTTTCATTCGACAAACGTAGTTGATAATCCTCCTCGATTGGCACGATATGGTGTACCGATAAGTCATACGTGTTAAGCTGTCTTGTTGTGCCAATTAACATTGCCTTACAACATAAACAACAATACTTGTCTCTGTCTCTTATCTCTCTGCTCTTTAAGGTCCAGTCATTAGTTTTCCTAAAGGAGAAGGCCTTAGTATTGCGACGGATGCCCCACCGCTTACTTGCCTTGTCCTTAGCCTCGCAGACTTCTTTCTCTTCGTGTATGCGCCCGCAATATTTACAGCTCTTAAGCATATACTCACATCCTTTAAAATGTAAAGAACCGGGAAGGAGGAAACCCGGCTCTTTGTTGTATTTCAATGATACCATTATACCACATTACCAACCGACATTGTATGGCATGTTTCAAAATCTACTAAGGCTTTCTTATGAATCCTTGTCACATGGTCATAGCTGTAATTTAATTCAACTGCAATGCTTTCAAAGCTCATATACCTTACATAGCGCCTATAAAGCACTTGAATACACCTTATGTCTGTCAAAGCCTGAATCCTTGATATGATTATATTTTTCTTGTTTGTAAACTCCTGTATCTGTTCCCTTATCTGTCTTTCCAATTCAACACACTTAATAGCTTCATTCTCAAGCCCATCTCCTCGTTGACTCGTCTGCACCCTCTCAGAGAGTCCGCAGCCTTTTAGCCCATATAATTCTTTAAGGCTAGATAGCTCTTCCAGTCTTTGGTTGATTTGCTCCTCCATTCTTTGAATCTCCTGTAGGTACTTTTTCGCCCACATTGGCATCACCTCCCTGTATTGGTTTTCTTATTCCTTTTCTTGGTCTTTTTTACTTCTTTCTCTTTGATGGCTGCAATCAGCTTGTCTCCATCTATTCCCGTCCAGTATTCAAAGTTTTCAGATTGGAAAAACTTTTCTACAGGCGATAGGTCTGATATGTTCTGATTGGGTAGCCTTTTCTTTTTTCTAAGCTCTGCCTTATAGTCTTGTACTGCACACTTAACTATGGCATATACCAGCTTTTCAACATTGTATAAGCTTTGTACTTTTTGCATCCTACACCTCTATTATGCTTAATTAAAAGGCAACTCACTCTCTACCCCATCAGGAATATTCATAAATCCATCACCTGGCATAGAATCATTTTGCTGGCTTTGTCCTGCTGCCTTGCTTTCAGCGAATTCTATCTCTTCAACCATAATCTGAACGCTGTACACCTTCTGACCGTCTTTATTAGTGTAGTTGTCATTCTGAATGCGTCCAGTAACTACTATCTTAGTACCCTGTTTAAGATACTTCTCTACAAATTCCCCTTGCTTGCCAAAGGCTGTACAATTAAAGAAGTCGGCCGTGGTTTCATCACCCTGCTTTTTATACCTTCTGTCAACTGCAAGCGAAAACCTTGCTATAGCCATATTGCTGTCAGTCTGCGAATATCTAACATCAGGATCTCTTGTAAGCCTACCCATTAAAATCACTTTGTTCATTTTCTATCCTCCATTTTTCTTAAGTATCCAAACATTCTTTTTTGCAATCGAACTAGTATCATGTGATGTTCACTTTCGGTTATAAGCTCATGTAAGCGACAAGTTATTAGCGTCTCCATTATTTTTTGTGCTATACCTGCATACTCCCCTAGTGTATACCCTTGTTCATTTGCTTGCGATTCTAACGTGCCTTTTGACAACCCGTAGTAAAAGCCTACATTCATTCTCAACCCTCCTTGCCCTCAATAAAAGCCTGTACTTTTACTAGACACTCTGGGCAAAGGTCATAGGCGTCATTACAGAAGTATTCCCCTTCATCGTTTGCTAACACAAATGCCACTGAATTAGCATCTGATAAGTTGCAATAGCCTTCTATCCCTTCATAAAGTTCGTACAGTTTCCCACATTTATCACACTTTTTTGCTAACATGTTATTCCTCCTCAAATTCTATTAAGCCCTCTTTTACCTCTGTAAGCTCCTTAACGATATTGCTATAGGTATTAAGGTTGTTAAGATAAATCTTGCAGTTTTTTTCTAACAGCCTGATTATATCTACAAGCTCCTTCTTTGGTAAATTCATCAAGGTGCTATCTCTGTAGGTCTCCCGTCCGTCACCTATCCCCATTACTTACCTCCTGTTTAGCCGTTTTTCTGCCCTTATTAAATCCCTCGCTGTGTGCCTTCTTGACTCGATTCTCAACATAAGCCACAAGCTCCTCATCTGTCATTGCGCGTATTTTATCTGCTTTTTCTTTTATTTTATCTGTCATAGCTCCTCCATTAGCAAGAATATTCTATAGCCAAATATCTGCCATCTTCTGTTGGAAAATAATATGTACCCTCAAACGAATCGCCAGTCCATCCTACAGAATGCTGGTTGCAATATTGACCATATCCTTGATGTTTCCCTTCGGGTTCGTCAACTATTGCCATATCTGTAACAAATAAATCTTCAAAGAATCCTTCATACAGTTCGTCTATTTGTACGACTATATACTCCCTATCTTCTTCTGAAAGCTCATCAAAATCACCACATTTTTCAACAATCTCAATTACATCGTTTGGTAATTTGTCCATTACAAGTCCTCCTCTTTTACAAATAAGCCGTTTATCATCTTGCCTTTTCTGTCTTTGATTTCATCGTAAGCCACTCTAATGCAGTCGTTTATATCAAACCCTAACTGCATACAGAGGACGACCAAAACAACATACATACCACCTATGTGTTTAATTATCTGCCCTTCCTTGCCCTTATCGATACCATTTGCCAGCTCTACCAGCTCCTTCACTATCTCTATCACTTGAGCTTTTGGGTCGCCCATATTGAGATTTCTGTCAGCAGCCCACTTCTTTATAAGATCCGTTATATCTTCTGCATCTGCCTCGATCTGCTCTATTGGCTTTTCATCGGGTATATCAACTGGTGTATCCTCTTTCAGTTTACAAACAGGTCGGACACCATTGTCACGAATCCACCCATATAAACTGCTTAATAGTCCATCAGTACCCACATACATTACGACATCATCGTTATTAGCTGTGTAAGATTTTGGAGTTGCCAACCACCATCCATTGTCAATAGGCTTCAACCAACGTCTATTTTTTCGGTACAAGTCAGCAGTTAACAACCCTATCTCCACATTAAATGGTTTACTTTCATTCGTACCGTCATCTGCTGTTAAATCTAGTTGAAAATTCTCAAAATTCGTTGACAACGCTCCATTTTCACAAAGACAATCCGCGAATGCGTCTGTTAAGAAGGTCTTAATATCGCTTATCGTATATTCATTGCTTTGACATACGCTAAATTTCATATCCTCAACTGTATCTTTGGTTATTGCAAGGCCATCTTCTAACTTTATCCACTCATACCCTGCGTAGGTAAATATCCTGCCTGGCTTAATCTCTTTTATTTTCCGCATATTATTCTCCTTTCGCTCTATCCCTATTTGCCGACCTAAACATCATCAGCAACATTTCAGACACTGACCTTTGTCTGTTCATTCTCCTAGCTTGTTTAACAGATTCAAGGGTACCGCCTGAAGGACAATACACTCCAACGCTGAATGGGATTTCAGCGGATACCTTTTGATAAACCTCGCTAGGCATCACATAATAGTTATAATCTCCGATGAAGTTATGCCCATTCTTTGAGTGAAAGTCCTCCGCAGATGACTTAATTTCGTAGCAATAAAAATCTCCCTTTTCGATACCGCTTACAGTGGTATTTAGTGGCTCAAATTTCATATAGTCAACCCTAACACGATTAGATGTGGCATAGTCAAAGGTTACCTCTCTAGCCCAATACATGCGGCTGTCATTGTTAGGATTGATTAGCTTTTCTGTAAGTTCTGACAGCCATTTAGTTATCTCCGGTCTGCTCAATTCCCCTCCTTCTCATAAAGCTCATGCTCTCCGTTCATAAGTTTATAACTTTCCTCATCTGCAAAGGAAAATCCAAAGTTGCTAAGAATGTAATGCATTGCATTAAGCTTCTCTCCTGCTGCCTCGTTGTACAACACTCCGTAATACCCAACAAGCGTTAAATATTCTAAACTGCTGAATGCTACCGCTGTCATTTGGTATAGAATTGGCAATGCCGTTGCTCTCTCTGTGGCTTTCTTTTTCTCTTCTTCATCTGCATTTTTATATGCTTGCGCACCTATTAAGACACTTGTCAAATTGCACTCTAAAACTGCTACCCTGTATTTAAGGATAAATTCCCATGTCAGCTTACCTATATACTCAGCATTATCAGGAGGTTCCACTTTACCCTCTAGGATATTTCTAACAAAGTCCTCCATATCCTTGTGCATTTCTTCGTACTTTGCCTTTATTTTTGCCCTTTTCTCTTTGATTTCTTCTTGGCGAAGATCAATTTCTTTCTCTTCCTTTTGCTTTTTCTCTTTTTTTATTATGTCAAGGCTAGTGTATGAAACTACATAATACAGTCCTTCTGTATGCTTTATCCCTATTTCAGCTTCGTCGGAATCTAGGCTAATGTGTTTAATCTGTAACCAGCCATTAGAATAATAATTTACTCCGTCAGGGGCTTTATTTATTCCCAGCTTTTCGCATTCCGCTATCAGCTTTCCCTTATTCTTTTCCCGTATTTCTTCCCTTGCTGCTTGCCTTGCTTTGTTGGCAAGGTCTTTTGAGTCCCAAGCCTCTTTTAGAATCTTATTCCTTGTATTTACATCCTTAACCTTTTCAAGGGCATACAGGTCTGAAAGTGATAGCTGGAACTCTTTATCTTCTACTTTTTCTACAAGTGTCTCCTTGTCGAGCTTAGCAATATTAAGCCTGTGGTTGATGGTTGTCTTTGAAAGTCCTGTTTTTTCCTCTATATCCTCTACCTTCAGACCGAAGTCCTCAAAGCACATCTGCATGGCTTCTGATTCTTCATAGACTGTAAGGTCTTTACGGTTCATATTCTCCATAAGCATGGTTATAATCTGCTCTTTTTCGGCCATATCTTCTACTACCACACAAGGAGCAGTCTCAAGTCCTGCCTCTCTTGCAGCCGTTAGCCTTCGGTTGCCGATTACAACCAAATACTTGCCTTCTTCCTCTTTATCAGGCACAACAGTTAAATTCTGCATGATGCCATTCTTTTTTATACTCTGTGCCAGTTCCTCTATACCCTCGTATTTTTGCCTTACATTCTTAGGGTGTATCTTTAAATTTTCAATTTTTATCTCAACAACTGCCATCTCAACCTCCTTAATTATTCTTCTTCGTTACCATCAAATATTGTCCTTTGTGCTGTACCGGTTATAGGCATCAATATATATTGCTCTGCGCCATCATCCCATACCATTTCACAGCCTCCACAGTTTTTCTTGCCTTTGATTTCGCTCTTTAAGTGCATTGCGGAACTTATTTTGTAGGTAAACTCCGGTGTTATGCTTACTGTCCCTACAGATGCATCATCTACAAGCTCAACATCTACCTTAATTGTCATACATCCTGCCTTACTTCCTTTTTTCATCATAGATTCCAGTAAGTCTCGTAGAATAACATTTGCACCTGCTCTTAGTTCTGAAAAAACTTCACCTTCAAAGCTTATCTCCTGAGAATATTTATTCATTCTTTTTCACTCCTTTACTTGTACAATGTGCCTATCTGCTCCATTATTGCCTTAAGTTTAACCTCGCCTATGCCCTTTACATCTTTTATCACTTCTCGTATATCCTCCGGGGTAACTGCTGCCTCCCTATTGTCGTTACCTGCCTTTACTCCGTTATCAAAGCCTTCCTGCCATACTTTCGTGTAGAACTCACTCATGCTAGTATGGTCCATTCTCTTTATCTCTTTGTATTTATCTCTGCTTATCAGATTTTTAGACTTTTTTGACATCTTCTCTCCTTCCCTTACTCAACGCACACAGTATTACTCTCAGACAATCCCTCAGCTTTTAACTCTTTGATAAGCTCCGTCAAGTCTGCACAAGTTTTTCCAATCTTTACGGCGCGTTCATAGCCTCTTGCAGACTCTCCCGCATAACTAATTATCATTTCATCAGATAGCTCTAAAAATGAGTTCATCCGCCTAAGCCTTTTCAAAATCTCTTCAAGTGTCATATCTAATCCCTCCTTGAATTACCCTACTCTTCTTTTTCAAGCTTTATCTCTTCGTTACAATAAGATAATGCCATAGCTGTAAATATAAGGACTGCTCCACTTCCCGCTATCTTAAGCCCTACTAAGCCACCCCATATCGCTGTTAATGCTCCCAGTGTGAGTAATAGCACTCCTGCATAAGTTATAATATTGACTGCTCTATCCATTTTCATATCCTCCATTATTCCAATATGTATAAAATCTTAATTCCCATCTTCTCAGCCAGTTTTATCTCTGCTGCCATACCTTCGCTGATTCCGTACTTTGTGCCAACAAGCACCACATCACACATCTTTAAGAGCTCAAGGCTTAATCCAGTTCCTTTTTTCCGCTCTTCCGGATTGCTGTCCTTAAGGACTGCAGTAAGATACAGGTGTGGTGTGATTGGAATAGTTTCAAAATCAACCATTAGCTTAGTTAGATGTCTTGCATATCTCTTATTCCTGATTCGCTTAAATATATTCCCTCTGTAAGGGCTGCATACATAGCCGTATAACATAACTCCTCCTTAATATGTTCTGTCTCCCATCAATGCCCTTACAATGTCTTCACGCTTATAGAGGCCTGCAACATTGGGCACTTTTCGGAATTTCTTTTCAAGTTTCTTTTTATCCTCGCCTATAAGGTCTATTATCTGAGAAAGGGTATAGGTATCTTCAAAGAATAATGCCAACAACTCCATCTGCATTTCCCTTTTGTACCTTAAGTCAATCTCTTTCTTTTTGTGTGGGCTTTCATTTCCTGTATGGTGTTCGGGACATAGGTATTTATAATTTAACTTAAAATCAAGCCCTCCCTGAGACCTAAACACGATATGGTGCCTTTGCCCTGGCTGATTACAACCCTTTACTTCACAGATTTCCATCACTACCTCCTATGAATTTGACATTATGCAATTTCAAGGACATATCAAGCAGCTTCCACAGCTCCACATTTGCAGGAGGCTTGCCATCTGACTTCTTCCACCCTGACTGCTGCCAACTTGTTAACCAACCATTATTGATACAGTTCTTGATATATTTACAGTTAAGGCTAAGCTCTACTTCACAAGGTTTTATAAGAGCCTTTAGGACCTCTACGCTTAGCTTTAATGCAAGTGCGTTCCTCGTGTCATTATCTATATCTGTCTTAATCTCCTTCTCATGCCGTTCTCCCTGTTCATCCACATAGATAATCAGAGCTTTAGCCGTTCCGCTACCTTTGGGATTGCCCTTGTGGTCTAGACTGGTGATTACTTTAATTTTCATTCTGCCACCTCGTACAATCTGCTTAACTCAGCCGCACGCTCAGATACTTTAAGAGCGTAGTCGCTAGGAGTATTTATGTTCCTTTTTGCGTATGCCACACCTCCGTTACATGCCATAAGCACAAAGTAAAGGTCGCTATCTTTTTCTTTGTATTCCAGTAATATATCTATTGCTACCTTTACGCAGCCTCTTGGCTCTCTTAGGTCATCCACTCCAAGCATCTTCATCCTTCCCCAGCTCCACCTTGGTTGTATCTGCATTAAGCCTATACTTGCTCCATTGTCTCCTACTGCATTAGGATTCAATCCGCTTTCTCTTTCTGCTATCGCAAGTATTAGAAAAGGATCTATGCCTTTACTAGCAGAGTATTCTATTATCCACTCCCCTAAGGAAGAGTTCATAAAATCCACAGCCTTTTTATCTGCTGCCTTTAGCTTGGCTTTCTTAGGCTTAGCCCTCTTTACTTTAGCTTGCTTTGCTTTGTCAGGCATTACAGGGCTTATCTTCACCGCCTGTATAGATTCCTCTATAGGCTTACCCCTGATAGTTAGCGACAGGATAATTAGTAATGCGATAACTCTTAGATTCATGTTTTTTCCCTCCTTAAATCTTTCCTTCGTCTAGCGTTTATCACATTTATTAAGGTTTTGAACTAATGTGTTCATTGTGGATAAGTCTGCAAACCCTATTAAACGCTGATCGAAACGGCTTTTTTGATAAATTGTAGAATGTGTCGCAAATCTTTGGTTCGTTTAGCGTTTATGCACCTTTCAGAAGTTTTTTAGTGCTTTTTCAACATGCCTACTTTCCGCAAACCCTATTAAATGCTAATCGGGGCAGACTTTTTGTATTTTTCTTTATTTCTTAAAATCTTTCTCCCGATTAAGGTTTATGCACCTTTCCGAGTTTTTGAACATTTTTGAACTGCCTAAAAATGCCCTCAAACCTTATTAAACTTTAATCGAGACAGACTTTTATATAAAATGTAGAATGACTTGCATATCTTTGATTCGTTTAGCATTTATGCGTCTTTCAGACTTTGAACAGTTTTATCCACTTTTGCCCTTTATCTCCGGGAGCTTAACCATCGTATACTTTTGGATAGGTGCACCCGTAAAAGGATTGATTCCGTTATAAACTGTATCTTTATCTATGTAATATCCCTTTTTAGGTTTAGGTATATCCAGCCAATTTATTGACTTGATGATGGTAGTCTTCTTTACCGGCTTGATTAAATTCCTGCTACAGGTATAATGCTGTTTAGCCCCTCCATCATTTGCCTTGTAAGTCTTGGATGTCTCTTTTATAAAATACGCTGCCAGCTCTCTATACTGGCCCGTATCATCTAAAGGGGTAAAGTGAGGGCTACCCCATTCCCAACAATCCCTGACTATCTTATTTATATTAGCCTCTATACCATTTATGATTAGGTGGTGGTGGATAGCTGTGTTTAAATACTCAGTCACGCAGATATATTTAAGCTCTTCCTTGTATTTTTTATACTCTCTTCTAAGGACTCTTAAAAACTTAGCCAATCTTTTTTTGGCTTCTTCCGGACTTGGCCTTAAATCTTTTCTGTAAGTAAGGACTAAGTGATAATCTCCATATCCGAAGTTAGCATTTATAAGCCTTGCTAATCTCGCCTCAGTATTAATCCTATTTATTTTTTTCATATCCTCAGGAGTAATCTTTTCCCTGCCCTCTCTAGGTCTATGATCATTTAAACTCCTGGTATGACTTTTTATAACTTCTATAGTTTTTCCTGCTTCTATTTCAGTTTTATAATATGGCATGACTTTATACCCCATTTCTTTAAATATAGTCGTAAAGTTAATAGTTTGAACAAGTGCTAAAAGCGTATAATTACGCGGTTTTTCAAACTTTTTTCTTTACTTTTTTGCCGAAACGTAGTATAATAATCATGCAGGATATTAAACTACGTTCCAACTTAGAGGCGGTCTTCCTATCCGCCTCTTTTTTTATGTCATGGTGGCAAGCATCTTTTTCTCAAAGGCTATTTGCTTTAAGCGGTACAACTCTAAGGCTTCAGTATCAAACATTATTTTGCTGTTAGCTCTAGTGGGGTCTGCCCTCCATGCTATCTGTGTACTCTTATCCACATATGCTCTTCGCAGAAAAGATTCTGAGATTCCCATTTTTACGAGTGCCTTCATTGACATGACTTTGGCAGGATAGTTCATGACTTTCTCCTTTCTTTGTATCCGTAAACTTTATTCCTCTTTTTTCGTGCCTTTCTTGGCAGTTGCACTTCTCGCCCGGATCTAAATTACCTCCACAGCCGGGGCATATCTTAAAATATGGCATGCCTGTCCTCCTTTCCCTTTAGTTGCCTTATCCTTCTAATTCCTCTTTCATCTCTTTGCTGACTTTAGCAAATGCCCACACCATCAATATTATTGGTAATGTGACAAATACGATTTTTACTCCCTCCAATACATATCCCATAGTTACCTCCTCTTGTAAGGGTGTAGATTGTGTCTACCCCCTTTTTCACATCCTTAATAGGTTAGTCTCTTAAGAAAATAGTTGATAAAGTATCTCTGTCCTATGCCAGTAACCTTTGTAGTCTTGGTTATCCTTATACTTCCATCTGGATTATTTATTGTGGTTTCTTTGACTTCAAAAAGCTTCATCTCCATAGCCTTTTGTGTCGGCATGTTCCTGCTTGTCCCTGACTTCATTAAAAAGCCTTTGCTTCTTAAGATTTCAAAAAGTCTTTGCTGTCCTGTATTGTAGCCATTCTGCTTAAGTATCTTAGCAAGGTCACCTATAAGTATGGAGGTGTTGCTTGAGCTTACTGCATCGGCAAATATAACCTTTGGTTTATCCTCTTCAACCTTTGCTTCAAGTTTCTTTCTTGCTTCCTTTTCTTCTTTCAGCTTCGTTAGAAGTTTTATACCGAAGTCCGGATTTGCAAGAGCTTCTTCAAGTGTGCTATCCGTCATATATGCCCCATGCTTTCTTATAGTTGGAAGCACTTCCCCTGTAACCCACTTTTTGAACTTCTTGGCACCTTCTAAAGTACTTCCAAATATTGCTTGATATAAACCACTCTCATTTACTAAAAGCATTCTCCTAATATTTTTGTTGGGTTCTAAGCTCATTCCATTTTGGACGAACCCAGTAAACAAGCGATTTTGAGGGTCTATCTCTTTGTATTCCGTCTCATCTAAAAGTTTTCTCATGTTTGCGGTTTCAGCATACCCTAATATCTCAGCAACATCTTTACCGACAAACCAAGGCTCATTATCAACCTCAATAACTCTTACATTCCCAAATTCTGAATTACTAAATGTTTTTAGCTCTGTCATCCGCTCTCCTTTCTAACAGCATTAACCAGTTTTCACTATTTCCAACGCAAATTTTTTAATGACATTTACAGCATCATCGCAAAGCTTAAAAAAATCATTCTTTGCTTCTTTTCGCCCTAGTACATCGGACTGTAATTCTGCATCAATGCGGTAGAACTCAAGTGAGTCCTTTAGGTTCTTTAAAAACAGATGCTTACATTCATTTGAATTTATAACTGGATCAATACATTCTTTTTGGATATCTTCAAAAATGTAGTTAGACACCGCAAGGTTGAAATCATTTCCTTTTATCTCATCCAGTGAAGCCCTTATTGATTTGTTAAGCTGTAGGTCTTCAAACTCAACAAATCCATCAGTTGGAGCCTTTGACAAAATAAGCAATGATGTTGCTATGTTAGTATCTTTGAAATAACCGCCCGGTATCTGTATAACCTTTTTTACATAGCCTCTTGCTACCAACTCCGCCCTTATCTTCCCTTCTCTTGCACCTCTGTATAGAATGCCCGGAAAACTTAAACACACACATATACCATCATCTGCAAGCAGATACATCATGTGCATTATGAAGGCAAAATCTGCCTTGGATGGTGGGGGTACCGTACACCAGTCTTTGAATCTTATGTCATCTTCTGCTGGCTCCCACTTAACGGAAAATGGATAATTGGCAACTATTAGGTCAAACCTTATATCCATAAATGCCGGAGTTGTAAGGGTGTTGCCTAATGCCCCCGTAAAGTTCCTTAAGCTTTTCTTTGCCTCGTTTAAGTAGCTTTCTTCTAATTCCTGCCCATACTTTGGAATGTCGTCATCAAATGCACTAAGCAGGCTGCCAACTCCACAGGTAGGATCATATACATTCTTGGGGTTCTTCTTCCCATAGTTTTTCATAATTTCCGCAAGCCTGCTGTCTGTATGGAATACACCATTTTCTTTTAGTTTTTTCCTATACGCTTCAGCACTAAAATCTTCCATTAACTTCCTCCGTGTCTTGTCTTCTTTGTCTTTACATGCTCTCTGTGTTGTTTCGCAGTATCTAAGTCCGTCTCATGTGGAAAGCGAAAAATAGTATCATTTGCAGTAATCGCACTATATAATGCTTCTAACGCAAATTTGGTATTTTCAAGTTTTTCATATCCTGCAAGGTGACACCCTCCTCCATTTGGAAATGTGGCACTAATTGCCTTTGTTCTCTCTTTAATATAAATGGTTTCGACTTTGTCCATATTGATTAAAGACAAGCCATCTTTAGACATTATGTACATCTTCTATCTCCTTCCTATTTCTTTCTATTGCTCCGTTTATTGCCTCGCTCAACCCTTCGCTAATATCTACAAGTTTTTCAGTAATCTTTCCTGCCAAGTCCGTAATGCTGACTAATTGAGGTTCTATAATTTTGTTCCTGTATCTAATCTCTGCCATAATAGCCTCATCAAAAGCCTTTCCCAATGTTTTATAACTTTCAAATAGTTCATCTTCATTGGGATAAAGGTTTTTTAATTCAAGCAGCATTTCCCTGTTATGCTTTAACAAGATGTACATCCTTTCATTGCTGAGTGCTTCCATAGTCTCTCTTTTTCTCTGTTCTTTATCTTCCATCTCTCCTCCTAACTTCTATACCTTTTAACTGCTGCCTTGGTTTCTTTGTATGTTTTAATATCTATCGCCTCCTTTTATCTGGTATTCGTTGCGTATTTGGGATTTATGCGACAAAAAAATATTCGCTAGGATTATTTATATCTAGAGCCTTGCACACAACAATAACCTCATTGACTGTAAACTCACGCTTTTTATTTAACTTAGCGTTTAGCGTGGATACGCTTACATTTAGTCTCTTAGCCATTTCACCTTGTGTTACTTTCTTTTCTACCATTCTTCCTTTTAGCTTATCGTATGCCATTTTCCTCACATCCTTTCGTTGCGTATTTGGGATAGTTTAATAATACCACTCCGCTTTTTTCTTGTCAACCCATTTTTGCAACTATTTTTTTATTTTTCAAAAATAAATGTTGCATATTTGATATATTAGTTATATAATCTAGTCAAGGAGGTTAGTTATGGAAGAGGTCAATAATATAGTAAAAAGAATTAAAAAGCGTCGTCTTGAGCTGGAATATTCGTTTCAAGATTTGGCAGATAAAACTAATATGAGTAAATCTACATTGCAAAGATACGAAACTGGCGCGATTAAAAATCTGCCACTAGATAAATTAGAGGTATTAGCTTCTGCACTGCAAACTACTCCGTCTTATCTTATGGGCTGGGATGAAGTCAAAGAAGAGCCTAAGAAAAAAGGAGTTAAAATCCCTGTCCTTGGCAGAGTTGCCGCAGGGGTTCCAATTGAAATGATTGAGGATATCCTTGATTATGAAGAGATTACTGAGGATATGGCTAAGCATGGCGAATACTTTGCTCTTAAGATACAAGGCGACAGCATGACGCCTAGAATCTGCAATAATGATGTAGTCATAGTTCGCCAGCAAGATGATGCTGAGAATGGCGATATTGTTATAGCTGCAATTAATGGTGATGATGCTGTATGTAAAAGGTTGCAGAAGTATAATGATGGCATAGCTCTTATATCGCTCAATCCACTATACGATCCTATATATCTTAAAAAAGATGAAATAGACGGAAAGCCTGTTAGGATAATAGGGAAAGTGGTAGAGCTTAGAGGGAAATTTTAAGGAGGGGATATGGATATAACTGGTGTTTTATTTGCTGTTTTTTTAGGGCCATTGGGCGCTTATAGATTTTATCGAAAACAATATTTTTTAGGAGTAATTTATCTTTTTACAGCCGGACTTTTAGGAATTGGATGGATTATTGACATCATAGCAGCAATCAAATATAACCCTAACGAGGCTGTAAGCTCTGCTCAAACTTTTGAAATGGAAGGATATACTGAAGTAGTGAGAATGCATACTAGAGTTGTAGGCTCATCATATCCTTGTATAAGACTTGCTGATTGCTCCCGCCAAGATATTTTACATGGTCTTTCGATGCCTTTTAGAAAAGACCGTATAAATATTGAATATACAGAATATGACGGAGAGCCTGCCTATTTAGTAGTTAGAGATGATGGAGTAGACATCGGATATCTAAAAAAAGAACTATCAGCAAAATTGGCAAAGAAGTATCCCGGCTGTCCACTCAAGGTAACTAAATGGGTTGTAACTGGTGGCGATGGCCGTTACTATGGCTGTAATATTGAATTTGTAGTTTTATCTAAATAAAAAGTGGGCTGTCACCTACCTGAGTAAGGACAACCCGAATTAACAAAGCATGTATAGTATAGCACAATATATTAAGCTGTACAAGAACTAAAATAGATAAAGCTATAGAGGCATATCATAACAGCAACATTGATGTACAGGAACATTTTGCCATTGTTGGCAAAACGATGCCTTTGCTTCAATACGTGAGGCTCTTAATCTTATAATTTTGTTGACGTCAACAAAATAGTACATCTTGGTGTTGCCGACAGAAAAATACAAGATATTGTGTTATCACGCTATGCCTGTTATCTCATAGTTATGAATGGAGACCCGCGAATTGACATAAGCTTATAAATAATTTATAATCACAACATACCGAGTGAGTGGACGCAGATTAAGTTCTTGTCCAGCAAAGAGTCTTGTTGTGATTTTACAGCAAGGCTCTTTTGCTTTTGTTTAGGATAAATTTATGCTTTACGATAAACCCTTTAAGAATTCTGAATTTTCTATTGACTTAGTCGTACGACTGCGTTATAATATTCTTATAGAAAGGAGTTGATACTATGCCTGAAGTTACAAGATTTTATGGAATTGTCATTAAAATATTTTTTCTAAGAGAACACAATCCACCACATTTCCACGCTGTATATGGTGAACATAATGGTATTTTTGAAATTGAAACTCTAAAAATGCTTGAAGGTGACCTTCCTAAAAAAGCTCAATCACTAATAGTTGAATGGGCAGGCAATTACAAAGCTGAACTAATGGAAATGTGGAATAAAAAACAATTACAAAAGCTACCGCCCCTTGAATAAAGGGGGTAGCCTTTACTGGAGGATGCTCATGAATATAAAAGTAAAAGAAGTTAAACCTCTTGATAATTTGAAGCTGGATGTACTTTTTACAAATGGCATACGAAAAATATATGATGTTAAAAAAGCTATGTCCCACTATGAGCCGTTCAAAGAACTGGAAGATAATCCTTATCTCTTCAAACAGGCAAAGGTTGACTGTGGAGGATGTGCAGTATGTTGGAACGATGAGGTAGATGTTACCGAATACGAATTATGGGAAATGGGGGAAACGGTTCAGACTGCTGAAAAAATAAGTAATATCCATTTCAATCGCAATGGACAAGGACGGATGGGCACTAAAATCACTCTCCCTCTTTCTTGGATTGAAACAATGGGATTTAACGAAAACAACAAAGAAGCCTGCCTTTTCTTTGATGGGGATTCCATATCAATAAAGTCTAAAAATGCCTAAAAAGTGGTTGTAAACCATTAGTTGACAACCATTCAACTGTAAACCATCATTTGACAGTTCAATAAGAAGGATTGAGCATAATTATTTTATATTACTACTCAAAAACAAAGAGCCGCCAGTGCTGGAACACTGAGCGACTCAAAGGCTTATAGTATCACGCAAATATATTATACCATAAGCCTTTTAATTTGTGTAGGCTTATTTTTTATGCTCTTTTTTAAAGAAAGTAGGTATAATATGGCAAAAGCTAAATATGTTAGACAAGCTAACGGATATTTTCAGACTTCAATTTGGGATGGTACATATGTAAATGGCAAAAAGCGCCGTATTATTTTGAGGTCTAAAATAAGCAGTGCAGCACTTGAAAAACTGGTCGTAGAGCATAACAACAAACTTAGGGAACGTGAATATATACAAACTTCCAACCTCACTTTTTTAGACTACGCAAATCAATGGTTAGAACTTTACAAATCAAGAACTGCTATAAATACTATTGCAATGTATAAAAACATCATAAATAAGCACCTTGCCTGCATTGGATGTAATATATCAGAAGTTAACCGGCGACATTACTTTTTTATGATTAACAACATCGATGGCGACCGGACAAGACAGCAGGCCGCCATGACATTTAAGCAGATTATTAAAAGTGCTGTCAGGGATAGGCTTCTTCCTGCATCCTTGATATCTAATATATTTGACGACACCTCTGCGAAAGTAAAGTATACTGCACCAAAGAAAAGAGCTCTTACCGAGGCAGAAAAGACCGCTGTATTTACTGCGGATTTCAAGCCACATGATAAAGCCTTTATATATATCCTATATGGCTGTGGCCTTAGACGAGCAGAGGCTTTAGCCCTTACCAAGTCAGATATAAACCTTGAAACGCACGAGCTAACGGTAAATAAGGCATTGGCTTTTACTGATACAGAAACCTTCGTTAAGGCACCTAAGACAGTGCATGGACACCGTACAGTTCCAATACCCGATAAGATATATGACTTTATAGCTGAATACATTGCCTCTATAGATACGGATATACTTTTCCCATCCGGGCGCAAGTCATATATTACCAAGTCGATGTATACGAGGAAGTGGGCAAGGATTGTTAAGGCTATGCAGAAAGCAAGCAAAGAACCAATTGACGGGCTTACAGCTCATATATTCAGACATAACTACTGCGCAAGCCTCTGTTATATGATTCCTGAGATATCTATCCCTAAGATAGCAAGGCTCTTAGGCGACACTGATAAGATGGTAATAGAGGTTTATAATCATGTTATTGAGGAGAGGGAACAGACACAAGATATAGTGGGTAAGGCATTAGATTTTTAATCTTCTCATGATACGAAAATGATACTTTGATACGAAAATGATACTTTTATTTTCGCCAAAATCATCAAAATCAGGGCAGAAAGCAAAAATAACAAAAAGGCTCAAACCCTTGAAACTACCGAGTTTAAGCCTTTTTTATCTTCTGAGACATGGGGGAATCGAACCCCCGACACCTTGATTAAAAGTCAAGTGCTCTACCGGCTGAGCTAATGTCCCATATTAAATTAACGTCTTTACAAGACAAAATGCCCAGAGCCGGAATCGAACCAGCGACACAGGGATTTTCAGTCCCTTGCTCTACCGACTGAGCTATCTGGGCAAAAAATTGCGGGGACAGGATTTGAACCTATGACCTTCGGGTTATGAGCCCGACGAGCTTCCAGACTGCTCCACCCCGCGATATTAAGTTTAGAAAATATCTTGGAATATTGCACTGTCCTACTATTTTCTAAAGTGGGTGGAGAAGGATTCGAACCTTCGAAAGCTATGCTAACAGAGTTACAGTCTGCTCCCTTTGGCCACTCGGGAATCCACCCAAAAAAGCCGATGATCGGACTCGAACCGATAACCTGCTGATTACAAATCAGCTGCTCTGCCAATTGAGCCACATCGGCATATCTAATATGTGATTAAAGTAAATGGGGCCTACAGGGCTCGAACCTGTGACCCTCTGCTTGTAAGGCAGATGCTCTCCCAGCTGAGCTAAGACCCCATAAATAATATCCGAAGATATTAACGACCCAAGCGGGACTCGAACCCGCGACCTCTGCCGTGACAGGGCAGCGCTCTAACCAACTGAGCCATTGGGCCAACTAATATACCTTGAAAACTGCAACCGAATCAACATCTTTCCTTTTCTTTGGTCAAGCCTTCGACCTATTAGTATCAGAAGGCACACGGATTACTCCGCTTACACCACTGACCTATCAACCTCATACTCTCTAAGGGGTCTTATTAGCCTACGCTATGGGATATCTTATCTTGGAGGGGGCTTCACGCTTAGATGCCTTCAGCGTTTATCCCTGCCAAACTTGGCTTCCCAGCCGTGCAGCTGGCACTGCAACTGGTCTACCAGCGGTTCGTCCATCCCGGTCCTCTCGTACTAAGGACGGCTCTCCTCAAATATCCTGCGCCTGCGCCAGATAGGGACCGAACTGTCTCACGACGTTCTGAACCCAGCTCGCGTACCGCTTTAATGGGCGAACAGCCCAACCCTTGGGACCTACTACAGCCCCAGGATGCGATGAGCCGACATCGAGGTGCCAAACCACTCCGTCGATGTGAACTCTTGGGAGTGATAAGCCTGTTATCCCCAGGGTAGCTTTTATCCGTTGAGCGATGGCATTCCCACTTACATACCACCGGATCACTAAGTCCTACTTTCGTACCTGCTCCACCCGTCGGTGTCGCAGTCAAGCTCCCTTCTGCCTTTACACTCTGCGAATGGTTTCCAACCATTCTGAGGGAACCTTTGAGCGCCTCCGATACACTTTCGGAGGCGACCGCCCCAGTCAAACTCCCCTCCTGGCATTGTCCCCTGCCCGGATAACGGGCAAAGGTTAGAAACCAGATACACGAAGGGTGGTATCCCAACATTGACTCCGCAGAAACTGGCGTCCCTGCTTCTTAGTCTCCCACCTATCCTGTACATCATATATCTAATCCCAGTACCAAGATGGAGTAAAGCTCCATGGGGTCTTTCCGTCTTGGCGCAGGTAACCAGCATCTTCACTGGTACTTCAATTTCACCGGGTGCATTGTTGAGACAGCGCTCAAATCATTACGCCTTTCGTGCGGGTCGGAACTTACCCGACAAGGAATTTCGCTACCTTAGGACCGTTATAGTTACGGCCGCCGTTTACTGGGGCTTAAGTTCGTACCTTCGGATTACTCCTAAGCACTCCCCGTAACCTTCCAGCACCGGGCAGGCGTCAGCCCATATACATCACCTTACGGTTTCGCATAGACCTGTGTTTTTGCTAAACAGTTGCTTGAGCCTATTCTCTGCGGCCTGTATCTCTACAGGCACCCCTTATCGCGAACTTACGGGGCCATTTTGCCGAGTTCCTTAACAATGCTTCTCCCGCCGGCCTTGGGATACTCTCCCCATCCACCTGTGTCGGTTTACGGTACGGGCTCTGACTACACAATAGCGGCTTTTCTCGACGGCTCTCCCAGGAGCTTCCCTACTTATATTTCGGTCCGCATCACACAGTCCACTTACCCGGACGGATTTGCCTGCCCGGCATAAACCATGCTTGCACCTGAATCCTTTACAGGCACTCCCTGAATCTCCGTGTCCCCACATTTCTGATAGCCAGAGGTACTGGAATATCAACCAGTTGTCCATCGCCTACGCTTCTCAGCCTGAGCTTAGGTCCCGACTTCCCCAGGGAAGATCAGCTTTACCCTGGAAACCTTGGATATACGGCCTGAAGGATTCTCACCTTCATCTCGCTACTCATTCCGGCATTCTCTCTTGATAACTCTCCACGGCTCCTTACGGTACCGCTTCTTCGTGTTATCAATGCTCCCCTACCAACATACCTTACGGTATATTCCATTGCTTCGGTGTTATGTTTCAGCCCCGGACATTTTCGGCGCAGGACCTCTCGACTAGTGAGCTATTACGCACTCTTTGAATGAATGGCTGCTTCTGAGCCAACATCCTAGTTGTCTTCGAAACCCCACATCCTTTACCACTTAACATACACTTTGGGACCTTAGCAGATGGTCTGGGCTGTTTCCCTTTTGACTGTCCGACTTATCTCATACAGTCTGACTCCCGGTAAACATCTATATGGCATTCGGAGTTTGATACGCATTGGTAGACTTTGACGCCCCCGCAGCGATTCAGTGCTCTACCTCCATTAGACTATACCGAGGCTAGCCCTAAAGCTATTTCGGGGAGAACCAGCTATCTCCGAGTTCGATTGGAATTTCTCCGCTACCCACAGCTCATCACCGCCTTTTTCAACAGACGTGTGTTCGGACCTCCATCCACTTTTACGCAGACTTCATCCTGGCCATGGGTAGGTCACCCGGTTTCGGGTCTGCCGTTACTGACTTACCGCCCTATTAAGACTTGGTTTCCCTTCGGCTCCGTACCTTAAGTACTTAACCTGCCAGCAACGGCAACTCGCCGGACCGTTCTACAAAAAGTACACGGTCGAGCGTTAGTCGCTCTTCCGCAGCTTGTAGACACAGGGTTTCAGGTTCTCTTTCACTCCCCTCCCGGGGTTCTTTTCACCTTTCCCTCACGGTACTATACTCTATCGGTCACCAGGTAGTATTTCGCCTTGGGGGGTGGTCCCCCCTGCTTCCTACGGGGTTTCTCGTGTCCCGTAGTACTCCGGATACCACTGAATCACAGTCTGTTTCGCATACGAGGCTTTCACTCTCTATGGCCGGCTTTCCCAAAACCGTTCTGCTACCTACTGCTTCTTCGTACGTGGTCCTCAACCCCAAGGATAAATCCTTGGTTTGGGCTTCGTCCCCTTTCGCTCGCCACTACTTAGGGATTCGATGTTTCTTCCTCTTCCTCCGGCTACTTAGATGTTTCAGTTCGCCGGGTTCCCTCCGTATGACTATGGATTCATCATACGGTGACAGAAGTTCTTTCTGCCGGGTTTCCCCATTCGGATACCTGCGGATCAATGGATATTTGCTCCTCCCCGCAGCTTTTCGCAGCTTATCACGTCCTTCTTCGGCTCCTGGTGCCAAGGCATCCGCCCTGCGCCCTTTGTAACTTGACCTTAGTTGAGATTATTCGTTTCGCATTTCTGCGAGTGACCCATCTCAACGGTATTTTAGATAACTCATTATGGTTCTCTTAATGATTCTATAACAGCTAGCGTACTGTTATAAAATCTTTTTAATAAATACATTGTTTTATTGAATTCTAAATCACACTTGTTTTTCAACTTGTGCTAATCAGAAATTCAATTTCTCGATGTTGTTTCATATCTAGCTGTATATCCCTTAATGAATAAATCATCAAAAGCTATACTTGCATAAATATTTGTTCGGTATGCAGTTTTCAAGGTACATTTCAGGATGTTATCCTGAGTGGAGATAAAGGGATTCGAACCCTTGACCCCCTGCTTGCAAGGCAGGTGCTCTCCCAACTGAGCTATACCCCCATAAATCTAGCAGCCACCTACTCTCCCACACCGTCTCCAGTGCAGTACCATCGGCCGCCTAGGCCTTAACCTTCGTGTTCGGGATGAGAACGGGTGTGACCCCTAGACGCATCGCCACTAGAAATATAAAGTTATCATTGATAACTAGACAGTAAGACAATCTTTACTTCTTCTTCCTTAGAAAGGAGGTGATCCAGCCGCACCTTCCGATACGGCTACCTTGTTACGACTTCACCCCAGTCACCAGACCTGCCTTCGGCAGCTCCTCCCTTGCGGTTAGGCCACTGACTTCGGGCATTTCCGACTCCCATGGTGTGACGGGCGGTGTGTACAAGACCCGGGAACGTATTCACCGCGACATTCTGATTCGCGATTACTAGCGATTCCAGCTTCATGTAGTCGAGTTGCAGACTACAATCCGAACTGAGGCAGCCTTTCTGAGATTCGCTCCGGCTCACGCCTTCGCTTCCCTCTGTAACTGCCATTGTAGCACGTGTGTAGCCCCGGTCATAAGGGGCATGATGATTTGACGTCATCCCCGCCTTCCTCCGAGTTATCCTCGGCAGTCTTTCTAGAGTGCCCGGCCTAACCGCTGGCTACTAAAAATAGGGGTTGCGCTCGTTGCGGGACTTAACCCAACATCTCACGACACGAGCTGACGACAACCATGCACCACCTGTCTCTCCTGTCCCGAAGGACTACAGGCATTACCCCGTATTCAGGAGGATCTCAAGACCGGGTAAGGTTCTTCGCGTTGCGTCGAATTAAACCACATGCTCCACCGCTTGTGCGGGTCCCCGTCAATTCCTTTGAGTTTCATTCTTGCGAACGTACTCCCCAGGTGGAATACTTAATGCGTTTGCGACGGCACCGAAAGGCTTATGCCTCCCAGCACCTAGTATTCATCGTTTACAGCGTGGACTACCAGGGTATCTAATCCTGTTTGCTACCCACGCTTTCGAGCCTCAGCGTCAGTTTTGGTCCAGCAGGCCGCCTTCGCCACCGGTGTTCTTCCTAATATCTAAGCATTTCACCGCTACACTAGGAATTCCGCCTGCCTCTCCCATACTCAAGTTTAACAGTTTTGGGAGCAGTCAGGGGGTTGAGCCCCCTGCTTCCACTCTCAACTTGCCAAACCGCCTGCGCTCCCTTTACACCCAGTAAATCCGGATAACGCTTGCCCCCTACGTATTACCGCGGCTGCTGGCACGTAGTTAGCCGGGGCTTCTTAGTCAGGTACCGTCATCATCTTCCCTGCTGATAGAGCTTTACATACCGAAATACTTCTTCACTCACGCGGCGTCGCTGCATCAGAGTTTCCTCCATTGTGCAATATCCCCCACTGCTGCCTCCCGTAGGAGTTTGGGCCGTGTCTCAGTCCCAATGTGGCCGTCCGACCTCTCAGTCCGGCTACCGATCGTTGCTTTGGTAGGCTTTTACCCTGCCAACTGGCTAATCGGACGCGGGCCCATCCTATACCTGATTGCTCATTTCCCGACAAAACCATGCGGTCTCGCCGACTTATGCGGTCTTACCAGCCGTTTCCAGCTGCTATCCCCCTGTATAGGGCAGGTTGCCCACGCGTTACTCACCCGTCCGCCACTAAGAATTACAGTCTTCCATCCGAAAACTTCCGTCCGTAATCTCCGTTCGACTTGCATGTGTTAGGCACGCCGCCAGCGTTCATCCTGAGCCAGGATCAAACTCTCATAAAAAGTGTTTGCCTTCGTCAGAACAAGCTGACATTTATCATCTCTTGCTTATTCCGTTATTGACCGGCTAAAGTCAATAATTTTTACTGTTTTTTAAAAGGTGTACAAGTATTACTACTTATACGCGTTCGTTTGAATTTTCAAGATTGTCTCACTATTTAGTTATCAAGGTTCTGATTGCTTATTTGCTTTTCGCAATTCAGCTTTGTTATTCTATCACATCGTCTGGCTCCTGTCAACACCTTTTTTAATTATTTTTAATTTAATTTGAAAAAAGGAACGGAGAAAGAGGGATTCGAACCCTCGCGCCGCTTGCGCGACCTACACCCTTAGCAGGGGCGCCTCTTCGGCCTCTTGAGTATTTCTCCAAAAACCGAACAATGCGATATAACTATAAAGTTTTATACACTCGCTAAGCGAATGCATATATAAGTGTATCAAAAGAGAAAGTTAATGTCAACAGCTTTTTTAAAATTTTATTAATTGTTTGCTCATTTAATACAATTTGTGGTCATGGTTTTATTTCTACCTATATATAGTGTTATATTTTAATATTCTCTTCTAAATTCTAATTTGTAGGGCTGATGTGTTTGTTTGTTGACTAAGTTACGCCTCCACTAATAAATGTCCAGACTCGCTCCGGTTTTTCTGTAAGATGCTGCTTAAGAATAGTTCCGTTGACGAAAAACCTAATGCGCTCGCTTAGGCATTATTAGTTCCGGCTGTTTAATTGATGAATGATAACAAACAAATGCATCAGCCACATGGGGGCCGGTGGGGGGGGCTGTCTTTAATTTGGCATTCGAGTTATTATTTGTATAGATTTACGGTGCCAGCTACGAATGATAAATTCTAAGCGAGCGCATTAGGCGTAGCGAAGCGGATGCCGGAGCGAGTCTGAAATGTTATCATTCGGAGCGTCACTGTGTGGTAAGGTAACAGATGACAGCAAAAACTGATAATGCCTAAGCGAGCGCGTTAGGCGGAGCGAAGCGGATGCCGGAGCGAGTCTGGACATTTATCAGTTTTTGCGTCTACTTTGCAACTTATTTTAGCCCTACAAATTAGAATTTACTGTAGAGAGATAACGTATTCCCTTATCTTTGCTTCAAGCTCATCCCTGTTATTAACTAACTCCGGACAAAAACCTGTTATCCCATATCCAATCATGTTGTAAAGTGCAGTTAGACGCGTAGCATTGGCTGATTTCTTATTGCCTTCTGCCTCAGCTTCTTCTATTTCCTTTATGTCACAAACATCTTCAAAAGTTTTTCTTGCAAATATCTTCTGCATAAAAGCCCAGGCTTTCTCTTTTGTATCTGAAGCATTTTTTGGCGTTGACCACACTTTCTTCATCAGTGATACCCTGTATTCCTTATCTTCGGTTCTCCCATCTTCATTATATATATATGCCTCAAGCCCCCATATAAGTAGAATAAAATCCCATACTCTATAGTTTACTTTGTTTGGAATATTTATATTAGTAAATTCACAAACCTTTAAGGCATCTTCCTTAGCTCCCATAACATAAAGCCTATAAGCAAGTTCACATAAATAAGCTGCGTCCACGCCACTTCCAAATGAGCACTTCTTATTTAGCTTCTTACAAAGACTTATTATCTTCTTGTCACTATATCTCTCCATAATTTCTTCAAATAACATATAACCTCATTTCTATTAAAAATGCTAAGTCTGAGTTTCATCCCTTACTTAGCATTTTCAAGTTTAATTACTTTACTATCTTAGTTATCATTGATTTCAGTTTCTTCTGTGTCTTCTTCAACTGCCTTGTCATCCTCACGCACCTTTGCAATTTTTGCAATTACATTGTCTCCGTCTACATTCATAAGTTTAACACCTGATGTAATTCTTCCAAGTATTGAGATGCTTTCCACTGCCATGCGGATAATGATGCCTGCCTTTGTAATGAGCATAATCTCGTTATTGTCATTTACTGACTTAGCACCTATTACAAGTCCTGTCTTCTCCACTATCTTGTAGCATTTAACACCCTTTCCTCCACGGTGCTGGGTGGTAAATTCTTTTATTTCCGTTCTCTTTCCAAGTCCATTTTCAGAGACTATAAGGAGCTGTTCACCCTGATCGTCAAGCTGCATAGCCACTATTTCATCGGTGTCGTCTATAGTCATACCGATTACACCCATAGAAGCTCTGCCTGTAGGACGTACATCTTTTTCGTTAAATCTAATGCACATTCCGTTCTTTGTTATAAGGAAGACATCGTTTTCGTTGTTAGTAAGTTTTACTTCTATGAGGTCATCATCTTCTCTTAGATTAATAGCCTGCAAGCCTGTCTTTCTTATATTTGCATATTCACTAAGGGCAGTCTTTTTAACTATTCCCCTCTTTGTAGCCATAAATAAATATCCGTCAGTTGTTTCTTTTCTGATGTTTATAACTGCAGTTACCTGCTCCTCCGGCTGAAGCTGCAAAAGATTTACCATAGCTGTTCCTCTGGCTGTACGGCTTGCCTCGGGTATCTGATAAGCTTTAAGCCTGTACACCCTGCCCTTGTTGGTAAAGAAAAGTATATAGTGGTGGGTTGTAGTCATAAGAAGATCTTCTATAAAATCCTCCTCAATTGTCTGCATTCCCTTTATTCCCTTACCGCCTCTGTTCTGGCTTTTGAAATTATCGGTTGTCATTCTCTTGATGTAGCCCATATTTGTCATTGCAATTACGGTATTTTCATCAGGAATGAGGTCATCATTGGTAATATCTGAATCGTCAGCTACTATCTGGCTTCTTCTTTCATCACCGTATTTATCACGGATTACATTTATTTCTTCTTTTATTACTCCAAGTAATTTCTTGACATCCGCAAGTATTTCTTTTAATTCTTTAATTCTTTCCTGTAAGCTGTCATATTCGCCCTGAAGCTTCTCTCTTTCGAGACCTGTAAGAGCTCTAAGACGCATATCAACTATAGCCTGAGCCTGTACATCATCAAGGCTGAATCTCTCGATGAGTTTTTCTTTTGCCTCTGCAGTAGTCTTTGAACCTCTGATTATGCTTATAACTTCATCTATATAATCAAGAGCCATAAGCAGTCCCTTTAATATATGGGCTCTTTCTTCTGCTTTGTTAAGCTCGTACTGACTTCTTCTTCTTACTACATTTTCCTGATGCTCAAGGTAGAAACCAAGCATCTGCTTAAGGTTCATAACTACAGGCTCATTATTTACAAGCCCGAGCATATTTGTACCAAAGGTAGTCTGAAGCTGGGTGTGCTTATATAATTTTTTGAGAATGATATTTGGATTTACATCACGCCTTAATTCGATACAAATGCGCATACCACTTCTGTTTGACTCATCACGCAGCTCGGTAATTCCGTCTATTCTCTTGTTTTTCACCATGTCGGCTATATATTCTATAAGCCTTGCCTTATTTACAAGGTATGGAAGTTCGGTCACAACTATACGGTTCTTGCCATTTGCCATAGGCTCTATGTCTGTCACCGCACGAACTATAATCTTGCCTCTTCCTGTTCTGTAAGCCTCTTCTATACCGGCTCTTCCTAAGATGTGCGCACCTGTTGGGAAGTCAGGACCTTTCACTATCTGAAGTATTTCATCTATTTCAGTATCTCTGTCTTCTAAAACCTTATTGTCTATTATCTTATTTACTGCATCTATAACCTCTGTAAGGTTATGTGGCGGAATATTGGTAGCCATACCTACTGCTATACCTGAAGCTCCATTTACAAGGAGGTTAGGATATCTTGATGGAAGCACTGTAGGCTCTTTTTCTGTTTCATCGAAGTTAGGAGTGAAATCAACTGTATCCTTTTCAATGTCAGAAAGCATTTCTACGGAAATCTTGCTAAGCCTTGCCTCTGTGTACCTCATAGCTGCTGCCCCGTCTCCGTCCACAGAGCCGAAGTTTCCATGTCCGTCTACAAGCATATACCTGGTAGACCAGCTCTGAGCAAGATTTACAAGGGCTCCATAAATAGAACTGTCTCCATGTGGATGGTATTTACCCATGGTATCGCCGACAATTCTGGCACATTTTCTATGTGGCTTATCAGGAGTATTGGAAAGCTCCTTCATTGCATACAGTATTCTTCTTTGTACAGGCTTAAGTCCGTCCCTCACATCAGGAAGGGCACGAGACGCAATTACTGACATAGCATAGTCTATGTAGGAATCTTCCATAGTCTTCTTTAAGTCTACTTCGTTAATCCTGTCAAAAATATTCTCGTCCATTCTCTTATCCTTTTCCTTGAAATATTTATATAAGTCTCAAATTTCAGTTATCTCACTCTAATACAGTATTATACCATAAATTCAAATTAAATAACATACTTTAGAAAAATCTTATTTTGTAATATACTGATGATAATGGAGGTGATTATATGGTTGAATTTATAATATACAGTTCAATTCTTGCACTAATAGCTTACTTACTTTTTTTCAAATATGAATTAGTTTATAAAATTACTGAAAGTTGGAAAAGTTACAGTTCATCAGACTGTTCAGATTTGTATAAAATATCTTGTCAACTTGGAGGCATTATTACTTTTATAATTGATTTACTTTTAATCATAAGTTATATTACAAATATTAATTTATTTAGTTATTTCGGTTTAGACTAAATATTTTGCAATTGTTTGGTAATATCCCTCATGGTCACAGACCTAAAATACAGTATTCTATTGTGTTATTCGAAACAACAGGTCTGTGACTTATGAGGAATTATTAAAACTTAGACGTTTTTTTTAATAATTTGGTTTTATATATCCAAATTTCTTACATACTTTGCATTCTGCTCTATAAATTCCCTTCTTGGCTCAACCTTGTCTCCCATAAGGGTATTAAAGGTTAAATCTATCTCAGAAGCATTTTCTTCATCCATCATAACCTTAAGAAGCACACGCCTTTCAGGATCCATAGTTGTCTCCCAAAGCTGTTCTGCATCCATTTCTCCAAGACCTTTATAACGCTGAATCTTATTGTTGTTATCCCTTCCGATTTCAGACATTATGTTATCAAGCTCTTTATCATTGTATGCATACCAGATTTTGTTGCCCTTTTCCACCTTGTAAAGAGGCGGCTGTGCAAGGTATACATGTCCCTTTCTTATAAGCTCAGGCATGAAACGATAGATAAAGGTGAGCATCAATGTATCTATGTGAGCTCCGTCTATATCCGCATCAGTCATTATAATGATTTTCTTGTACCTAAGCTTAGTTATATCAAAGTCTTCATGAATTCCTGTACCAAAGGCAGTTATCATGGACTGAATCTCTTTATTTTCTAAGATTTTATCCAGTCTTGATTTTTCTACATTAAGGATTTTGCCTCTAAGCGGAAGTATAGCCTGTGTTGCCCTATCTCTTGCATCTTTTGCTGAACCGCCCGCAGAATCTCCCTCTACAAGGTAAATCTCGCAGTTATCAGGGTTCTTATCCGAACAGTCAGCAAGCTTGCCCGGAAGATTCATATATTCAAGGGCTGTCTTTCTTCTGGTTAAATCCCTTGCTTTTCTTGCTGCATCTCTAGCTCTTTGAGCTAACAGTGCCTTTTCAACTATCATCTTACCAATAGCAGGATTCTGCTCAAGGAAAATCATAATCTGCTCACCGGCAATGCTTTCAACTGCTCCCCTGGCCTCGCTGTTACCAAGCTTTTGCTTAGTCTGTCCCTCAAACTGTGGCTCAGGTATCTTGATGCTGACTATGGCTGTCATACCCTCTCTGATATCCTCACCTGTTAGTGCCGGGTCGTTTTCCTTTACAAGCTTCATAAGCTTTGCATATTCGTTGAAGGTCTTTGTAAGTGCATTTCTAAAACCTGTAAGGTGAGTACCACCCTCAGGAGTATTGATATTATTTACGAAACTATAGCAGCCCTCGTTATAACCATCATTGTGCTGAAGTGCCACTTCTACCTGAACTGTACCCTTTTTTCCCTCACAGTATATAATCTTGTCATAGAGAACTGTTTGATTTTTATTAAGATAACTGACATACTCCATAATTCCACCCTCATAGTGGAAGCTATCAGTCTTTTTACCCTCTTCTCTTTTGTCTGTAAGGCTGATTCTAAGGCCCTTTGTAAGGAAAGCCATTTCTCTTAGACGTTGCTTAATAGTTGCATAGTCAAAAACAGTATCCTCAAATATCTCTTCATCGGGTAAAAATGTTACAGTAGTTCCATGTCTGTTAGTAGGACCTATTTCCTCAAGTGGGGTTACTACCTTTCCTCTTTCATAGCGCTGTTTATAGGCCTTTCCGCCTGTTTCAACCAAGACCTCAAGCCATTTAGAAAGAGCATTTACAACGGAAGCACCTACTCCGTGAAGTCCTCCTGATACCTTGTATCCACCGCCGCCGAACTTTCCACCGGCATGAAGAACGGTAAATACAACCTGAACCGCAGGAAGACCTGACTTTTTGTTAATTCCAACAGGAATACCTCTTCCGTCATCTACTACAGTTATAGAATTATCTTCATTGATAAATACTTCTATATGGCTGCATTCTCCTGCCAGAGCCTCGTCAACAGAATTATCCACTATCTCATATACAAGGTGATGAAGTCCCTTAAGAGAAGTAGAGCCTATATACATACCCGGTCTTTTTCTAACCGCTTCAAGCCCTTCAAGTATCTGAATCTGATCAGCTCCGTATTCTGCACTCATTTTTACACCTCACTTTTATCTATTTTACCGCTGTTTATCTTATATATTCGTCCGTTAGCCTTTTTATTTTCAACAAATTCCTCAAGACCTGTACAGGTAATGATAGTCTGGATATCTCCTATGCTTTCAATGAGATAATCCTGCCTGCTTCTATCCAGTTCTGAAAGCACATCGTCTAATAATAAAATGGGATTATCACCTGTTTTAACCTTAAACAGCTCAATCTCAGAGAGCTTAAGTGAAAGAGCCGTACTCCTTTGCTGTCCCTGTGAGCCGTATTTTCTCACATCATTTTTATTGATATAAAAGGTTATGTCATCTCTTTGAGGACCTGTCAGGGTGGTTTTCTGGTAAATGTCACTGTTTCTGCCTGATTTTAATCTATCTCTAAAATCCTCTTCAGTAACATTTGGATTGTACTCTATCTCAAGTTCTTCTTTTCCACCGGTAAGCCTTTCATGGATAGGCTTTATTATCTTTCCCAACTCACCTATGAATTTTCTTCTGCTCTTTATAATCTCAGTGCCTGTAGTCACAAGCTGTTCATCCCATATATCAAGGGTGTCTGAGAGCCTGTTATCTGCATATATCTGTTTAAGAAGATTATTTCTTTGTAATAATATTTTATTATATTTTGAAAGATTATACAAATATATCTTCTCTATCTGGGACAGCTCCATATCTATGAATCTTCTTCTTTCAGCAGGACCGTCCTTTATCATACTAAGATCCTCAGGAGAAAAGAATATGAGCTGGACTATACCAAATACATCGGCAGAGCGGTGAACAGGAATTCCATCGATTGCAACTCCTTTAGACTTACTTTTTTTAAGATGCATGTCTATTTTTCTATCCAAACCATCTTTTTCCAAAATAAGCCTTATATGAGCCTCATCTTCTCCTATTCTTATCATTTCCTTGTCTTTGCTGCCCTTGTGCGACCTTGTAGTACCTGCAACATAGATAGACTCAAGGATATTTGTCTTTCCCTGTGCATTGTCGCCATATATGATGTTGAGCCCTTTATCAAACTCAATATTCATATCTTGTATATTTCTAAAATCATTAAGTGCAAGAGACTTAATTATCATTTGCCTCTACCTTTATCTCTTCATCCTTATATTTAACAATGTCTCCCGGAACTATCTTTTTGCCCCGTCTGGTATCTATCTGACCGTTTACAAGTACAAGACTGTTCTGAATGGCGTATTTTGCCTCAACTCCGTTATCCACCAAACCTGCAAACTTTATAAGCTGCCCTAATTTGATATGTTCGTCTTTTATTTTAACAACCTGCATAGATACCTCCATTTTGAATAGAATTCAAGTTAAATGTCTTCAGGATTGAAGTTTACAGGAAGAATTATGTATAAATAACTCTCCTCTTTATTTTTAATAAAGCAAGGTGCCTTTGGATTGAAAAGGAAAATGTCTATGTTTTCATCTTCAATTACCTTGAGTGCATCCATAATAAGAACTGGATTGAAGCCTATAATTATGTCTTTTCCCTCTTTAGTAAGCTCCATATCGGTATTCATATTTCCTACTGTGGTCTTGATACTTAAGTTTAGGTTATTTTCACTTAAATTGAGTATTACAGGCTTTTTCTCCTTTTCAGTAATGAAAGGAAGGGCAGAATCCATATTTTCAAGCAATTCTCTTCTGTTTACATTTATCTTAGTCTCATAATCACTTGATATCATCTGGTCTACATTGTAGAATTCTCCGTCAATAAGCCTTGAATTAACAGTAGTATTGCTAAATTCAAATACTATATGCTTGTTTGAAAAATAAATAACTACCTCGTCAGCTACCTCGCTTGAAAGAATCTTACTTATCTCACTGAGAGTCTTACCGGGTACAACTGCCTTTATATTCTCGTGTTCACCCTCAATTGCTGTCTTTCTTATAGAGATTCTATGTCCGTCAAGAGCTATGATTCTGAGGTTATTATTGTTAACCTCAAGAAGTTCACCTGTCATTACTTTCATGTTTTCATTATTTGATATTGAAAATAATGTCTGTCTAATCATTTCCTTAAGAGAAAACTGTGAAAGAGTAATGCTCTTAATCTTCTCTATTTCAGGAAGAACAGGGAATTCTTCAATACTTTGTCCTGATATTGTAAATACTGACTTACCGCATTTGATGGTAGCCTTATAATTATCGTCAGTCCTAATTTCAACCATGTTGTTTGGAAGCTTCCTCACTATGTCAGAAAATAGTCTTGAATTAAGGGCCATACTTCCATTTTCAACAACCTCACCCATCACTATGGTTTCAATGCCAAGTTCCATATCATTGGCAATTAACTTGATGCTATTATCTACTGTCTTAATAACTATACATTCAAGTATAGGTAAGGTGGTTTTGGTAGAAATAGCCTTAATTACAATATTTATGCTTTTAATTAAATCACTTTGATTTACTCTTATTAACATTAGTTTCTCCTTAGTGGTAGTTGTTCTTGTCAGAGTGGATAATTCCAATATAGATATAATATATACCTAGTAGTAGTAGGTCACGTGGATATGGTTATAAGCGTAAAAAAACAGTTAAAACCAGTATTTTACGCATTTTATAAGACTGTGGAAAATAAATTTATACAAAAATAACTATTCACAGCTTATAAACAAAGTTTCACATATTATACAAAATTTATCACAAGGTTATACACAGTGTTTTAAGAAGAAATAAGCTTGGTTATTACATCCAGTTTATTGGACAAATCGTTCTTATTAGCCTTTTTTTCAGCCTCTAAGTCTTCTTCTATCTTCTTAATTCCATGTAGTATGGTAGAATGGTCTTTTTTGCCAAGCTTTGCAGCTATTTCCTTAAGAGAAGCAGGTGTAAGCTGCTTACATAAGTACATGGCAATCTGCCTTGGATAAGCTACATTGCTGCTTCTGTTGGCAGAACATATCTGGTCGATTGAAAGCTCATAGTGGCTTGCAACTACATCTATAATACTATCAATGGTGATTACATTTTTTACATTTGGATTGATAATGTCCTTTAAGGCATTTTTAGCTATATCAAGAGTGGCCTCTGTATTGACATTTACAAGCTTATTGAGGGCGGTAACTTTCTTATAAGCACCCTCAAGCTCTCTTATATTTGAATTAACATTGGTAGCTATGTAGTCGAGAATCTCATCACTTAGAT
Source organism: Catonella massiliensis (assembly GCF_016651435.1). NCBI lineage: Bacteria > Bacillati > Bacillota > Clostridia > Lachnospirales > Lachnospiraceae > Catonella > Catonella massiliensis. The sequence goes on along the minus strand of NZ_JAEPRJ010000001.1, from coordinate 2,831,220 downwards.
GCTCGTGTTCAAGCTCACAGCGCTTCTTTAAGATAGCCATTCTGGTCTCATAGTCGGGAGGATTTATCTCAGCCATCATACCATTACCAAATCTTGACTTTATTCTGTCTTCAATATTTGTAAAGTCCTTAGGAGGGCGGTCTGAAGAAATGATTATTCTCTTTCCTGCCTGGTAAAGGTCATTGAAGGTATGGAAAAATTCTTCCTCCGTACGCTCTTTTCCTATAACAAACTGAATATCATCGATAAGAAGTGCATCTATGTTGCGGTATTTCTTTCTTAACTTGGTAGAGGCAAGCACACCCTCTTTGATAGACTCAATAACTTCATTTGTAAACTGTTCACTTGTAACGTAAAGTACTCTTGCATCCTTTTGATTCTCAAGAATTGAGTGGGCAATAGAATGCATAAGGTGAGTCTTTCCAAGTCCAACTCCGCCGTATATAAAAAGAGGGTTCCAATCCGTATTAGGATCCTTTGCTACAGCCTTTGCAGCGGCTGCAATAAAGTCATTATTAGGTCCGACTACAAAGGTATCAAAGGTATAGTTAGGATTGAGATTTGCACTTGCAGCCCTCTCTATAAGCTGATTATTCTCGTTTTTTTCAGTATCGTAGGATTCAAGCTCTTCCTTAGATATGAAATCAAGACTATATGACTTCCCCGTAACAGCCTCAATGGAGTTCTTTATAAAGGTATAGAACTTTTCCTTTATATAAGAATCGTAATGCTGGTATACATCATCATCTAAAAGAATAGTTACCTTATCATCGTCCTCGTCATATACCTTAAGAGGTTCAATGAAGGTTTTAAATAATACCGGCTTTATCTCAAAATCATTTTTAAGCATTTCCAGTATCGCATCCCAGTTTTTGCTGACTAATTGTTTCATAAGACAAAATACTCCTTTATACTGTTATATTTTATCGCAAACCAAAGAAAAAAACAACTAAAAGAAATATATACTTATTCAACTTATCCACAATAAAATGTTGATAAGTTGTGGAAATCCTGTCAATTTAGTGTTAAGTTAAAAGTTGTCAACAACAGTAGAATAAATTTATAAACATGATTTTATAGGAGTAGAAAGTAATAAATATCCTAAAATTTATTAAAATAATAATTTATCCACAACTTATAAACAAATTGTGGATAAGTGAGTACATCGTTGTAGAATAAATGTGGATAAGTTGAAAAAATATATTCTATAAATGTAGAATTAAAAAAATGAAAGTTTTTCTTGATTTTTCGCTTAAATGCTGATATTATAAGGGTTGATTGTATTTAATCGTAATATTTGATTTTATTAAGGAGGTGTACCAAATGAAGATGACATTCCAGCCTAAGAAGAGGCAGAGATCAAAGGTTCATGGATTCCGCAAGAGAATGAAGACAGCTGATGGCAGAAGAGTATTAGCTAGAAGAAGAGCTAAGGGTAGAAAGAAATTATCTGCATAATCAGTTACAATAAGGACACAGGCCTTGCCGGTGTCCGTTTGTTTATCAGGGAAAAATATGTTACCTAATTCGTTGAAGAATTCGACAGAATTCAAAAGAGTCTATGACTACGGTAAATCTTTTGCCAACAAATATCTGGTTATGTATGTGTATAATAATGAAACAAATAGTAACAGGATAGGAATATCAGTTAGTAAAAAGGTTGGCAACAGTGTAGTCAGACATAGAGCAACCAGATTAATAAGGGAAAGCGTGAGGCTTAACAAAGAGATTGTTAAAGAAGGTTATGATATCGTTATTATAGCCAGAGGAAATATTAAAGATAAGAAATATGCAGATGTGGAGAGTGCTTATATTCACCTTTGTAAATTGCATCACTTGCTTAATGAGAAAAGAGATGATAATAGTTGATAAAGAAATTTCTTATATTTTTAATAAAAATTTATAAAAATCATATATCTCCTTATAAAGGGGCCCCAATGTGCAGGTTCATTCCATCTTGTTCAACCTACGCCGTACAGGCTATTGAAAAGTATGGAGCCTTAAAGGGCTCTTATTTGGCTGTAAAGAGAATTATGAGATGTCATCCTCTGTCTAAGGGCGGTGTCGATTTTGTACCTTAATGAAAGATTTAGGAGGACGGTAGTTTGATCCAACAGGTATTTGCACTGACACAGTATAATGGTGCTATAGTGGGCCCTATTGCAAGAATACTTGCATACATAATGAATGGGATTTATTCTGTATTTTCTGCAATCGGTATTGAAAATGCAGCTATTTGTATCTTATTATTTACATTTATAATGAGAGCTTTGATGATGCCTATGTATTATAAACAGCAGAAAGTAGGCAAACTCACTTCAAGAATGAGTCCTGAACTTCAGGAAATAACAAAGAAATACAAGGGAAAGCGTGATCCTGAGTCACAGAGAAGGATGCAGCAGGAAACTCAGGCAGTATATGAAAAATATGGATCAAATCCACTTGCAGGCTGTCTGCCTATTCTTATTACGCTTCCTATCATGTTCGGTCTTTATAGAATAGTTCAGAGTATGCCGGCTTACATGCCAGCTATAAGAAGCTTGTATGAGAATATAGCTACTCCTCTTATGGGACAGAGCAATTATGCGGCTACTTTAACTGAGATAGCTAACAGCAATACAGTTAAACTGGTTACAGAGGGCGATAAAACTACTATATTAAACTCTGTAATAGATGTACTTGCTACATTTAACCATGACAAATGGGAGGCACTTAAAACAAGTTTTAGTGGTATTTCAAACGTAATAGCTGCTAATTCAGCTGAGATAGAGCATATTAACAGTGTATTCGGACTTTTTTCAATATCGGATGTACCGGGATTTGCTAAGCCTCTTACACTTATAGTACCACTGCTTGCAGGTGTACTTCAGTATATCAACGGTAAGCAGATGGTGAAGAATCAGCCACAGACAAACGGAAATGATCAGGCTGCTGCGCTTAATAAGGGAATGATGAACTTTATGCCGTTTATGCAGGCTTTCTTCTGTATTACATTTCCAATCGGTATCGGTGTATACTGGATTGCAGGTAGTATATTTATGATAATCCAGCAGTATTTCTTCAATAAGATGCTTGAAAATGTTGACGTTGACGAAATGATAAGAAAAAATCAGGAAAAGGCTGCAAAGCTTCGTGCGAAAAGGGGAGAAGCGCCTGTGGCTGAGAAATTTAATCAGTTTGCAAATACTTCAACCAGATCCATAGCGGCCACAAATACAAAGAAGATTGATGATGATTCTTCAGAGGCTCCAAAGAGCACTGAAAAGGGGATTACAATTAAGGCAAAGAACAACTACAAGATAACGGACTATAAAAAGCGCGAGGGTGAATATAAGGCTGCCAATATTTCTGATGTAGCCAATATGTTAAAGAGAGACTAGGTATTGGAGGGTAGATTATGAGTAATGAATGGATTGAGATTTCAGCAAAAACAGTTGATGATGCCATAAACGAAGGTCTTATAAGACTTGGTACAACCACGGATAAGATGGATGTGGAAGTGCTTGAGAAGGAAAGTGCAGGATTCTTAGGATTTATAGGTAAGCATAATGCAACCATAAGAGTAAGAATTAAAGAGACTAAACCTGCTTCTATGCCACAGAAAAAAGAAGTTAGACAGGCAAAGCCTGCCACAGTTAAGAATTATACTGAGGCTAAGGTTGAAGAAAAGCATGTGACTGAAGTTCATAGAAAGCCTAAAAAGAAATTTGATGATAATGACAAGGGTGAGCCTGTATCTTCTGAAAGACAGGAAAAGGCTAAGGCTGACGCAGTAAAATTCCTTACAGATGTATTTAATGCTATGAAGCTTGAGGCATCTATAAATGTGGAATTTGATTCTGCTGAAAATGAGCTTACAATTGATGTAAAGGCTGAGGATATGGGAGTTCTTATAGGAAAGCGTGGACAGACTCTTGATTCACTTCAGTATATTGTGAGCCTTGCAATCAACAAGGATTGCAGTGAATATGTAAAGGTTAAGCTTGATTCTGAGAACTATAGAGTAAGAAGAAAAGAGACTCTCGAGAACTTAGCTAAGAATATAGCTTCCAAGGTTAAGAGAACCGGAAAGGCTGTTTCACTTGAGCCTATGAATTCATTTGAAAGAAGAATAATTCATTCTGCTCTTCAGGGAGATTCTGATTGTGAGACCTATAGTGAGGGTGCTGATCCTTACCGAAAGGTTGTAGTTAAGCCAAAGAATGAAGGAAAATCTTACTATAACAGCAGATACAACAAGGGTTATAGTAAGAAGCCTTATGGAAGAAAGCCATATCACAAGAATGGCTACAATAAGAATTATTCGAAGAAGTACAACAAAATTGATTACGATTTAGATGAAGAAGTATAGTAAGTATCCCCGTAGAACCAGTTGATGGTTTTGCGGGGATTTTGTTGTATGTATAGGGAATTTGTGATAGTATGGGATGAGAAAGTGTAGCTAAATAAAATGTTCCGGAATGGGAAAATTATTGTAAAATTAAGAAAAATATTTTGAAATGGGAATATTTACTTATGCAAGTCAAAAATTTGATGTAATAGCTATTGGAGGATGGTATAGATGAATGAAAGCATAGTTTTGCTATGTCCTTTTGATGAAAATATGTTAAAAGAAATCTGGAAAATTGGTTTCACTGAGATTAATCCTGAGTGGAAAGAGTGGAACGCTCCTTATTTTGATGATTATACTAAATATGAGTCATTTGAAGAATTTAGTAACTCTAATGAAAGAAAATTTTTTATGAGAGAAAATGTACTTGGAATAAAGGTTGATGGAAAGACAATCGGAATGGTTTCAAGATACTGGGAAGATAAAAAAACCAGATGGCTTGAAATAGGAATTGTAATTTATGATAAAAATTACTGGAATGGCGGTTTTGGTACAATGGCTTTAAGAAAGTGGATAACAAAAACGTTTAGAGATTTTAGTGAGATTGAACATGTAGGACTGACTACCTGGAGTGGAAATATTAGAATGATGAAGGCTGCTGAAAAGCTAGGTATGTTACAGGAAGCCAGAATTAGAAAAGTAAGATATTACAATGATGAATATTATGATAGTGTAAAATACGGAATTTTAAGGGAAGAGTGGAGTGATAATTATGAATGATACAATCACGGCGATTTCCACTGCGGTTGGAAATTCAGGAATAAGTATTATAAGAATAAGTGGTGAGGATGCCTTTAATATAGCGGGAAAGCTGATGAAACTATCTTCTACTGATGTAGATAAAATAGACACACATACCATTAAATACGGGCATATTTATAATGAGACAGATGTAGTAGATGAGGTCTTGGTTTCATTTATGAAGGGACCAAGGACTTATACAAGAGAAGATGTAGTGGAAATAAACTGCCACGGTGGAGCATTTATAACAAAAAAAGTGCTTGAAACTGCTATAAAAGCTGGAGCAAGGCTTGCAGAACCCGGAGAATTTACAAAAAGAGCCTTTCTTTCAGGACGAATTGACCTCACACAGGCAGAAGCGGTTATGGACATCATTAGAGCGGACAGCGACTATGCCATAAAGAGTGCAGGCAGAAGGCTAAACGGTGGAATAGGGGATAAATTAAAACCTGTAAAAGAGAGCATTTTAACTGATATGGCTTATATAGAGGCAGCCCTTGATGACCCTGAGCATATGTCACTTGATGGTAAGGCGGAAGAAATCAGGGAAAATGTTGTTAATAATATAAATGCCTTGAATAATATTTTGGAAAATGCAGGTAAAGGAAGGATAATTAAAGAGGGCATTAAGACTGTAATAGTTGGAAAGCCTAATGTGGGTAAGTCTTCATTTCTTAACTACATTTCAGGGGAAGATGTTGCCATAGTAACCGATATTCCGGGCACTACAAGGGATGCTCTGATGCAGAGTGTAAGCCTTGGGGATATCTCTCTTAATATTGTGGATACAGCAGGAATTAGGGAGACTGACAATGAGATCGAGAGAATGGGAATTGAGAGGGCGAAGGAACATCTTAGTGATGCAGACCTTGTACTCATGATAATAGATGTATCTAAGCCACTTTCCACAGAGGACAAAGAATTATTAGAGGAAATTAAGTCTAGGAAGTCCGTTCTTATCTTAAATAAAACTGACCTTGAAAGAGGCTTAACCGATGATGAATACAAGGCTTTTTCGGAGTTCAATCCTGTAGAAATATCGGCAAAGAAGAGGGTTGGAATAGAGAAATTAACTGAGATAATAAAAGAGATGTTCTTTAACGGGGAGTTAGACTTTAACAATGAAATCTATCTCTCCAATCTGAGGCAGGAGGGCGCAATAAGAAGGGCTAAGGAAAGCCTTAATATGGTACTTGAGTCCATAGACTCAGGAGTTTCTGAGGATTTTTACACTATTGACCTTATGAATGCTTATAATGCCATTGGAGAAGTTACAGGGGATACCACAAGCGAGGATTTGGCTGATAAGATTTTTAAGGATTTTTGCATGGGGAAGTAGGAAAGGAGAAATGTTATGCCATTTATTAATTCTAAAATTACTAAGAAGATTACAAGAGAAGAGGAAGCTGTAGTTAAGGAGAAACTGGGAAAGGCTATAGAGCTGATTCCTGGGAAAAGTGAGGCTTGGCTTATGCTTAATTTTGAGGTTGAGAGCCATCTTTACTTTAAGGGAAGTAATGATAAGGATATAGCCTATGTTGAAGTAAGTGTATTTGGCAGTGAGAATAAGGAGGCTTTTAATAATTTAACTTCTGAGATAACAAAGATATTTAACGAGGTTCTTGGAATAGAGCCTGATAGAATCTATGTAAAATACGAAACAACAACAAACTGGGGCTGGAATGGCGGGAATTTTTAATGGAAAGATTTTGCATATAGTTGCTGGATGTGATAATATGAAAATATATGTGATAACCGTGTATTATCCTGACACAAAAAAATTCGAAGATGACTTAAAAACTAGGAGGAAGGAGTAAAGAATATGTGTATGTATTGTAAAAATAGCACAACAGTAGCAAGTACGACTACACATGTAGTAAATTATAATAATTGTATTATTGTTATTAAAAATGTTCCTTGCCTTGAGTGTGAGCAGTGTGGAGAAAAATACTATACTGATAAAGTTGCTGAAAGACTCGAAATGATTGTAGATACAGCTAAAAAAATGATGCAGGAAATTGCTGTAATTGATTATCCACAGGTTGCTTAGAGAATATAGATTTAGGAGATGGTATGTAATTCATCTCCTTTTCTGTTATTTTTTAATAGTACTAATAATGTAGAAAGGATAAAGTATATGGCAGAAAGAATTGAAATGCTAAAAACCATATATGGTAGGTTTGATGAGGATAAAAGGCTTACCTCAAGCAGACAGGGGCAGCTTGAGTATTTTATTACGATGAATTATGTGGATAAGTACATCAAGTCTGGTGATAAGATACTTGAAATAGGGGCAGGGACAGGCAGATATTCCATAGCACTTGCAAAAAATGGTTATGATGTTACTGCGGTTGAGCTTGTGGAAAGTAATCTTGAAGTCTTAAAGAAAAATGCTAAAGGTATAATGAATATATCAGCTTTTCAGGGTGATGCACTGAATCTAAGTATATTTGATGACAATACCTTTGATGTAACCCTTTTATTTGGTCCCATGTATCATCTATATGAAGAAAAAGACAGGCATAAGGCCTTAGATGAAGCAATTCGTGTAACAAAGCCTGATGGAGTTATACTTGTAGCATTTTTATCAGCGCATGCAATTATGATGAGTAATTATCTTTCAGGCAATTTTAAAGAGGGTTTTACAGCTAATTTTGATGAAGACTATAAGGTGAAGCATTTTACAGAACAGGCATTTACAGGTTTTGATATAGTGGAATTTGAAGGTATGTTTGAGGCTAAACCAGTGAAGTATATAACTACGGTTGCTGCAGACAGTGTTTTAGAAATAGTTGAGAGAAATCCTGATTTTAAAATGTCAGATGACGATTTTAAATTATTTTTAGACTATCAGCTCCATATTTGTGAAAAAAGGGAAATGCTGGGGTATTCTTGCCATTTGTTGTATATTTGTAGGAAGTAAATGCGGAAGATAATACGGAAGTAAGGTGAAATTATGGAGAAGTATAAACCGCCTTTTATAATTACAGATAAGATATTGATGTATGTATCGTCTATTTCAGAAAAAATAGGACGTATTACTGCAACTGGTAATCTTGATACAAGACCATATCTTAGAAGAAATAATAGAATTAAATCCATTCATTCATCACTTAAAATTGAGGCAAATTCACTTTCTTTGGGACAGGTAAGAGATGTAATAAATGGAAAGACTGTATTAGGAGAGCAGAAAGAAATTCTTGAGGTCAAGAATGCCTATGCTGCTTACGAACATTTATCTGATATTAATCCTTATGATATCAAGGATTTGAAAAAAATTCATGGAATTATGACAGAATGTATTTTGAGAGAATCAGGTGAATTTAGAACCGGTGAAGAAGGTGTATTTAATGGTGAAGAATGCATATTTATGGCACCGCCTGCAAAGTTTGTCCCACAGCTTGTAAGTGAACTATTTGATTGGATGAAGAAAAATCATAATCAGGTTCATCCGCTTATAATGAGTTGTATATTTCACTATGAATTTGTGTTTATTCATCCATTTTCTGACGGCAACGGCAGAATGGCAAGATTGTGGCAAACAGCTATTTTATCGAAGTGGAAGACGATATTTGAATATATTCCTATTGAAAGCCAGATAGAGAAATTTCAGGAGGAATAGTGTGAAAGAAAGTATAGGAAAGCCATAGATTGGCGCACTTAACTAAGCTGTCTAAGGCAGGCAACTTTTTGAAGTGTTATTGAGTTAGAAAATTCGATTAAGAAGCTACTGGCTCATCAGGAGGAAGTAGTCCCTCTCGTTGCAATAGTTTCTTGGCTTGCTTGATAGCTTTTGCCTTTTGTTTTTCAATAAGAGCTTCAGGCACATCGATTTTATAAAGGTCGCTCGGATTCCACTGCTCGCCAGTAGACAGCATTTGGTAGATGGCAGTAAGAATCATACGGGCAATAGCGATAATGGCTCTTTTCTTGCCACGACGTTTAACAAGAGATTCATATTTCTTTTTGTAGTAAGGAGATTGGTCAGATTTTACGGCTGCATGAGCACACTGTACTAATGCAGGTTTGAGGTAGACTCCGGCACGTGTAATCCGAACAGATTTCTTCTTACCAGCAGATTCATTGCTGCCAGGTGTTAAACCAGCCCAACAGCATAAACGTTTGGAACTTGAGAACTGAGACATATCCGTACCGATTTCGGAGATGATAGTTATTGCACTATCACATTTGACACCCGGAATGGTACAGAGGAACTGGACAGCATTTTCAAAATCAGGATTAGAAGAAATCATATTTTCTATCATTTTATCAACATCTTTGATTTCTGCTGTGATATAATCCATATGTGCGCGGACGAGGCGCATACGGTATTTTTGGGCATCAGTCATCTGATATCCTTCGACGGATTCTATAACAGCATCTTCTTTGGATTTGAGGCTCCGAAGAAGCTTAGATGCGATTTCTTCGTGGTTAATGGATGTACCCGATTGTTCAAGTAGATAGTCGATAATGGACGTGGATGACTTCCCAAAGATATCGGAAACAACAGAATCTAATGCAACATTACAAACAGTAAGAGCATTCTGGTATCGATTCTTTTCACTTGAACGGCAGGAAACAAGCTTGCAACGATAGCGAGTGTATTCCCTGAGAATACGGACTATCTTACAAGGGATATAGCTGCCTTTGACAAGTCCGAGACGGAATAAATCCCCAATCCATTTAGAATCTTTGGTATCATCTTTGTTGCCTTTCACAGCCTTTACCCACTTGGGATTGGCAATGACAACATTGATCTCATCTTCCAGAAGATTAAAGACAGGAACCCAGTATTTGCCTGTGGATTCCATACAAACATCATGGCAGTCATTGTCAAGAAGCCATTGCTTGAATTCAAGAATTGAATTGTTAAAGGTGGAAAAGCGTTTCTTTTGGTAAGATGGTTCAATGCCACCGGTGGTTTTGACGATTGTGGCAACGAGAAAAGATTTGTGAACATCGACACCACAACAGATTTGGTAAGTAACTTTCATAGTCAGACTCCTTTCGTAAATGATAAGAAGCCATTGACTGAACTGCCACACAATTAAACTAAGGCGCTTAAACAATTCTTAGTGTACGGATTCGTAATACCACTCATTTGTGCTTGAAAAGGCAGAACTTACACTGATTATTATGCTGTCTAAAACGAAGAAAGTTATTACAACTCCTCCTCACGTGCTTTGTAGTATAGCTTCTTGCAAACCATTTTAAAGCAAAACGTAGAGAGTTGAAACACTTTCATTACTATTTGTGCCGCCAGCCGAAGGCGGCGGAATGGAGATTATTATGAAGTGATTGCAAAATGTCATATTAATGGGGATTCTACGATTTTTATAGAATTTATGTTGTCACAGCTTGATAAAATTTTAGACGATATCTCTATTCAGTTTAATGAAGCAAATGAGCATATTTCAGAAGCTGTTAAAAGGTTACTTGATGTGATGGAATATGACATTCCATACACGAGTAAGACACTTATGGAAAAGCTTGGTTTGAAATCAAGAGAGGGATTTAGAAAGAATTATCTAAATCCTGCAATAGATATGTGTGTTATTAAAATGACAGCTCCGGATACACCAAGAAGCAGAAACCAGAGATATATCAGAGTTTAACTTGAGGGAATATAGGGAGTAAAGAGTGAAAAATAACTTATATTTTTGGGCGCACTTATATAAGGGGTCGCAAGATCCCTAAAATTGGTAACTATATAAATAAATGTTAGTTATCGTTGCGTTTTACTAACTTTGAGCTATCATAACCAAGGCTTTCAAGATAAGCAAAGACATTGTTTTCATTTAGAATCACACGCTCTATTTGATTTTTCGGAGACATAAGTTCTTCATAATCAATAGGATTAAACGGTTTTTCTTCTGAAACCATGTGATAAATGCATACTATCATCATTCGTGCTATGGCAATGATTGCTTTCTTATGACCACGGCGTTTTTTAACTCGACCATATTTGATTGCAAAATAGGTCTGCTTTTTGCTCTTGATTGCTGCAAGCGCACATTGTACCATCATAGGCTTTAAGTAATCTCCTGCTTTTGAAATCCGCACAGACTTCTTTTTACCGGCTGACTCATTGTTAGTAGGTGAAAGCCCACACCATGAGCACAGATGCTTTGCGTCATCAAAGATGCTCATATCTACGCCTGTTTCGGCAAGAACGATTGTTGAACTTAGTTCGGTCATCCCAGGCATTGTAGAAACAAGTTCAACGAACTTGTAGTAAGGCTTCATCCTTACATAAAGCTCAACTTCAGATTGAGTAATCATGCCATCAAGATACTCCAGATGGCTGCGGGCAAGTTCAAGCTTTTTAGCCTGATCAGATTCTATGTTATACCCCCTGATTGCCTCAATGATTTCATCGGATTTAGCTTTTGCCCCTTTTTTAATGAGTCTGCGGACAGCTTTTTCATCAATGGAATCAGAAGTATGTGTAAGAAGATACGACATGATTTCTGTGGCTGTTTTGCCAAAAGGATCAGACAGTACACTGGCAATGCCGACATTGGAAAGAGTTATGGAGTTTTGTATGAGGTTTTTGTCAGAAGATTTAATACATATGAGTTTGAAATGGTATCTTGTGATTTAATGCAGTTGTCTGAAGTCTTTAGGGGGAATGAACGAGCATCTGACAAGGTGGAATTTGTAGAGGTCAGTAATCGATTTGGAGTCTTTTTTATCAGTTTTCTTTCCCTTGATGGCTTTGACATATTTAGGATGGGTAAGGCAGACTTCTATGTCATTCTCGAGATAATTAAAAATAGGAATCCAATATTTCCCAGTGGATTCCATACATACATGATAACAATTATTCTCGATTAGCCAGCTGTGAAATTTTCTAATATCTGAGTTGAAAGTAGAAAATGATTTTTGCTTGTACTCAGAGATTCCATCAGCATTTGTGATTACGATGGTTGCAACGATAACATTTTTGTGGACATCAAGCCCACAGCAGATGGAGTATTTTAACTTCATCATAAGTATCACCACCTTTATAAAAAAAGGATAGCAACATTGACTGTCATCCTGCGACTGAATAAACATGGTTTATTACCAATGATAAGAGTCCGGGCTCAATGTCCCACTTGTTTGTGCTTGTAAGGATGACGGCACATATAAATATACGGGGTCGAAAATAAATTCGCCACTCCTCCTCCCGTGCTCTGTAGTATATTGCTATCCTATATAGATATTATAAGACAAAGCGAGGAAAGGCACAACATTTTTTCATAACTTGTTTGAGCCTTGAGCGAAGCGAAAGGAATGGTAAAAAATATGGATTTAGAAATAGTTTTTAGTGATGTAGACGGAACCTTATTAAATAGTGAACATAAGATGCTTGATGGAACAAAGTATGCAATACAAAAATTACATGAAAAAGATATTCCTTTTGTAATAATATCAGCCAGGAGTCCATCTGGAATCTATCCTATTTTAGAGGAAAATGGATTTTCCTGCCCTATTATATGCTACAGTGGAGCTTTAATATTAGATGAGAATAAGAATACTGTGTATTCATCAGGTTTTAATAGGGAAATAGCAGAGAAAGTGATTAGTTTTATTGAGAAAGAGAACTTCGACTGTTGTTGGAATCTTTACTCAGGTGATAACTGGATAGTTAAGGATAAGAGCGATGAAAGAGTGATAACTGAGGAAAATATAGTGAAAACAGAGGCTGCCAGAGGTTCTGTAGAGTCATTATCTATCGATGCAAAGATAGGAAAAATTCTTTGTATCTGTAACCCTGAAAAGACTGATGAAATTGAAGATAAGATAAAGAAGAGCTTCCCTGATTTATCGGTAGTTAAATCATTTCATACTATGATTGAGATTATGGCTCCCGGTATAACAAAGGGAAGTGCGGTTTTGGAATTATGTAGATTGTGGAATATAGATGTGAAAAGGGCAGCAGCTTTCGGAGATAATTTTAACGATGTGGAAATGCTTGAAGTAGTCGGATTTCCATTTCTTATGGAAAATGCACCTGATGAACTTAAACAACGCTTTAAGACTATAACTGATAGCAATAATGATGAAGGGATATATAAGGCTCTTGTCAAAATTGGAGCTATTTAATTGAAGCAAAATCCATGGATAAAATTATAATTATTTGTAAAGAGTAAATATTTTGGATATTCATTTGTATTAAAAAATAAAAAAGATAAAATAGAATTAAAAAGCTGTGATATGATTGATTTAGATGTGTTTATTGATGAAGTATGTAAATTATTTTCGCAGGAAACAGAAAAGGTAGCAATAAAGGAGGCAGGATGAAAGCTTTTATAAAGAAATATTATGTTTATATTTTAGTAATGCTTGCATTTTATGTGGTAGCACCGTTGTTGTGTAGGGATACAGGGAGTGCTATGTTTACACTGCTCTGTCTTTTACCGGCTACATTGTTCATACTTTCATTGATATATGCCAAAATGAATGGATTTAAATGGTATTTATCTCTGGCAGTTGCATTACTTTGGTTACCGACTGTTTTTATCTATTATAACGAAAGTGCAATGATATATGCTCTTATTTATGGAGTTATAAGCTTTGCCGGACAGGGAGTAGGGTTTTTGATGAATTGCCGGTTCCGAAGGTAAGAAAGAAACAGTAGAATATTAACTTTTATGGAGGTATGAGAATGGACAGATTAAAAGAACTTTATGAAGCAAAGAGGGCGGCTGAAGAGGTAATTGCAAGGATAGATAACGCCATATCTTCTTTAGACAGTGCATCATCCTGGGGATTATTTGATATTTTTGGTGGAGGAATGATTTCAAGCTTTATTAAAAGGGGTAAAATTCAGGATGCAAATGCTGATATCGAAGAAATTTACTCTTCACTAACTGTATTAAATAAGGAGCTTGAAGATGTTGATATGCATTTGCCGACAGAAATAAGCGATACCATTAGCGATGGTGCTTTTGATATCTGGTTTGACAATATATTTACGGATATTAGGGTACAGGGTGAAATTAAAGATACATTGTATGAGTTAAAGGATTTCAGAAGAAATATAATTAGTTTGATAGAAAGGTTAAATGCTGAAATAAGACAATATCAATAATTTGGGTTAAATATTGGAGTAAAACTATGCTTTGTAAGCTTGTAAAAGTGACAGTTGACAGACCGCTCGGGAGCTATCATCCTAAACATAAGGATATGTATTATCCGATAAATTATGGATATATAGAAGGAATAATTGTAGGAGATGGTGAAGAACAAGATGCCTATATAATAGGTATTGATGAGCCGGTAAAAGAGTTTACGGGAAGGGTAATTGCCATTATTCATCGTTACGATGATGTAGAAGAAAAGTGGGTGGTTGCACCTGAAAACAGTCATTTTACAAAGGCTGAGATTATGGAAAAAGTAGAGTTTACAGAAAAGTATTATGACTCTGAAATTATAATGATGGATGATAATACAAGCAGTTAATATTAGCGTTTTTGATAACAAAAACAAAAACACCAACATTAAAATTGCAATTATAGGAGATTATATGGGGAAATTTTTATCCGAAATAAAACAAAATTTAAGCAGTAATTCACTAGTTTGGATAAAGCCGATAGAAGATGAAACTGACCTTTGGTATGCGGTAGAAGAATGTAAGATAACAAGTGGACAGATGGAATATGTAAATCCTGCAAGTTTTTCGGTAGGGAGAGCATATTTAGATCCGGAAAATAATGTGCCTTGTGTTATTTACAATAATGAAAATAAAAGAGTGGGCTTTATTTCGTTTAGAAAAATAGTACTTAATAAAAAAGGGTTTAATTGGAGTTTTTATATAGATAAGAATTATCAGAATAAGGGTTTAGGAAGGGCAACCGCTGAGAGTGCGATAAAAACTTTGAAAAATGTGGACAGCAATATGCCGATTTTCCTGACTACTGAACAAAATAATGAGTTGGCTCAGAGATTATACATTAATTTAGGATTTAGAAAAGCGGACTTTTTGGATGGGGATGATTTGGTGTTTATACATGAATAAATCTGTATTTTGGAGATATTAGAATATGAAAATTATACCTTTTGAAGAAAGCTATAGAGATGATCTAATATTTATGATTTTGCAAGCTAAGGATGCTTTGGGAAGAAAACCGGGATTAAATGAAGATTTATTAGATATAAAATCAAATTATTTTGATAGAGATGGCAGATTTTGGATTGCCGTTGATGAAAATGATAGAGTTATAGGAAGTATTGGATATGTAAGAGTTGATGGCGCAAATGAAGCATTCATTCATAGGTTATTTGTTAAGGTGGCGGAAAAACGTAAAGGAATAGGTAGTGCGTTACTTAAAATTGCAGAAGAAGATATGAAAAATAATGAGATATCTGTTGCAAAGGTGCATCTTGGCATACCTAAAGATGATTGGTTTGGGTCTTATTCTTTTTATCAAAAACATGGCTATGTTGAATATGAAGAGAGGTATATGAAGAAATTGTTGTAAGATATGAATATAAAACCGAAAGGAGGATTTTATGATAAAAAAGAAAAAACTTTATTCTGCATATATTTGTGTAATAGTTTTTAGTGTTTGTATAATAGGTGGATTCTTTATTAAAACTTTGTTTGCTTTTGCTATTGTAGGTTTAGCAGGATATATTCTGATTGATAAAAAGTATTTGAGATGCCCACATTGTGGTGGTTTTGAAAATTTGGAAAGACTCTTATATGCAAAAAAACATATTTATCACTGTAGTCATTGCGGTGAAATCATAGAGATTGAAAAATAAAAGAAATGTAGAAATTCATCTTTGGAGGGGTTAAACATGAAAAAACGAAATGTGGTTATTGTATGCATCTTGTTAGCTGTTTTTCTTCTTATACCAATTCCGTTGCGATTAAAAGATGGAGGTACTGTGGAGTATAAAGCTTTAGTTTATAGAGTTTTAAAGGTTCATAGGTTAGCACCTGTTGAATCGGGAAAAGAATATGAAGAAGGAATTATTATTAAAGTTCTGGGTATTGAAGTTTATAATAATGTTGAATAGAACAATGTATCTATTTTGAAAATAAGAATAATATTTTTACAAGCATTTTATAATAGATTTAATTATGCATCTAACTTGTTTGTAGACTATTATGATTATGAAAATGTTTCACGTGAAACATTTATAAGATAAATTCTAATTTGTAGGGCTAAAATTAGTTGCAAAGTAGACGCAAAAACTGATAAATGTCCAGACTCGCTCCGGCATCCGCTTCGCTACGCCTAACGCGCTCGCTTAGGCATTATCAGTTTTTGCTGTCATCCGTTATCTTACCACACAGTGACGCTCCGAATGATAACATTTCAGACTCGCTCCGGCATCCGCTTCGCTCCGCCTAATGCGCTCGCTTAGAATTTATCATTCGTAGCTGGTACCGTAAATCTATACAAATAATAACTAGAATACCAAATTAAAGACAGCCACTCCCACCAGCCCCCATGTGGCTGATGCGTTTGTTTGCAATCATTCATCAATTAAACAGCCGGAACTAATAATGCCTAAGCGAGCGCATCAGGTTTTTCGTCAACAAAGCCAGATTACAACAGCATCTTACAGAAAAACCGTAGCGAGTCTGGACATTTATTAGTGAAGGCGTCACTGAGTGTAGCAAACAAACACATTAGCTCAACAAATTAGAAATTCGGGAGGTGAGCATGATTATTAAATTGAGATATGGAAATACAAATACTTTCTTAATAAATGGAGAAAATTGTTATCTACTTTTTGATACAGACTATGCAGGTACAATTCAGGCATTTTATAAGGAATTAAAAAAGAATAAAATTAAACTGAATGATATCAAATATTTATTAGCTTCTCACTACCATCCTGACCACATCGGCTTAGTTAGTGAGTTAATGAAACAGGGTGTGGAACTACTATTAGTTGATACACAGTATCCATATATTCATTTTTCGGATTATATTTTTAATAGGGACAATAAGGTGAAATATGAACCAATAGATGCTGATAAGGCCAAGATTTTAAGTGAAAAGAATAGCAGAGAAATTCTTAAGTGTATAGGAATTGATGGAGAAGTTATTTGTACAACAAGCCATAGTCTTGATAGTATTTCTCTGATTCTTGACGATGGTAACTGTTTTGTAGGGGACTTAGAACCTTTTGAATATCTTGATGCATACGAAGATAATAGCAAATTAAAGGAAGATTGGGAACTTATAATGAGCTATAACCCTAAAACAATTTACTATGCTCATGCTAATGAAAAAAATATACGATAGACAAGAGATACTCAGATAAGGAGAAACAATGGAAATAAGATATATTGATTCGTCTGATGACAAAATGAAAATTAGCAAAATAATGGAGGATAGTTGGAAATATGCTTATAGAGGTATCATTCCACAGGAATTTCTAGATAAAATTCCAAGAGGACATTGGAGTAACAGATTGGGAAGTCCTGGCTTGTACACTATGGTATGCATTAAAGATGGTGAGTATATCGGGACTGCAAGTTTTGGTAGAGCAAGAATTGATAATTGCAGTGATTTTGGAGAAATAATTTCAATTTATTTGTTGCCTGAATATATAGGCAAAGGTTATGGAATAAAAATAATGGATTCAGTAATAAATGAATTAAGAATACATGAATATAAAGAGGTTATTCTTTATGTTCTTGAAGAAAATACCAGAGCCAGGAAGTTCTATGAAAGGTATGGATTTGAACTTTGCAATGATGATAAAGAAGTGATAATTGGTGGCAAGAAATTAACAGCTGTAAGATATGCCATACGAGATATACAATAATAGAAAGCCAAGTAGTTAGTCGGAGGACTATTATGTTAGATAAAGTAAACAACGATATATCAAAACAAAGAAAATATATGGATTGGAATAATATGTTAATACATTTGGAAGCCTTATATGTTTTAGACAATGCATTAACTGAGCCAGAAGATGATGACTTGAGATTGATACGGAAGTACGAGACTGATAATATGATAAAGTATATTGTTGATAATGGTGCAGGAGATAAGTTAACAGTATTATTTACAGAAACTGCAGTGCTAATAAAAGGCTTTGCTCATGAAAATAGTCTTAATCAGTTTGCTGCTGGTGAATGGAATCAGGGCATTATTGATATGATGTATGATGGCTTAGACGAGAAAATGAAAAATATGTTTACAGATGATGAGAGACAGGAAACTACTTTTTTTATTTGGTATGACGGCGAAGTTCATCAAAATCAGATAGAAGGAAATGATGGAGGACGCTGGTTACTCGGATATGCTTTCGGTACTTATGAGAGATTCGAGGAGTTTGCGACAGACTATTATGATATGGTATTTGACAATGACTTACTTAGAAAATTATACACTTATTCAGCTTTGTCAGAATTAGAATTGTCAAAACTGATATAGGGGGTGTAGATAAAATGGCTGTAACACTGTATGTTCACTTGAATGAAGAACAAAATTACAAATTTGATCTTAAGAAATTTAATGAAGATATTGATGCAAAATATCCCGGCACTAATATTGAAGTAAGTAATACTGCCAGAACTTATGACATTTGCTGGGAGAACTATTCAGAACCATATCAATTTGAACTCAGAATGGATAGAAATCGCTGTACATTTGCAATCGAGTATTTTAATTCTGATAAAGATTTATACGAGTTTGCAAGATTCATAGCTTGGCTTAGAACTTATTTTGATGAAGATAAGAATGTGATATTGCTATATGAGACAGATTGCACTCAGTTGGATTTATCTTGTGATAGGACAATTGATGATATAAGGATATGGCTTGAAGAAACTTTTGGTTAATTTCTTATGTGATAGTAAGGATAGAATAATTAGAACAATAAAATGTTTCACGTGAAACATTTTAATTTCATAGACATTTGCAAAGATTTCTTTATAGATAAAAAAAGAGGGTATCTTATAATAAAATAAACTTAAGACAATATTCGACTTCAAAAATATATGGGACTACTGTATAATATGTTTAACGAACAATAAGTAAGTTGAATGACAAAACAGGGAAACTTCGTATTGTAAGTGTTTGTATAATGCTGTTTGCTATTAACTTGATTTTTGACTTTAAAAACATTATTTATTTTAACCAAGTAAGCTCAACATTAGTTATATGGATAGATATATAGCATTTAAGCTATCTATATTTTAGAGCTGTGAAAAGCTGAAAAGACTTTTGTATGCTAGAAGCTTATATACATTTGTAGATATTTTGGTGAAATAATAGAGGTTGAATAATAAAAATGTTTCACGTGAAACATTGGAAATGAGGTTAGTATGAGCATTTATAATTGGCTTCAAAGAAAATTGCTTGGGACATATGTAGAATGGTAGATTAAAAATCCAAATTCTAATCATAAAGAGTTTCATATTGATGGTATTAATAACACACTAAAAGCTATGAAGGATGGATATATTTACTATACAGAGATACGTCCGCCTTATGCGATAAAAGGCTGCACCTCAATGAAGGCAGTTGTAGCAAAAAATAAAGATTATGTGAATTTATACCTTGAAATAAACGGTAAAAAATACTGTATATATGACTTAGGATATGAAGATGCGATAAAAATAATGAGAACTTTTATGCAAAAAGAGACTCTTCCTGATGAAAAAAGCTATGTAGAAGTTGTGGACGATGAGAATGAAAAGATGCAGAAAGCATTTGTTGAATTAACAGAACTATTATTAGGAAATACTAAACATACAAAGCAATTTCTTAAGAAAGTAAAGCCTGAGAATGAAGAAGACATGGAAGATGCCTGGCTTGAACTTTATGAAGAGTTGTTGCGAAAAGGTATAGCAATAGAACTTGACTGGAAAGTAAGAAAAGATGATTTTATGAACGCAATTAAAAAACTAAGTAAAGGTATTGAACTTGAGATAGATGGTGAGATATTGGATAGTGAGGAAGATGTTCCCAGATGGGGCAAAATCATCAATTCAATCTGGAAGGATTATGTTTTATCAGATATGGATGTGGGGAGTGACAGCTATGTATTGATGATACTTACTAAAGAAGATTTTATAAAGGCTAAGGAGCTGGCAAGAGAGATATTAAATAGGATAGCAGTTGTTGAAGAAACGTAAAAATGAAGAACAGCAAGATAGGCGAGAATGGGTTATTTGATGGCTTAAAGAAAACAAAGGTAAGAAATTAAACTGCTTGTAATTTGTGATAAGATGTTTTATGATGTGGTAGTATATTTGATATTTAAATGTTTCACGTGAAACATTTTAGTATTAATATTAAATGTAATTGATTTCTGATGCAAAATAAATGATTGACTGTGATTCAAGTTAGATTTTATTTTAATGACAAATTCTAAGTTGTAGGGCTGATGTGTTGTTTGACTTACTAAGTCACGCCTTCGCGGATAGCATACCAGCTAAGCAATTGCTAAAAATATAAGTGCATAATATTTCGATTAGCCAATAAAGTGACGCCTTCACTAATAAATGTCCAGACTCGCTCCGGTTTTTCTGAACGAAGCTGTTTTAGAATAGTTCTGTTGACGAAAAACCTAATGCGCTCGCTTAGGCATTATTAGTTCCGGCTGTTGAACTGAAATCTAAGTGAATAGTCCTATTTATATAAGAGCTGTAAACAATTGGTGAAATATGCGATATTATCAGCTCAGGCTGTTTGATTGATAAGGCGGCACAAACAAACATATCAGCCGCATGGGGGCAGGTGGGGGTGGCTGTCTTTAATTTGGTATTCGGGTTGTTATTTGCATAAATTTAAGGTATCAGCTACGAATGATAAATTCTAAGCGAGCGCATTAGGCGTAGCGAAGCGGATGCCGGAGCGAGTCTGAAATGTTATCATTCGTAGCGCCACTTAGTTTAGATTATATAACTCGACAAATTAGAATTTGTTTGGTGCTTGGTATATAATTATGAGTGAGAAATTTACTTAACTATCAGGAGGTATAAGAAGTATGCTGCTAGACGATGAAAGATATGAAGCCATTATAAATTATGGTAAGGAGGCTATAAATAAGCTAAATGCTAACGAATTAGAAGAAGGTTTTGATTTAGCTGAACAAGGGTGGAAGGCATTTCCGGAATCAGGAGCAAAGTGGAATCAGGGCTACAACTATGCTAAGATGTTTTTTGGACGTGCGCTTCAAAATAACAATCTGAATTTTGCTAAACTTTGGTTAGATAGAATGACAGAGAATAATGACACTTTACATTTGTTTGATTTTGAAATTGATCATATGAAAGCAAAATATGAATTTGAAGCCGGAAATATGGATGAAGCTTTTCAAATATGGAATAATCTTGTCAAACAAAAAGGGGTTAAGTATAGATACTTCGAATATGACGATCCAAAATACTTGGAATTTTACAAGTCAAAAAAATAAAATAAGAGTCTAAGTCAATGCAATAAGGCAAATCAAAAAATAGAGGGAAATATATGTTAAAAGAAAAATCTATGTCAAAGCAGGAAAAGTATATGGACTGGGATAATATGCATTCAAGCCTAGAAGCCTTGTTTGTTTTAGACAATGCTTTAACTGAGCTGGAAGATGAAAGGAGTTTGCTACAGACTACTATGATATTGAATTTGATAATGATTTACTTAGGCAATTATATACTTGTTCCAATTTGTCAGAATTAGAATTGTCAAAGCTAATACAGGGGGTATAGATAAAATGGCTGTAACACTGTATGTTCACTTGAATGAAGAACAGAATTACAAATTTGATCTTAAGAAATTTAATGAAGATATTGATGCAAAATATCCCGGCACTAATATTGAAGTAAGTAATACTGCCAGAACTTTTGACATTTGCTGGGAGAACTATTCAGAATCATATCAATTTGAATTGAGAATGGATAGAAATCGCTGTACATTTGCAATAGAATACTTTAATTCTGATGACGAGTTATACGAGTTTGCAAGATTCATAGCTTGGCTTAGAAGATATTTTGATGAAGATAAGAAAGTGATATTGCTTTATGAGACGGATTGTTCACAGCTTAATTTATCCTGCGATAAGACAATTAATGATATAAAGAAATGGCTAGAAGAAACTTTTGGTTAAGCTATATTTGATAGAGGGGAGAGTATAGCTTTAGTCTGGCTTATTTTAGTATCATAAGAACTATAAAATGTTTCACGTGAAACATTTTAATTCAAATACAATTGCTATTGATAAAATTATCGATAGACAAAACTCAGAAAAGCTTACTTATGTAAAAACTATATTTACAATTGTAGGCATTATAGTGAAATAAAAGAAATTTAAAATATAAATGTTTCACGTGAAACATTTTTGGGGAGGTTGTTATGAGTATTTATAATTGGATTCAAAGAAAATTGCTTGGGACATATGTAGAATGGTGGATTAAAAATCCAAATTCTAATCATAAAGAGTTTCATATTGATGGTATTAATAATACACTAAAAGCTATGAAGGATGGATATATTTACTATACAGAGATACGTCCGCCTCATGCGATAAAAGGCTGCACCTCAATGAAGGCAGTTGTAGCAAAAAATAAAGATTATGTGAATTTATACCTTGAAATAAACGGTAAAAAATACTGTATATATGACTTAGGCTATGAAGATGCGATAAAAATAATGAGAACTTTTATGCAAAAAGAGACTCTTCCTGATGAAAAAAGCTATGTAGAAGTTGTGGACGATGAGAATGAAAAGATGCATAAAGCATTTGTTGAATTAACAGAACTATTATTAGGAAATACTAAACATACAAAGCAATTTCTTAAGAAAGTAAAGCCTGAGAATGAAGAAGACATGGAAGATGCCTGGCTTGAACTTTATGAAGAGTTATTGAAAAAGGGTAGAGCAATTGAACTTGACTGGAAAATAAGAAAAGATGATTTTATGATTGCTGTAAATAAACTAAGTACAGGACTAGAGCTTGAAGTAAACGAAGAAATATTGGATAGCGATGAAGATATTCCAAGGTGGGGCAAAATAATTAACACTCAATGGACTGACTATGTTTTATCTGCAATGGATGTGGGTAGTGACAGCTATGTATTGATGATACTTAGTAAAGATAATTTTATAAAGGCTAAGGAACTGGCAAAGGAGATATTACAAAGGATAGCTGTTATAGAGGAAATGTAATTTATGTTTAAAAGATGTAAGGGAGGGTATGAGTATGCTGGAAAAAAAGCTAGAAACTTCGTTAGGAGTAATTCATTATTGGGTAAATAACCCTAATAAACAATTAGAAATTACTCTTATATTTTTGCCTGGACTCACTGCTGATCATCGATTGTTTGATAAACAGATAGAATATTTTGAGGATAAGTTTAGAGTATTGGTTTGGGATGCACCAGGACATGCATCATCATATCCTTTTAAACTCGATTTTGATTTGTTTGATGAAGCAAAATGGCTGAATGAAATATTGATAAAGGAATGTATTGATATGCCTATATTAATTGGTCAATCAATGGGTGGATATTTAGGACAGGTTTACGCAGAATTATTTCCTGAAAAGCTAAAGGGTCTTGTTACAATTGATTCGCCCTCGCTTCAAAGGAAGTATTATACTGCAATAGAGTTATGGTTGCTAAAAATTGTGGAGCCAATTTATAGGATTTATCCTTGGAAAAAACTATTAAAGGAAGGTGCAAAAGGTGTATCAACTACTGAATATGGAAGAAAGTTAATGTTTGATATGATGATGGTTTATGATGGAAATAAAAAAAGGTACTCTCGTCTTGCCGGACATGGCTATAAAATTTTAGCAAGTGCAGTAGAAAAGAATTTAGCATATGATATAAAATGTCCTTATATTATAATATGTGGAAAAGAAGATCGTGCAGGATCTTGTGTTAGATATTTAAAATCATTTGAGAAAAATACAGGAAAGAGTGTTGAATGGATTGATAATGCAGGTCATAATTCCAATACAGACAAACCTCAGATAGTAAATGAATTGATTAATGAGTTTGTAAATAAGAGTGTTGTATAAATTCTAAGTTGTATGGCTGATGTGTTGTTAACTTACTAAGTCACGCCTTCACTAATAAATGTCCAGACTCGCTACGGTTTTTCTGTAAGATGCTGTTGTAATATGGCTTTGTTGACGAAAAACCTGATGCGCTCGCTTAGGCATTATTAGTTCCGGCTGTTTAATTGATAAGTCAGCAAAAACAAACACATCAGCCACATGTGGGCATGGGGGGCTGTCTTTCATCTGGTATTCGGGTTGTTATTTTCATAAGTTTAAGGTATCAGCTACGAATGATAAATTCTAAGCGAGCGCATTAGGCGAAGCGAAGCGGATGCCGGAGCGAGTCTGAAATGTTATCATTCGGAGCGTCACTTAGGTTAGATTATATAACTCGACAAAATTAGAATTTGCGGAGGTATTTATGTTTGATTTTAGTATACTATCTACAAAATACAAAGTCAAAAAAATGGGAGAAGAGGATGCTCCAATTATTTTTAATTTGTTATCCGGAAATCCATTATATTTTGAGTATTGTCCACCAAAACCAAGCATCGAATCTGTACTCAATGATTTGAGGGCACTACCACCGGGGAAGAGCTTAATAGATAAGTTTTATCTGGGATTTTTTAATGATAATCAGCTAGTGGCAGTGATGGATTATATCGTATCTTTCCCACAAGAGGATACCATTTTCATAGGATTATTTATGGTGGATATTAAAGAGTCCGGGAAAGGAATAGGCAGTTCTATAATTGATGAAGCCTTAAATGTTTTTAAGCGAGAAGGATATGTAAAAGTGAGGCTTGCCTATATGAAGGGAAACCCACAAAGCAGTAGATTTTGGCAGAAATGCGGGTTTGTTGAGACCGGAATTGAAAAGGAAAATGAACATGGAGTAGCTGTAGTTTTAGAGAAAATAATTTGAATTATAATATCAAAGGAGAAGGCTAATGACAAAAGAAGAGAGAGCAGAAACGTGGTTTAGAGGTATCCAAGATTCTGAATTAATCAGTATCGAAGAAAAGATGGATATATGTGACAAGGCAGCAAGGGAGATGATGACTGAATTTTTTTGGATGTCAGCATTGGGTTGTATTTCGCTGTTAGTGATGTGTGGTAAAATGATATTTGATTTTATAGTAGGATTAATTAATTACATTTCTGGAGAAAATGCCGGAAAAAATTATTATATTGGTATTGTATATATAGGAGTGGTTATAGTCTTTTTAGTTATAATATATCCTTTAATATCTGCTATTTTAGATAAGAATAAATATATCAAATCTGAAGCAGAAAAAATTATTAAGGCTATAGAAAAAAACAAGGCGAATGAGAAATATAGTGAAGATTTTTATAATAATATGGAAGAAGGCTATCTACAGTTTGACAATTTTAATTTTAAGCTTGCAATCATCCAAGAGTTGATGTATGACATAAATGTATTACAGCCTGAGTTTGATATTTATGAATTTGCAAAAGAGTATAAGGGTGAAGAGATTGACACAGAAAGTGAAACTGTAATTGAACCTGCACTTGAGTATTTTAAGAATTTGCAGATACCTAAGAGCTTAGCAAAAGAAGTCGGATCATTTTACATGGATGGTGGTAATGAAGTGTATATGAATATCATTCCGCTGTGGGACGGCGAAGACGGATATTTTGATTTGAACGATGTAAGCCTCACGGAGCTTAGACAATTTCCAAATCTAACTGAAGCAACAATTCTGACGGATGATTTTGATAAAATAAAGAAGATATTCGATGCAGCAGGTATCAAGGTGGAATTATTATAATACAAGAAATAGTGAGGTAACGATGGATTATATAAAAGAGTATTCAAACGTAGAATTTGAAATTTTGACAGAAGGATATTTTGGATATTCTACAACTTATACAGGATGGATTTGGGCAGAAGGAAAAGAGCCTGTGTCTGCAATTATGTATATTTGGAATAACGGCAATATGGTTTATCGTATAAACTTCTAATTTGTCGAGTTATATAAACTAACCTAAGTGACGCTCCGAATGATAGCATTTCAGACTCGCTCCGGCATCCGCTTCGCTCCGCCTAAGCGAGAGCTTAGAATTTATCATTAGGAGCTGTCGTGAAACATTTATATATAAAACATCATTTTATGAATAAAAGGAGAGAAAAATGTTAACCAATTTATCATTAATAGGAGGTTCAGATGGACCAACAAGCATATTTCTGGCAGGTAAAATGAATTTTGGTTGGATGAATGTATTTGGGCTGATAATTATAGTTTTATTTCTTATTCCAAATATTATTTACAGGGTTAAAGTAAAAAATTATCAAAAGCTGTATGCCAATAAGTTTATGAAAATTTTAGGACAAATTGGTCAATATGGTTGTATGTTTCTTATGGTATTTGATTTTGGAATGGGTGAGTTGGGATTTGGCTCTATTGAGGCATTCTTGGTTTATGCTTTTGGAAATATTATTTTGCTGATTTTTTATTGGATACTGTGGATGTTATATTTTATCAAGGAAGCATATTGGAAAAAGATTACATTGGCAGTGATAGGCACTTGTCTGTTTCTGTTAAGTGGAATAACAATGATGTACACTCTTTTGATTATATTTGGTATAATATTTGGAATAGGACATATATACATTGTAAGTAAAAATAAGCCAAAATTAAAGGAGTAAATCTATGAAAAGAGTTATTATATTATTAACCTGCCTGATTTTAATATTTAATATAACAGGCTGTAAAAAAGAAGTTGTTGTAAAGAATACAATAGAAGGAAGCCGCAAAACCTATAGTGAAATGAGTGATGGTAGTTGGACTTGTGGTAATTATACATATAAAAATTGTCTTGAAATAAGTGGTAGAATACCTAATGCTGCTGTAGACACGACCTTTGTATATCTAAGTAATCTTAAAGAGATAACATTTGAACAGGCATGGAATGCTTCTGGTCTTAGCAGTAATATGAACGATTATTTTTCTTTGGAAGATGCTGTACTTGTGGATGTTAAAGACGAATGAAAAATTTAATTTTATGGAGGAAGAGTAATGAAATCTATATGGAACAGTTGGCTAAAGCAGGCGGTTTTTCTTTATTCCGCGTTATACACATTTGCGACAATCTCTAATAGCGTGTTATATCTTTTAAATGGATATTACGAAGATCCTAATGGAAATTGGCATGAATTGGATAGAGCTATAATTGTATTTATTATCACCCTTGCATATATCTTGGTTAAAACTTTGAAGCTTAGAAATTATTGGTTAAAGGCTCTCGTGGTATATGTTCCTACACTACTGCTAGTGTTTGTCTATATTTGGGTAACAGGGATTAGGGAACCGCTTGCAGCCAATGCATATAGAGATATATTCATAAATTATACGATAGGTTATACGGCTGCTTCTGTAGTTGGATGGTTTAAAACTTTCATTAAGCGTAAGAATATAGAAAACAATTAGTTCCAATCAAGTTGTAAATAAGTGTAAGATTAGATTATCGAAAAAGAATATTATGTGGATTTATGTGGATAAATTGATTAGAGAGTAAATCAAAAATCAGTAAGTATTTAAAAGTGGCTTAGTTGTAGGGAGAAACATAGGATGAATTTTATAGACAAAGCATTTGCACAAAACTTAAAAGGTGATGATTTCTTGCAGGCAATGGCAGATATTTATTCAGAGCCGGAAGTGTATAAAGAGTTAAAAAAATATCCACGCTTTGTTGCAGACATAATTACTATTATTGATTATGATACTGCATTGCAAATAGATGGCTTGGATGATGTTATAAGTGGTAATTTAAGTAATAGGTATAAGGAAATCATAAATGCTCTTGAGAATTGTGGTGCAAAAGATGAAGCAGATGTTCTAAAAAAGGCTAAAGAATTATATATTTTGGATGACGGTAGTTATGATAAGGAGTATAATAATCTTAGCAGCCGGCTTGCTTTAAATAATGATTATGATAGATTTTGGGATATGGTAAGAGCTTATATTGACAGAAATTTAAGCTGATTAATTTATTGGGAGAGTTCGAGGAATAATATGATTTATGTTCATCATTATGCAAAGAACAAAGACAGTTTTTTTACTGAAAATAACCAATGTACTGTAAAGGGGTGCAACTGTAAGGGAGACGGTTATTAAAAATGAAAAATATAGACATAATATATAAAGGTCAAAGCCTAACTCTAACCAGATTTTGGGGTAACAAAAAGCTCTGTTTGTGGATTAAAAATCCGAATCAGAGAGATATGCCTAAAATGGAATTTGTCGGGGGATATCCTGATGAATGGTGTATTTTCATAGAGAATTTGACAGAAGAGGAAAAAGGACAGATTATGGATGTAAACGGAGAACTTTTGGATGTAGACAGTATATTAGAAAGCGAAGATATATAATGAAGATGGAAATAGGGAAGACTTATATTGTTAAAAAAGATATTTTTGATTTTATAAAAGGAGAAATCGTAGTATTAGAAGATAAAGGTTATCAAGCTTACTATGGTGAGCATAATTTTGTTTTCGTTAACGAAGAAAACCAAAGAAAGTGGCTGGTATTGCGGGATAACGAGGAGGATGATAAGAAGTTATATTATAATTTGGAAGAGTATTTCGAAGAAAAATGAAGATTAGGAGAGTAAAGATGCCTGTTTTAAGCCAAAAGCAAATTGAATATGGATTTGACTATTTTCATAAAGATGAACCACAGAAAAAGTCAGTAATAGAAGTTTCTGAGTATAATGGTGAGAGTGAACTTATAATAAACTGCACACAGTTAGGTGATAGCTTTACACCTCAGTATAAGAGCGCAAAAGAGAAAAAGCGTGTATTACAGGAGTGGTGTGACTTTTTAAGGAACAATAAGACGGCCTTTACAGAGCTGTCATTTTGTACAAGGATGCCTCAAGAATTATTTGATGCAGTTTGTGAGCAGGAAAATCTAATAAGTCTTGATGTTAAATGGGGTGTATATCCCGACATTTCAAAGCTTGCCAACCTCACTAAGCTTCGTTACCTGTCTTTAGGTTCAGGTGCAGGTGTAAGCAGTATAGAGCCTATTTCAAAGTTAAACAGCTTAGTAGCTCTATCAGTTGAAAATTTCCAAAAAATCGTGGATTACAGTCCGTTTGCCATGCTTAAAAACCTGGAGAGTCTTTCTATTTGTGGAGACGGACTTGGACCTAAGTACATTCAGGTAGATTCTCTGGACTTTTTAACTCGGATGAAACAGCTTAGATTCTTTTCTTTTTTAATGGCTAGACTTAAAAGCAAGGACTATACTCCGGTTTTAAGCCTTGAAAATGTGGAATATCTAAGCCTTAGACCATGCAAGGAGACAAAAAAACTCTACAATGATATAATTAAACTACCAAAGTTAAAATATGGATTAATAGTAAAAAAGCCTGAATTATATGTATAACAAGATGAGCTTGAATAAAACAAAGGATGTAACAAGTGAAATATTTAATATTAGGATGATATTATTAGAACTATAATTACACAGATATTTGCAGGCAGATAAAAGGAGACTGATTATGCTTAAAATAGGAGATAAATATTCATTTGAAGTAAGTTACGCTGATAGGCAGAGCTGTCTGATGTTCTTTAAGGAAGATGATTCCTCGTCTTGGTCATTGGATATTGGCTTTTGCGAAGGAGATTTTGGTGATGAAAGTGTAGCGCCTGCTATATGCATTAATCCGATAGATACAGATAAAAATTCAGTAGAAGAATTGGTGGGAGAAAGATTTGAAGTAACCACAGTAAAAGAGTGCGATGAGAGAGAAGATACATTTTATATTTTTGAATCTGAACCAATGGTTTCATACGAGGTAGAAGTCTTTGAAATAAAGGATAGCAAGGCTCATATCCGCTGCCGTGGTATAATGATAGTGGATGGGTATTCTGATCCTTATGAAGAGGAAAAATTTGAGATAGACTGTCTGGTGCCTATTATTGAATCTGCTAGTGACTGGGCAAAATTTGAGAATTGATAGAATTTTTATACTATGGTTTAGAAACTAAAAGAACTTAGAAAGGCGGCATTATGAGCAAGTTAAGAGAAAAGACTTTGGTTACAACAAGAGAAGAGGTAACAAGTGAGTATCCGTTTTATGGTGACCTGCCTATGATATATTTAGGTGAGATAGCCAATATGAAGGAGCATGGAATATTTATAGGCAAATCGGGTAAATGTTATTTTGGGTATCATATTTCTAATTTTAGAGAATTAAGCGAAGAAGAAGTATAACAATACTAACAGAAAATATTTGAAGGGGGTTATAATGAATAATCAGATAGATTTTGTACTTCCTGCTTTATATGATAAGTTTTTATCAGAAATGGGAGAGGATGGAGAATTTATAATAGAGGACAGCGGTATCACCTTATATTCAAAGGCGGATTTGGTAGAAAGAAATACCACTTATCAGATAGAGGAATGGGAGCCTGATTACCTTATGATTGGGCAGGACGGTGATTTGGCTTTCTTTATAAAAAAAGATTCTGATGATACTATTTATATGAATGATTTGGGAGCTTTGGGTTTGATTGAAATGAAGCGTACATCCTCAGATGTGTATGAGTTTGTTAAACATTCAGGTGAGGATTTTGATTAGGGTGTAAATGATGTTGAAAGTAGGGAATATAATGAAATGTTCAAAGTACACAAGTTTGAAAAATGAAATAACACATCAATTATTTGATAATACTCTTGAAAATGTATTAAACGAAATATACGCTAAATCTCTGGAATTTGGAGATAACATTTGTACACCGGTAGGCGAAATTGTTAAAAACCTTTATCCTAATATTTCAAACGAAGATAAGATTAATCTTGCTGATTATATTGAGCAAACCAAGGATTCCATAGAAAAGTATTTTTATGACAACTATGATTATAAAAATGAAGGAACAAATGTGGAATTACAGTATAAAGGGGAGCAGTGGATTAAAGAAAACTACTGTTGGATGAATAGTGAAAATATTAAGCGTGCTGTCAGCCAGGGAATGTATTATGCTTGGCATGGATAATAACTGCCGATATGAATGATTATTCAAATGTACCGGATATTCCTGAAAATTATAATCGTTTTGAAATTGTTTGAGATTGATTGGTTTGATTTTAGTTGTATAAAGTAGAAAAAATAGTTATAATTAAGGAAAAGAAATAATTATATTAGGGATAGGGAAAGGATGTGGCATTATGGTAACAACAGAAACTATAACCATTGAAGTTCCGGTAGGAATGTCAAAATATCTGGAAGTTATAGATCCTAAGTCAGAGCTTACAAGAAATGCTTTGTTGCTATATCCATATATATTAAATCAAACAATATCACATGGTCGTGCAGCAGAAATTCTTGGAATTAGAAAGTCAGAATTGATTGCTCTGTATGATAAGCTAGGCTATTCTTAT
This sequence comes from Catonella massiliensis, assembly GCF_016651435.1. Classification (NCBI taxonomy): domain Bacteria; kingdom Bacillati; phylum Bacillota; class Clostridia; order Lachnospirales; family Lachnospiraceae; genus Catonella; species Catonella massiliensis. The sequence goes on along the minus strand of NZ_JAEPRJ010000001.1, from coordinate 2,799,714 downwards.
TTTGATATAATTCAGGATGACCTAGACGATGAACTGAACTCCTTTAGAGAGCTCAAAAAGAAGGATTATAACTTTAATACATAGTAGGTAGTCAATAAGATTGCCTGCTATGATTTTAGGGATAATTATAAATCGTTTGAAACTAAGTGGAGGAAAGAATGGAATTTGACGAAAGCTTGCAGCAATATACTTACAGTTATGAAGACTTGATTTTTGCCTGGGATGAGGAGCCTACAGAGGAATATATAAATAAGGTGAAAGCTTTAGCAAAGAATTATAAAGATAATTTTGATAGAATAATTGACTTTATCTTGCCTGACCTTAGGGAAATGTACGGAGATGTAAGCAAAGAAGATGTGAAGAATAGTCTTGGGAAACCTATCATAGACTATAATCGGGGAACGGTGAGCTATTGTGACCAGACCTTTGATGACTGGCATATATTTGAGTTTGAATTTTTAGATGAAAAATTTGAAAAAATAGAGCATTTTTCAGTTGATGGTTAATAGATTTATCGGAGGAAAGCTATGGAACTACTAGAGTATATGAGAAAAAGAAATAAAATGACAATCTCAGAGTGGGAAGATACTTTTGAGAAAGAAGAAAGAGAGATTATTATTCTAAGACATGAAGGTGGTGGTGGAAGTCTTAGAAACGGTTTTTGGGACTGGGAGGCTTATTTTTTAGCCTATGTGGACTGTAAAACAGGTGAACTGCATAAGGAGGAAGGGCGGATAGCATTTCCTGTCACAGACACAGAAAATCTGCCATATCAATTTGAAGATGAAACCATTTACAGATTAAAGGTACGTGAAAAGCTACCAGAGGAAGTTCCAAATGGTGCACTGCCGATAAAAAACTTGTTTTTGGTTGTGGAAGTTCTTGAAAAAAACGTAGCTTGTCCGGAACTTGAAGAAATACTTACAGAGTATAGAAAGCCGATAATTTTGCAAGATGATGTCTTGGGAGAGCTTACTTATGATAAGCAGCTTAAAAGCTTTGAGGGAAATCTGTCTTGGCTTGGTGGCAGGATACATATATCTTTATATGTAGACAGGGATAATAAGAGCGGTATAACAAAGGCTAAAAAGGCTATAAAAACAATGGTTTTGGAACAGGAAAAATGGGACATGGACCTGCGTAGTTTTGCGGCAAAGAAGCTTACAAAACTTGCCTGTGAATGGGCAGAATCTGATGAAGAAGCTGCTTTAATTACAGAAGAAAGCTTTGCAAAGAGAATTAGCTTAAGCTTAATATGGGTGACATCGGGAGGTTCATTTACAGCTTATCTTGATGATGATGACCTTTTCTTTGGACATAGCATAGCAGTTAATGGAAGCCCTAAGAAGGGGCTCTTGTCAGCTGATATTGAGGGATAAAACATATACTGATATTTTGGGTAGTGAAAGGAGAAAAATGGAAAAACAAGCACTTATAAATCAATGGTTGCTTGAGCAGGAAATAGCGCATATTAAGGGTTGGGATTTCTCACATATTAGAGGAAGATATAAAGAAGAGGATGATCTCCCTTGGGATTTTGAAAACATTATAAAATCCTATTTGAATGATACAGATTATTTATTGGACATGGAAACAGGAGGTGGCGAATTTCTTTTGTCTTTTATGGCAAACGCTAAATGTACTGCTGCGATTGAAGGGTATGAACCAAACATTAAAATATGTGAGGACAGACTTCTTCCTTTAGGAATAGATTTTAAAGCATGTGACGGAGGAGATATTCTTCCTTTTGAAGATAACTACTTTGACATTATTACTAACAGGCATGGTCAATATAACATAAACGAAATTAAAAGAACTCTTAAAAGTGGAGGAGTATTTCTTACGCAACAAGTCGGTGCAGAAAATGACAGAGAACTTGTAGAACTTTTGATAGGTGATGTTGAAATTCCTTTTCCGGAAGCATATTTAAGTATTGCAAGACAGAAATTTGCTGATAACGGATTTGACATTGTGGAAGCAGATGAAGTCTACAGACCGATAGAGTTTTATGATGTAGGTGCATTGGTTTGGTTTGCCAGAATTATTGATTGGGAATTTCCGGGTTTTGAAGTGGAGAAATATCAGGATAACCTTTTTAAGGCACAGGAAATTCTTGATAAAGAAGGTGTAATTAAGGGGAAAATTCATAGATATTATTTTGTGGCTAAAAAGAAATAATAAATTTATGAAGAGGTTGATTATTCCGGATTAGTCTGCGGAACTGAGTTTTATATAATGGAAGGACAAAATAAAGTTGGAGAGGGAATTATAGATGAAATTATTTAATCCAAGTATAAGGAGGACGCAATGGAAGAATTTATAGTAGCTGAGGAGGGCATTCCTTACAATATTGGTTGTAAAGGGGCAACGATAGCATATTATGGAAGTGAGATAGAATTTCACTATGAAACTGTACCTCCACATGGAGATGAAATATTCTCTGCAAAATTGCCACTGCTTAATGTTAATCTTCCATTTTGGATGTATGGGAGAAATCTTATATTTTTAGACGCATATTATATGCTCGCAGAAACTGTAGAGAAGGGTACTTGGGATCCTATAACGAGCAGGCTCATCAACATACATACGGGAGAATATGTGGGCCTTGGCGATTGGTATAATAATGTGAAAGTTAAAGAAAATGAAGTTGAATTAAAAAATGATTATAGCGGGAAATCAATGATATTAAAAAATGTTAAAGAACTGAAATGGAGTTAAAATATTAAAATAACAATAATTTTGTAAGTAGAAATCGATGTTTTATGCTAATGAAATGTATATTATAACTTATACCTGATAAAGGATATAAAGGATGTATTACAAATGATTTAAATAAAACGAAGGAGAAGAATAATGGCTAAGAAAAGAGTTACCCTGCCAAAAGACTTTGATGAATTGCTTAAAGCGGGAGATATTGAAGCACTTAAAGCTGTCTATGATAAATGTGAGCTTACTGCCTATGATGGAAGATTCGGTCTGCACACTGCACTTCATTACAAGGGTATACCTGACGAGCTTGTTATCTGGCTCGTTAAGCAGGGCCTTGATGTAAATATACCTGATTATTATGGCTGCACACCTTTGTACAGTCAGGCAACCTTTGGCATGGATACAGTAAAACTGCTTTATGAGCTGGGAGGAGATATACAAAAGCCAGATAGATATGGAAATACGCCGCTTCATATGGCAGCAGAGTATTTCCGTCCTAATACAGTACGCTTTTTGATTGAAAAGGGTGCAGATGTCAATGCTAAAAATGAAAGAGGCGAAACTCCTTTACTAGCCGCTCTTACAGTGTGCGGAGGAATAAGGGTAGTGCCTATGGCCCAAATAGCAGAAATGTTAATAAAGGCAGGTGTAGAAATTACGCCTGAGATGGCAGAAAAAGTAGAAATAATCGGTAAGGATTTTGAATTCCACAGGGATAACTTTAGTGAAGCTTCCTGTGAAGATGTAGATACAGCCCTGTCAAAGCTCTACAATATCTTTGGTGCAAAGCCTGTGGCAAAAAGAATAATACATGACGGCGTTTCTCCTATTCTTGTAAAGGGGAGCACTTGGAAAGAGCAGTATAATGAGCTTTGGGATTTACTAATTCCATCTACAGGAGCCGCAAAAACGGTGCAGGGAGAGGTTATCCGCATAACAGGCAGGGTGGACGATGAAATTAATAGAAACGGTGGAATAAACTGGGATAGGAGTTATAGAAATATGCTAAATTCGCTGCCGGTTCATTTTGCAGAAGGAAATGCGCTGACAGAGAAGGAGATAGAAGAGAGTAAGGTGCTTATTTCAAAGATATATGGAAAAGGGTTGGCTGAAGACTCTGTAATCACCAGATTATGTGAGCTTGCAGTCCGCTGGGTAATCTTAAATCCTAATCCGCTGCCACTCGGGGAAATAAATTACAGCAGATAAAACGATAGGAGATTTTATGGTGAAAATAAAAGACATTGGAGATTTTGAGTCTGTTCCCGCCATTGTAAATGACATTTTGCAGGGAAATACCGAGGCTTTAGATGAGTATTTATCAGAGGGCTTTGATATAGAAGAGGATATAAAACTCGGTAAATATACAAGACTTTCCCCCTTAGGCCTTGCCCTGATTATGGAAAGCTTTGATTCTGTAAAGTGGCTGGTGGAAAAGGGAGCAAATCTGAATGTAAAAGGTAATCCTTCATTCTTACTTGCAGTGAGGTACTGCGATGAAGAGATTATCAGGTATCTTGTTGAAGAGGGTGCGAAGATAAATGTTGTAAATGCTGTAAAGTCAGAGGCTTTTAGTCAGGCTTTATATGGACATAAATATGAGAATCTTCCTCTTATTCACAAGCTTGGCCACAGTGTAGAAAAGTACGGTGGAGAGGCCTTTAGAAGTGCTGTAGATGATGGGAATTATGAGGTGCTTGATTTTTTCATTAAAAACGGAGTTGATATTAACTACAATGCCCCTGACTCAGTATATCCGTTTAAGCCTACTCCGCTTTGTGTGGCTGCCAGATACGTGGATCTTAAAATGTGCAAATATCTTGTGGAAAATGGAGCAGATGTGACAATTACGGAAAAAGACGGTATGCGTCCGTACAGCATAGCAGTCGAAAAAGGCGATGAGGAAATGGCCGCATATTTTAAGGAGTTAGAGCCTGAAGAGTTTCATAGCCTACATAACAAATTAGATGAGCTAAAGCCATTTAAGCTTCCTAAGACAGTAATGGATTTTCTTCAAGGTGAAGAACTGCATTTTGAACTTAAAGACTGTGATTTTAAATGGATTGAGTTTTTCTCTCTGACGGATACGATACCTATGAAGAAAGGCAGAGCCAAGTTTCTTCGTATATCAAAGTCTACAGGAGATTATGACCATATCTGCATTGTGTGGAATCCTAAAACCAAGAAGGTAGCTTTTTATGATGAGGAACATGAGGAAATGAAGGATATGTGCGATTTCTCTGAATTTATAAATGATATGCCGTTATATATGCAAAACATAGTTGAGGGAGAATACGAATAAATATTACAAGGGTGAAACTATGAAGATAGATGATAAATTAAAAAAGATAGCAGACTACATTTGCGAGAATTTTGAGGATTTGGATATGGATGACCCTGTAGAAGAGGGTTATATAGATGATTATGTAGAAATCTGTGGTGCAACAGATGAAGAGATAAAGAACTTTGAGGAGAAGTTTGGCATAAGCCTGCCAGAGGATGTGAAAGAGCTTTACAGATATAAAAATGGAAGTAAGTTTTTTAGCATCCTTCCTTGTGTCATTGATAAAAGGGATATGGCCTTCAACCTTATGAGCCTTCAGGCGATGGAGAAGTCAAAGGGATATTTCCAAAATAAGGATGCACTTTTAACAGATTTTCCTGATTATTTTACTAAAGAAGATATTGAGAAAATGAAGGATGAAAGGATAAAGCCTTATCTTTTCAATAAAAAATGGTTTCCTTTTGCTGAGTACTGTGACAGCTGCTATCTTATGCTTGACTTTGACCCGGGGGTAGAGGGAAAAGAAGGGCAGATTATCTGCTACATCCATGATCCTGATGAGGTGGTGTACGTGACAGGAAGTCTTACAGAGTTGGTTGAAAATATCATGGAGGAGATTGAGTCCTGAACTCTAAAGGCGTGATTCCAAACTGCTTTTTGCATCGTGGGATAATGTGAGAGATAGCCGCATGGGCTTGAAGAATATGAAAAAACATGATATATTTAGTTCAAATTGATTTTAATAAAACTGATTTGAACTAAATACGAGGGTACAGATATGTTTATAGGAAGAGAGAAGGAATTAGCTTATTTAGATGAATTTTACAGGAAACCGGGAGTTGGCCTTACTGTAATATATGGTCGTAGGCGTATAGGTAAATCTACCTTAATCACGGAATTTGTAAAAGATAAAAAAGTGATTTTTTATACTGCAACCAAGGTTGGTAAGGAGAGAAATCTGGAGTTATTTTCAAAGCAGGTAACAGAGATGTTCTTTGAAGGCATCGAAAATATCAGCTTTCATACAGATGAGGCTGTATTTGACTTTATTGACAGGAATATGACAGAGGAAAGACTACTACTGGTAATAGATGAGCTGTCTTATTGGGCTGAAAAAGATGAAGCTCTGCTTTCTGTCTTACAGAAGTATATCGATACAGTATGGAAGGATAAAAATCTGAAAATAATACTCTGTGGTTCTGCGTTAAGCTTTATGGAGAATAAGGTACTTAGTGAAAAGAGTCCGCTGTTTGGCAGAAGAGATTCACAGATTAAACTGGAAGCTTTTGATTATCTTGATTCAGCAAAATTTGTCCCTGACTATTCATATGAAGATAAAGCAGTATGCTATGGAATCACAGGAGGGGTTGCAAAGTATTTATCAATGATTGATCCATCAAAAAATATTGATGAAAATATAATAAGCCTGTTCTTTAGAACAAATGGATATATGTATGATGAAACCAGAAACCTGCTGATACAGGAATTTTCAGATATAACGCTTGTTAATAACATAATCGAGCAGATTGCATCAGGCAGCAATACCATTAATGTGATAGCTAATAAGATAGGTGAGAAGGAGCCAACCATTTTGTACTCCATCGAAAAATTAATAGCTGTTGGCTTGGTGGAAAAGAAAAAATGCATCACCGAAGAAAAGAACAAGAAAAAAACGCAATATGTCTTGAAAGACTATATGTTTAAGTTTTGGTATAAATTTATCCCTAAGGCCGTTAGCGTGATAGAGATGGGGCAGGGAGAATTGTATTATAATAAGGTGGTTAAACCTACTATACACACATATATGGGACAGGTATTTGAAGATATGTGTAAATACTATACTTTGAAGCAGGGAATTACAGGAAGTTTTGATTGCTTTATTACTACAGTAGGCAGCTGGTGGGGAACGGAGACAGTAATAACTGATAATGGTGAGAAAGTGGTACAATCCGCGGATATTGATGTGGTCGCACTCTCAGAACTTGAAAAAAAAGCAGTAATAGGTGAGTGTAAATTTAAGAATGAGAAAGTAGATAAAGCTATATATGACACTTTACTGCGGAGAATGAAAGTTATATCTGCAAAATATAAAGTAGTAAAACTAATTTTATTCTCTCTATCAGGCTTTACAGATTGGTTTGACACTCTTAGTGATGAAAAGCTTGAACTAATAACACTTAAAGATATTTATCACTGATAAGTAGGGGGATAAGCATGAATATGATGTCTAGGGTATTTCTAATCTGTGTGCTAATAATTCAGATTATAGCCATGCTATTTATCAAGGGCTTCCATGGAGAAGAGATAAATATTGCCTTCTGGGAGTTTTTTGGCAGGAATAAAATTCTTATGATTTATTTGGGAATTATAAATGTTATTACCTTTTTAGCCTTTGCTATTGATAAGCTTCACGCTATAAAAGGCAAGAGACGAATAAGGATAATTACACTACTGGGGCTTGCCTTTGTAGGAGGTTCGGCAGGCGCTTTGCTAGGAATGTACACTTTAAGGCATAAGACTAAGGTATACTATTTCACTGTAGGAGTACCGCTTATTATGATAATGCAGGCAGTGGTGGTGTTTTTCGTGATGAATATTAGAGGGTGATGCTAATATAAAAGCAGACACTTTATAACAAATAATAATTGTCTGAACAAGTGAAAATAATTGAATAAATGATTTAACAAGCTTAAAGTAAATGCAAAATAACGAAATTTAGTAGTAAAATAATGGCATTTATAGTATAATTGACCTATCTAATAGAGATAGGTCTTTTTGTTTGACATCTGGACAAAAGACTGTATAGATATGTAAATGCTATATGGAAATGGGGTGTTTTCTATGCAAATTTACAAGCTATTTATGGGGAAAAAGCATAACACAATAGGCAAACAAATTATAGGAATTATATTTTTCACAATCATTTGTCCAAGTATTATTTTTTATTGGGTTGTAGTAAAAAAATATTCAGATGATTTACTACAATCTGCTATTAAGGATAGACAGAATTTGTTGACGGCTATCAATAGAAGTCTGTCTCTGCAATTCGATATAACCAAAGAACTCTCAATGATGATTTATTATGACAAATCTGTAAAGGAATATATTGACAATGGAGATTATAGCAGTATACCCAATAATGTAAAGGAGTCATTAGAATCAATAACGAATTCATATATATCCGTAGATAGTATCTTGTTGTGTTTTAAGGATAATGTCTATACTTATGGAAAAACATTCACAAATTTAAATGAGATTAGGTTAAAGTATGAAGGAGATATTATTAAGAGAAAAGGGAAAAGCATATGGCTGCCAACAACGATTATGCAGGGTGCTTTTGCTAGGAAGCCGAAAGATTATATATTATCACGTGCTGTTAACTCAAAGGATGGTATGGTAGCAATTATGTATATGTTTTTTTCAAGTGATTCTTTACAAAAGATAATTGCCAATCCACTATTAAATAAGGGAGGGAGTTCATTTTATTTGTTGTCATCAGAAGGGCAGGTAGTAGTATCCAAGTCAGAAAAGGAGATAGGAAAGAAAGTTAATATCAAACTACCTAAGGAAAATTTTGATGGTAATGAAGGACATTTTTTTATTAAAGATGATAGTGGAAGTGAACGACTTATTTCATATGCCAAAATGACCGATCCACATTGGATAAGCGTAATTATTGATAAAAAAAGTGAAATACTTTTTGATGTTAATAATATAACTAAATTAGCTGTGATTTTTACAGTATTTTACTTAGCTGTGATATTGCTAGGAAACATCGGGATATATATTTTTATCATTCGTCCAATAACAAGGCTTAGTGAAGGTATGGATAAAGTTGGTAATCAGGAGTTTAGTAAGCTCAAAATACCTTACGGAGGAAACGAAATCAAATATTTGACCGAAAGATTCAACCAGATGTCAGGAAAAATTAGAGAACTAATCCTAAGGGTACGAGAAGAAGAGGCAGAGAAAAATGAGCAAAGACTTAAGGTACTGTATATGCAAATTGGACCTCACTTTTTATATAATACCTTAAATTCTATTAAATGGTTAGCCGTGCTTAACAAGCAGGATACAATCAGGCAAATGATAGAATCAGTTATGAAAATAATGAACGGAGTAACTTATGAAAGTGCACAAGACATGATTACTATTGAACATGAGCTTAAACTCCTTGATAGCTATATTTATATTCAAAAAGTTAGATTTATGGGTTTTGATGTATATTATGATGTTCCTGAGGAGATATTGAATTACAAAATAGACAGATTTATACTACAACCTTTTGTAGAGAACAGTATTTTGCATGGAATTAGGGATATGCAAGCAGGAGGAGCGATACGCATTGTAATTAGACTACACGATGAGAAGAGTCTACAAGTAGACATCTATGATAATGGTAAAGGGATTGAGAAGAATGAAGAGATAAATTGGTCTCGAGAGAGAAAGGATTCTATAGGAATTAAAAATGTAAGAGAAAGAATATATCTTCATTATGGTAATAACTATGGTGTTGTAGTGGAAAATAATCCGGATAAAGGAGTACATGTAAAATTAAGCCTACCAGCTATTAGAAAGGAGGCAGAATGATTAATGTTGTGATTGTTGAAGATGAGAATCTGGTGCGATTGGGGATAAAGGCATGCATAGAAGCGGATGATAATTTCGTGGTGTCAGGAGCATTTGCAACAGCCGAAGAGGCAGAGGAGCAAATAGAAAAAATACCTGTGGATATTTTGCTTACAGACATAAGGTTGCCAAAAAAATCAGGATTAGAATTAATGAGGGATATAAGGGAAAAGATTCCAAGAGCTTTGTTCATTGTTCTAAGCTGTTATGAGGACTTTAGTTATGCACAAAAGGCCATAGAATATGGTGCAGTAAGATATCTTCTTAAACACGACTTAGATGAAACAAAACTTCCATTAATTATTTCTGAATTAATTGCAGGAAGAGAAATATCAAGTGTATCGCAGAAAATCGAAGACCCAAATGACCTTGATATATACATTAACAAGACACTTAGCGATAATGTGCCTCATAGAATTTTGCTGTTTAGATTTATAAAATTTTCAGATACGGACCAAAGAGCACTTGAAGCAAATCTTGATATGGAGCTTGCACGTTGTATGATTCAGGAACAATTGGATATTTATAAGTTAGGTAAAGCATTTTTATATATGAGTGAAGAGTTGATTGCTGTTGTGAAAGAGGAGAAGCCACAAGAAATTGATGATTTTCTAGGCAATGTCAGAACGCAAATAAAAATGTATACAAATAGCGATTGTTTTATTGGAGTATCTGATTATATAAAAACTAAAGATGTAAAGGAGATGGTTTTTAAGGCAAGATCCAGATTACAAAGTGCATTTTATTATGAAACAGGTAGAGCAATTTATGATGATATTATGGCACAGGATTGCCCACAGCTTAAATTTAATAAAGAAGATGCATGGAGTGGAAAGTGGTTTGACGACACAATAAAGGATATCAAAAGATTTACTGCCTTATGTAGAAAAATAAAGCCGAAGCCGGATGAAGTGTTTGAAGTATCAATGAGATTTATTCAGGAAATGATTTTTTATGGTGAAAATTATTATGGTTTGAAGCGGGAAGAAATTTTTATTGATAGTATTAATCCAACATATGCAAAGATACATCAGTTCTATTCAATTAATGATCTTGAAATATGGATTATAAATATGGTAGAAGTTATGGTTAAGCATGTTAGGCGCAGACTAGATATACATTATAAGATTAAACGGTTTTTAGATGAACACTATATGGATGAACTGGCACAGACAGAAGTGGCAGCACAATTTAAAATGGGTGCAACATATTTTAGCTCATATTTTAAACATGTTTTTGGAATCAACTATATTTCTTATTTGAACCGAATAAGAATTGATAAAGCAAAAATTTTATTGGCAACTACTAATGATTCAGCGGAAAAGGTAGGTACTATGGTAGGTATTACAAATGTTAACTATTTTTTTAGATTATTTAAAAAGTTGGAAGGGTGTACAGTTGATGAGTATAGGAGAAAATACAATGAAGATATAATTTTGTGAATAAAAACTATAAAAAAATGACTATAGAGAAATGAAACATTAAAAATGATTATAAAATATGAACAAAATAATAAATAATTGCATAGCTAAATAAAGTGAAATGTACTAAAATATAAATATCTTAAATTAACGGAGAGAAGGAGGTATTATGAAAAAAAGATTTGGAAAGATATGTGCATTTACACTTGTTTTGGCTACAATGTTACAAGCCTGTGGAAGTAATGGTGAGACTGCTTTGAAGAAAACTTCTGCAAAACCTTCTGACAGCAGCAAAGTAGAAAGTAAGATTGCCACTGGAAGTACCGAAAAGGAAATTGGAGGTAAACTAGTTGTATGGGAACATGATGCATCATTTGAAGATGCTCTCAAAGATGTTATAGAGGGCTTTCAGGAAAAATATCCGGCAGTTGAAGTTGAATATTCGATAAAAACATCTGACCAGTATTACAACTTGTTGCAAACGGCAATGCAGGCAAACGAATGTCCTGATTTGTTTTGGACAAATGGACAGGCAACAACAAATTTCCAGGCCTATATAGATCAGGGTTTAATGATGGATTTGACAGATAAAGTTGATTTTAGCTTATATGATGGAACTCCAGCATTAAAGATTGTTACAGGAAAAGACAGGAAAATCTATTCTACCCCAACCGCTGAAACAGGCGGTAGAGCAGTATTTTATAACAAGGAGATTTTTGAAAGTAAAGGATTTAAAATACCTAAAAAATTTTCAGAATTTGAAAAATTACTTGCAGACATATCTAAAACAGAATACACGCCTATCTCAATAGGAGCTACTGATCCTTGGAATATTCTATTTATTTGGGAGCCAATTTTAGCCGCTACTCATTTAGATTGGATACAGGAGTACGAAAAAACAGGATATGCAGCTGTTAATGATCCGCGGGTTGTTGACGCTTACAACAAAATGATTGAATGGGGTAATAAAGGATATTTTGGTGATAACTGGACAGGTATAAGCGGTCAGGGAACCAGTCTAGCGTTCTCAACAGGTAAAGCGGCAATGTATATAGGTGGAACTTGGAATATTTCTACATTTAAGGAGAATAATCCTGCACTAAAGTTTGGTGCGTTCCAAATACCATGTGAAGATGGTCAAATACCTTTTGTATCAACAAGTTCTTGTGGATTGGGTGTTTCCAGTAAAACAGAAAACCCGGAAGCAGCTATTGCTTTTGCAAATTATTTTGCAAGTCAGGAAGGACAAAGCAGATGGTTGGGAACTCTAGGTGCCATTTCCTGTGTACCATCCATCAAATCCGATCAGGAAGTTGTAAATGACATTCAAAGTAACTTTACGGTTCAGGCTACAAGTTATTATGACATTCTAGGCAAAGAAGCAGGAAAAGGTGACTCTCCTTGTAACTTGTGGGAAGAGGATCAGTGCAAAATCTTTACTGGTGGAGAATCGGTGCAGAAGTTTGTTGATTCTTTACAGGCACTATGTTTGACTAAGGAAGAAATGAAAAAATAAGTCAAAAAAGTAAGGTGAGAACGCAGGAATTTATAGTATGGCTTTGCAATACATATGCATTGAACATATGAATTCCTGCGTTTTTAACGGCAATGGAGGATAAAAGTTAATGCAAAAAAGAAAAAAGGTGACTGCGTACCGATGGTTTATTGCTCCAGGATTTATATTATACACCGGTTTAGTGATGGTTCCTATTGTATGCTCTATATTTTATAGTTTTTTTAAATGGAGCGGTATTGGCTCAATGGAATTCGTTGGTATTGATAACTTTAAGTATTTATTGTTTGGAGAAAGGATGGCCGGTATATTTTTTAATGCATTAAAAAATAATTTCATTTATTTATTATGTGTGCTCGTTATTATAACTCCTATCCAAATATTTACAGCATATATGTTTTTTGTAAAAATACCATTCACCAGATATATTCGTACGATGATTTTTGCACCTTATGTTCTTAGTACATCAATAGTTGGATTTTTCGCATTACTTCTTTTCGAGGGTAATATTGGAATATTAAATGAATTTATTGCCAAAACTATAGGGCAACAGTATACAAGAGCATGGCTTGGTGATGATAAAGTGATGTTTACGGTATTCATATTGATAATAATATGGCAGTGTGCAAGCTCGGGAACAATGATATTTTTTGCAGATATGCAGGCGACTCCAAAAGAAATAGTTGAGGCTGCAATAGTTGACGGATGTAGTGAGTGGAGCTGCTTTTTCAAAATTATATTGCCTGGGATAAGAGCATCAATGGTAACTAATATTACATTGAGTGTTATCTATGCAATGACAATGTTTGGACTGCCATATGTTTTGGTCGGCACATCAGGTGGAGTTAATAATCGACTTGATTTTATAGCAATGGTTTTTTATAGATACGCTTTTGGTGGTACATATTATGGAACAACTGATATTGGGTTTGGTTCTGCGATTAGTGTGGTAATGTTGATAATTATTGTGATTGTTTGGTCTATTACTAATCAGTTTTTGAAAAAAATTAAGGAGTAATCATGAAGAAAAATTTGGAAGATTCAAGTGGAGCGGTTACCAAGAGTGGTTGGAAAACTGTAATATCAATAATACTAATTATATATTCATTAATCACAGTTTTTTTAGTAGGTGAAACAATAGCATCATCATTTAAAACAAAAATAGAATTGGTTGATAACCTAATTGGTTTGCCCAAAGAACCTACGCTAGCAAACTACTTTACTGTTTTTGTAAAAGAAGGTTTTGGAAGATACATTATGAACAGTATTAGTTTAGTGGCAATATCGCTAATTTTGTTAATAATCGTTTCTTCTATGTTGGCGTATGGTATGGCACAATATACATTTAAAGGCAAAAAGTTTTTACAGGCATATTTCCTGATTGGGCTTATGATGCCTGTTCAGCTTAGCATACTTCCACTTTATCTAATGCTTTCAAGGCTGAAAATGACAAATAGTTTTTTGGGATTAGCACTTTTATATGCGGCGAATCTCTCATTCTCGTTCCTTGTATTTAATCAGTTTTTTTTACAACTTCCACAGGCTATGATTGAATCAGCACACATGGATGGAGCGAGTGATATGTGCATTTTTTGGAAAATTGTAGTACCTATATCTAAACCGGTATTTTCCACTGTAGGGCTTTTACAGTTTGTTACGATATGGAATGATTTTTTTCTCCCAATGGTATTTTTACCTAAAAAAAATGCTCATACATTGACATTGGCAATATATAGCTATACCGGAAATTTCCTGAAAAATTGGGATAAAATCTTCGCTGCGGCTACTATTGCACTTGTACCTATTTTGATTATTTATTTTTTGTTTTCAGAGCAGATTGTTGCAGGACTTACTGCAGGTTCAACAAAAGAATGATACTTTACTAGAAAGGATATGAAATGATAATTGATGGCAAATGGATTTGGATAGATAAAAATCCAAATTGTGACAATAGAAGAGTATGCTTCTATGATGATTTCTATATAACAGACAAGGATTTACAATGTGAACTTTATATCTGTGCAACAGAAAAATACATGCTGTACATTAATGGTGTATTACAAGGATTCGGGCCAGCACGAAGTATGAAAGAAATAGGATACTTGGATTGTTATGATATCACCCCAATCCTTAATGAGGGAAAGAATGAAATAACAGTTGAGGTATGGAATTATGGTTGTTCAACATATCAGTCTATTTATGATAGTGGAAAGTTAATTTTTGAAATTAGACAGATGAATAAAGTGATATCTTCATCAGATGAAAATACCAGATGCATAGATGATAAAGGATTTATTTCGAATGCACCGAAAAGAAATGTAAATTTGGGATATTCAGACTACTTTGATGGGAGACAGTCTGACCAAAAGTGGTTAGTAAAACCGGCAGAATTATGCGGATGGGGCAATGCAGTTATTTGTGAAGGCGTAAAAAAAGAATTAAAAACATTATCTGAAAGAAAGAGAACTATTGAAAGTAAACGGCCAAAGAGAGTTGTCAGGGTTCAAGATGTTAAGAAGAACTGTAAAGTATTTACAGTTAATACAAGAAGAGCATTTTTTGGAAATAGAAAAGATGCAAATGAGACTAATTTTAATGCTTTTCTTGGGTGTATTATCATTAGTCCGGTAGCACAGAGCGGAAGGATTAGCTTTCCAAATCGTACTTGGAATGGTATTTTTGGAAGTTTTCGTATAGGGAAGAATGAATATAGTGTAAGTGATAGAAATAGAGATATTGTCGTAGAATTGCAAGAGGGTGATAATTTTTTCATGATGCAAATTCATGGAAAGTACGATGATTTATATAGTCACATAGAATTTAGGTTTGAAAATTATATAGTAATCAGGAGTACTGATCAGGAAAGCGGATTTTTTGTAATTGGTCCGACGTCACAAATTACGACAGTACAAGATGGTATACATGAAATTTTTGATGATATAGATTATTTTACCGAAAATGAAAAATATATTTTCTCCTGTACCTCAATAGAGGAATTAAAAGAAAAACAAATTAATATTAAGGCAATTGCAAAAAATGATGTAATGGAAGATGCCTATATTCTTTCTTTGTCCCGACTAGGCATCCCAATAAATGATTACAGTATTAAGAAAGACCTCCTGGGAATGATGTGGAGTGGCGATGAATCAACCACAATAAAGATACCCAAATCAGGCAATTATAAAAGAATTATTGTCGACTTTGGAAATATATATGTGGGGTACCTAAAATTTGTGATAAAAGCACCTCAAAATACAGTCTTGGACATTTATGGATTTGAAAATATGTATAGAGGAGAGCCGGATTACACTATTGGCTTAAATAATGGAGTACGTTATATATGTAAGGATGGATGGCAAATCTATACTTGTATGGCTAAGATGGGGATGAGATATGCAATGCTAAATATTTATGGAAATGAAGATGAAATTGTTCAAATTAGAGAATTTGAAATTATGCATGAGATGTATGCAGTAGCAAATAGGGGATATTTTGAATGTGACAATGAAAAACTAAACCGCATTTGGAAGATGTGTGAACAGACAATGAGAGACAGCGTGTCTGATGCTTATGCAGACTCTCCAACATATGAACAGGCATATTGGTTGGGTGATTCACTGGTTAGTATGAATGTAGGTGCATATATGTTTGGTGACTATGAATTTATCAGGCATAATATTATATTGGGAATGACTGCAGGAATATCGACTCCTTTAGGTAATGCTTTAACGCCTACAGACTGGATTGCGCCTATCCCGATGTGGACAATGAACTGGATTATTATGATTGAGGAATACATTGAACTGACAGGGGATAAAGAGATACTTAGAGAAGTATATACACGTATTAGAGAATATTTAAACTATTACAACAGTCTCCTAACGGAAGATGGTGGATTTCTCGTTAAATCTTGGAACTTAGTAGACTGGGCTCCAATGGATATATCTAATAATTGTGTATGCACAGCATACCAAGGTATTTTAGCACATTGTTTTGAAGTTGCAGCTAAGTATGCGAGAATCCTTGGAGATGAGGATGAGGGCAAGTTATTTGAAATGACTTCAAATAGAATGCGTACTTATTTATCGACAGTTTTATGGGACGATGAAAGGAAGGCATATAGAGATGGCTGGAGTCCAGTAAATGGGTTATCAAAAACATTTAGTATACAAACACATACTTTACTGCTTAGTTACTCAGTAGTAGAAGAACCTGAAAGAAAAGAGTTATTAAAAGGCTATATAACGAACAGACCGGAGGACTTTTTAGATGTTGGCTCGCCATTTTTATTATATTATTTGTATGGAGTTTTAGCTCAGATGGGTAACCTTGAAATAGTTATCAGAGATATGGAAAAGAGATGGGGAGAAATGTTGAGATATGATTCAACTACTTGTTGGGAGGTATTTCCAGGATTTTATGAAAATGCAAGAACCAGGAGCTATTGTCATGCATGGTCCTCTGCACCAGCATTGCTGATGCAGAAATATTTGTTAGGAATTAAGAGAGATGGGGAGGGATTTAAGAAGATTTCAATATGCTTACCTGATACTGATATAAGGTGGTGCCGTGGCAGTATACCTACACCTTTTGGTAATATAGAATCAACATGGGATAAGAATGATAAAGTATTTTTAGTACGTATCCCAGAGCAAATAGAAATAAATGAGGTAAAAGTGGAAGATTTTAATGTTATTGTTGAAAGAACTTTAAATGGATAAGATGGTTAGAGTTAATCGCCAGACCAACTAGAATACACAAATTTTATATTCTAGTGGTGTAAAATGTACATTTATAGTATAATTGACCTATCTTTAGAAGGATAGGTCATTTTTTGTGTAGTGTATTATATACTATGGACTGTATTTAACGGTAACAAGAGCAGTGAACACAATATCCATAGTGTATCATATAAAAGTATTTGATAATGAGGTAAGTTATGGAGGAGAAAGGCAATGTAGTAACCAAGTTAAAGAAGATTATTAACGCTAACGGGCTGGGTTTCTTAGGTAAAAATCCATATCAGACATATACAGAACTGATGAAAGATGGTGCTGTAGACAGAAAAACAGCCGGTGCAATACTGTGTTTCTTGGTAAACGGCCTATCTAAATATCTAGATTCCAAAAACGATATCACTGAATTAACTAAAATAATACAAGATGAATGTGGATTTAATGAAGATATATCTTATAGTATAGCAGAGATATTTGTTAATTTGTACTCAAAAGAGAATGTTAAAAAATGGAAAAGCAAAGAAAAAGAAGGACTAAAACAGTTTTTACATGATGAATTTACATATAAATGGACTGGGTTTACGACTTGGTATGTGAGTAATGTGAGCATGGACTGCCACTACCAAGCAGAAATAGTATTATCTCCAATCCAAGATGTAATCAAGGATAATGAACTTGCGCAGATGCTTGAAGCAAATCCATTTTTAAAAAAGAAAGCAATACGTGAATATTTTGAGAAAAAACTTAAGAATTATCTTGATGATCAGTTTAATGAGTACTGTACCTGTGAAGAGTATTATGAACCTGATGTAGAAGATTTTTATCTTGATGATTGTGTAGAAGAATGGTGTAAGATGAATGGATTTAAGTTTATATCCTGTGATGGTAGTGGATATGATGACGGATATGAGCCAAATTAGGGCTGCATTACTACCTGATTGGTACAAAATATGGAAAAGTGTCAAAGTAGGGGGATAAAAGTATTGGAAAACGTACAAAATTAGGGTATAATAATACCAGAAAACGCACAAAACAGTGTGGAGGATTATTATGCTAAAGAGAAAAATTGAAAAAGATATTGAAAAATGGATTGAAAACAGTGAGAAAGCTCTTCTCGTCTACGGGGTACGCCAGGCGGGAAAGACATTTATTATTCGTGAATGCTTGAAGAGGAATGAATGCGAATATATTGAATTTAATCTTATTAATCAGCCTGAACTTGTGGAGATTTTGAGAGATTCAACGGGAATAGATGACCTGATATTAAAGCTCTCGTTATATAGCGAGAAGAAGATAATTCCCGGGAAAACTATTTTCTTTTTTGATGAAATACAAAGATATAAAGAAATTGTGACCAAGATTAAATTCCTCGTTGAAGATAAAAGATACAGGTATATTTTATCAGGTTCATTACTAGGGGTAGAAATAATTAATCTCAAATCAGCACCTGTCGGATATTTGCAGACTCTAAATATGTATCCTATGGATTTTGAAGAGTTCTTGCAGATATTTAGCGTCGACGAGACTATTATAAATAACCTGCGAAATTGCTTTCTAACCAAGACGAAGGTAGATGAGATTATCCATAACAAAATTATGGAAATGTTTAACATTTATCTAATAATCGGTGGTATGCCTGCGGCTGTTGAAAGGTATCGTAATACTGAAAATATAGATGATGTAATGGAAGAACACAGGGCTATTATAGAGCAGTATAAGCTGGATTTTACGCAGTATGAGGAGGATAACCGTAAACTTATTATTACTCATATATATGAGCTTATTCCAGCAGAACTTAACGAGAAAAATAAGCGGTTTATGATAGCAGATATTAATAAAAATCTCCGTTATGACCGCATATCAGACAGTTTTGTCTGGTTATGGAAGTCTGGGGTAGCACTGGGAGTATTTAATACTACAGAGCCTACGATTCCACTTATGCTTAATGAGAAAAGTGCTTTATTCAAGCTATTTATATCGGATGTCGGTCTGCTTACCACAATCTATGGCAAGTCCTGTAAACTAAAAATTGTAAATAAAGAAAGCGACATCAACAAGGGAGCAGTATTTGAAAATGTGGTAGCACAGGAGCTTCATGCACATGGATATCCTCTGTATTACTATAACAGTAAAAAACTGGGAGAGATTGACTTTATAGTAGAACAGAGTGGCAAAACATTACCAATCGAGGTAAAAAGCGGTAAAGTATACAATAAACACTCTGCCCTTAACAATTTGATGAACACAAAGGAATACGGAATTGAAGAGGCTTTTATCTTCACAAATGATAATGTGAAGATAGAGGGGAAGCTTAATTATCTCCCTATCTATATGGTTATGTTCTTAAGAGATGAACCGATGGAGTTTGCTGATATAAGGGTGGGGAGGTATAGGATATAGAGTTATAAGAGGATAATGGGGTTTATAAAGGTGTCAAAATAGGGGGATAAAAGTATTGGAAAACGTATAAGGTGGCATTGGGGATATTAAATTCTGCGTAATTGAGCCAACTATTTTCAAACACAATCTGATTTTGATTGATAGTGGATTACCGACAATTATTGATAACCTGCTTTTTGCTATGCATCAGACGGGGATTAAAGAATGTAAAAAGCTTATAGGACTATTACAAGAATCTAATCCACTCATGTATGAAGATAATTGTATGTATGAATATAAATTGAAGAAATTCCTTTGCCTTTGTGCATTAGGTGTAAATCCTACGAAGAAGTGGATTAGAATTGACGAGGCAGCAGGTGGCTTCTTACTTGTAGCCTTAGAAAATGAAACTCTTGAATTTAGTATCAACAATCGGGATTCATTTGAACAAAATCTACTGGACATTACCACTTTTGAGGTAGATAATGGTGGTAGTACTATAAAAATCTTTGATGAAAAAGGAAAGGCTTGTGTTAGTGTTGGTTTGAAAGCGGAGACTTAGGAGCTTCAGTTTTAACGGTAAAAATGTAAGTAAGAGGCTTAATTCGTTATGGATAATCTAAATAAAGAACAAAGAAAAAGGAATATGCAACATATAAAATCAAAAGATACTAGCATAGAGCTAAAGCTATGTAAGGCGCTGCATAACTGCGGTATTCACTACTATAAAAACTACAGAAAGCTTCCAGGGAAACCGGATATAGCCATCACAAAGTACAAAATTGCTGTTTTTTGTGATAGTGAATTCTTTCATGGTAAGGACTGGGAACTGCTAGAGCAAAGACTTGCCAATGGAGAACATAGTGATTACTGGATTAGAAAAATCAGAAGGAACAGAGCTAGAGATAGAGAGATAAATGAACGGTTATTCTCCATGGGATGGACTGTAATTAGATTTTGGGGTAAAGAAATAAATAAGGATATTGATGGATGTGTTAAAGCCATTAAAGAACTGATTTGGGATAATAATACTAATTATTCAGATGACTAATAGAAATTTATAAACGGTTAATTAGTGCTAATGAATATATGATAAAGTGAGGTATAACTTATGTGGAATGATTTGCCAAGTGTTCAGAAAGACGCATATAAGAGATTGATACTGGCATTTGCAAGCCTAACGGAGATGTTTGCGCAAAAATCAAGTGAAAACGATAATACAGAATTAGTTCCTATAATAAATTCAAAATTTCAGGAAACAGCTTTTCAGAAATCATTTAAGGCTTATGCGGAAGATATAGGCAATACTTCTTATGACGTTTCGTTAGAGCATAATGGTGTAAAATATCTTGTAGGAATAAAAACCTTTGGGATAGCGTCAGGGGATCAGAAAGTTGCTCAGTTTAAAGCAAAGCATGACGATTGGGCTGAAATTATTGATGAAATAAAAACTAATGCAAATGGAGTAACTGATAAGCAAGTAATAAACTCTTTGAACAAAGATTTATACCTGAAATTAGCTAAAGGTATAGCAGAACTGCGTAATGCGAGGATTGAGTCGTCCTGTGCCAATACAAGGGGATTTAAGGTAGAGGCTGGTGATGAAGACTTGTGTTCGGTTTATCATGTTTTGATGCCATCAAGTAAAAATGAAAAAGCAAAAATCTACGTAGGAGAGACATCATACGATAAGATAGATATTGAAAAATTATCTATTATTGGCTGTACAAGCCCTAACAATCCAACGAATTTTTTGTTTAGCGATGGAAATCATGTATATAAGTATACATCCGCAGACAGCCAGTTACATATGAACTTTAAAAATAAAGATATAGTTTGTGATGAATGGGATGTAAAGTACGCTGATGATGCACATGATATTTTTGAAAAAATTGCAGATATGGTATATCCTAGACAAAGTGGTGCCAAGGTTAACGAAGAGGATAATGATTCGATAAATGCTGAGAATTATAGTGATAGGATAGTAGAAGAAACTTATTGCTGGACTATTTGGAATAAAAATAAGGAAGTGGAAATGTTCTCCGGATTTAACAGTTTTTTTGGTACAGGCTCAAAGATTGGGAAAGAACAAAGGAAACAGAGGATTGACAAGATATGCGATGAAAATATAGAACAAGTAGACAACAAGCTCCTTAATAAACTTAAGGCTGGAATGAGTGAGTATTTGTTGGACTCAGCCACATCTTCGGATGAAAAAGAACAAAAGGTGGTACTTAGAAGTTACTTGTCTGAACTATTAACGAAATCGGGGACACCTGAGCTTAAAAGACACGCATACAAATTGTTATATCGTCCAATGGATGAAATGTACATTCCAATACCAGACTCAGCAAAGTTTCATAAAGAACATCCTGATTTTTTTGGTCCTGGGTTCGGAAGACTAAAGACAGGAACTAATAAGCTTGAATTGCCAAAGGAGAAGAGGAGGTTCAATCTGGTATTTGAACCATCGGGAGATGTACTGCCTGCGTATATTACACAAGATAATGGAAAAGCAATAGAGTCAGTAGAGAAACAATCGTATTTAGGGGAGTGGATTCTTAGAGGAATATTCCAGTTGAAGGAATATGAGCCATTGACATCTAAAAGACTCATCGAATTAAATATTAATGGCTTAAGATTTACAAAATATAAAGGATCTAATGATATTCATGTGGAGTTTATTTGGATAGATGAGGATAATCCGCCAACTGGTTTTATACCAAGAAAGTAAAAGAAAATATAAAATTTTATATTTTCCTTTACTATCACTTCATTTTATGCTTTAATAAGAATTGCGGCGCGCCGCGATTTGAATAAAAGTATGTTTACTAAGATATAAGGAGTTAATATATGTTTAGGTGTGCTTCTTTTTTTGCGGGTGTAGGCGGAATCGACTATGGATTTGAGAGTACTGGCGCATTTAAGACTATATATGCGAATGAAATTGATCCGTATCCGGCTAAAACATTTGAGCTAAATTTTGATATTAAAGTAGATGTCAGGGATATTCATGAGGTTAAAAGCGAAGAAATTCCGGACTTTGATATAATGCTTGCAGGCTTTCCTTGTCAGGCTTTCTCAATAGCAGGATACCGCAAAGGATTTGAAGATGAGAAGGGAAGAGGAGAATTATTCTTCGAATTAACAAGAATATTAGAGGATAAAAAGCCAAGGTTTGCTTTCTTTGAAAATGTCAAAAATTTAGTTGGGCATGATAATGGAAATACATTTAGAGTGATATGTGAACAGCTTGATATATTAGGGTATAAGTATACATATCAAGTATTAAATGCTATGAATTATGGAAATATTGCCCAGAACAGAGAGCGCATTTACATAGTGGCTTTTAGAGATGAACCTGATTATGACAAATTCAGGTGGCCGCTATCAATCAGGCGTACAAGCACAGTTAAAGATATCATTGATTTTGAGATGAAGGTGGATGAGAAGTATTATTATACGCCGGGCAAGTATAAAGGGGAAATCTATGATGCATTGGCAGAAGCGATGAAGGACGATGATTCGAGTAATCCTGCAATTTATCAGTGGAGACGAAAATATGTCAGGAAAAATCAGTCAGGCGTGGTTCCTACTTTAACTGCTAACCAAGGCGAAGGTGGACATAATGTTTGCTTAGTAAAGACCAAATTTGGAATCAGAAAAATGACTCCTAGAGAATGTTTCAATGCTCAAGGTTTTCCTATAGAGTTCAAGTTACCTGAAGATATGAGTGATGCTAGACTGTATAAGCAGGCAGGAAATTCAGTCTGTGTTTCAGTGATAAAGAGAATAGCGGATGAAATGGCGAAATGTAGTTATGTTAAAGCATAATGGAGGATAAAACCATGGATTATGATGCAGGGGACTTAAAAATAGAGGGGAATAATTATTTTGTTCAATATACGAAAAACTTTAAGGCATATGACAAAATAACAGATAACGATAAAAACAAGTGTTTTGACTTTGCATATGACATGTCTTATGGCAATATAGGTAAACAACGAAATTCAAGGAGTGGAGGATCAGTTCATCGAACAAAAGGACAAATTTTTATAAATACTTTTCAAGGTAAAATGGCTGAATTTGCATTATATCGTTTTCTTGAAAACAAAAATATACAAGTCAATGCTCCGGACTTGAGGAAACATAAATTAGGAATATGGGATTCTTTTGATTTTGAGTGCCAAGGGAAAATAATTTCGGTTAAGTCCACAAAAAAATATGGAAACCTTTTGCTCCTTGAGACTAAGGATTGGAATAATAATGGAGAGTATATACCTAATTTGGGAAATGGAAACTCTAAATATGATTACACTGTTTTAGTTAGATTTAACCCAGATGGTGAAATGATTATGAGAGATAGTGGATTATTGCTGCAGAGAGAAGATGATATTCAATCAGAAATTAAGAGATTACTGATTGAAACTATATGTAATAAAGACTGGGAATACGACTTCCCTGGATTTATATATTATTCTGAATTAGTAAAAATGGTTAGACAAAAGAGGATAATTCCTAAAGGTGCTAAGCTTAATAAAAATGCAAAAATGGATGCAGAAAATTATTATTTTCAAGTGGGTAAAATGCATTCTATTATTGAAATGTATACAAGGGATATTAAACAAGAGACAGATGATAGGTTTAGATTTAAAAGAAAGTGCCCTATGTGCGGTGAAACGCTTACTTTACGACAAGGATATAGCTGGTTTTGGGGATGTGAAGGGTATAAAAGAGGTTGCCGATACAACGAGCAACTGGAAAAATACAAAGCTAACAAAATTTAATGTAGTTTGATTCAGAATATTGTCATATATAATTGGATAAGTACTGGAAAAGTGTCATTTTATACCCTAAAAATCATTGGAAAACGTACAATGAATATTAATAAAATCAACTAATGTAAGTCACAGGAGGCCACTATGAGAAAAATCAAAAAAAGAACCTTTACAGGAACCACAGACACAGCCGTTTCTGAGCGTGAGAAGCTTGGGATGGAGATTGCGAGGGAGGCAGCTGCAGCAGGCATTGTGCTTCTTAAAAATGAGAATAATGTTCTGCCGATTGAAAAAGGCAGTAAGATTGCACTCTATGGCATAGGTGCCGCCAATACATTTAAGGGAGGCACAGGTTCAGGTGATGTCAATGAAAGGCAGAGCGTTAGTGTGTTTGAAGGCCTTAAGAATGCAGGCTTCATCATCACCAATGAAGAGCAGGTAAGAGATAGTGTTAAGCTCTACAATAAGGCAAGAGAAGACTGGAGAGATGACATTCTTAAGAAATGCGAAGGTAAAGGCGGAGCAGAATTTTTCATCATTTACTCAACCAATCCATTTACACTACCTGAAAACAAGCAGGAGATTACAAAGACAGACACTGATACCGCTATCTATGTTATCAGCCGTATAGCTGGAGAAGGTGCGGACCGCCACAATAAGAAGGGTGATTTCCAGCTTACGGATGCAGAGGAAAAAGAAATCTCTGCCATCTGTGGCCTGTATGAGAAGGTAGTGGTTGTGCTAAATGCGGGAAGAGTCATGGATGTATCCCCTCTTGATAAACATCCTAATATATACGGAATCATAAACCTCGGACAGGCAGGCATGGAGGGAGGCAATGCACTTGCTGACATAGTATCAGGCGCTGTTAATCCATCGGGAAAGCTTACTGCAACCTGGGCCTATAAGTATGAGGACTATCCTAATGCGGCCGAGTTTTCGCATAATAACGGAAATGTAAATGAAGAATATTATAACGAGGGAATATATGTAGGCTACAGGTATTTTGACAGCTTTGACATACCTGTACGCTATGGTTATGGTTTTGGACTTTCTTATACCGAATTTTCCCTTGAATTCAAGGGTATTCAGGAAGATAAGGGAAGAGGAGTTATACTTGATGTAAATGTTAAAAATACAGGCAAGGTAGCGGGGCGTGAGGTAATTCAGGTCTATGCAGCCTGCCCGGATGAAAAACTTGCGAAAGAAAGAAGAAGGCTGGTTGCATTTAAGAAGACGAAGCTGCTCTCTCCGGGCGAGGAAATATGCCTCTCACTGGATGTACCGTTTGAAAGGCTTACTTCTTACAGCGAGAATGAGTCAGGCTGGTGCTTAGAAAAGGGATTATACGCTTTCTACGTGGGTAATTCTCTCACTGACTCGGCTCCCCAGGCACTTATGGAGCTTGATAAGGATGTAATCACCGAGAAGACAATGCATATATGTAAGCCTGAAAAGCCTGTAGAAGAGTATAAGGCTGACCTTAAGCTTGTAGAGGGAAGAAGGACAGAAATAAAGCGATTAGCAGGCACTCTGCCTGTAGTTAGCATAAAGGCTGAAAGCATAGCAGTAAAAGAGATAAAATATCTTAGCAATGAAGAGCTTGCGGCAGTAAAGGAGATGGAAATAGTCAAATCTCTTACTGAAGAACAGCTAAGAAGGCTTGCTACAGGAGATCCGGGAAGGGCACAGGAAGAATCAGCCCTTGGTGCGGCAGGAATCAGTGTTCCGGGCTCAGCCGCAGAAACTTCATTCTGCGCAGAGGATAAGGGTATAGCAGGAATTGTGCTGGCTGACGGCCCTGCGGGACTTAGACTTAACAGGTATTATTTTGTGCGTGACGGGAAAATGGTTCCTATTTCATTTATGTTCAGCCTCGAGGGAGGCCTGCTTGTACCTGATGTGGACAAAACGGAAGGAGAGCGTTATTTCCAGAACTGTACTGCATTTCCGGTGGGCACTGTACTAGCACAGACTTGGGATGAAGAGGTTGTGAAAAAGGTTGGGTGCCATGTAGCAAAAGAAATGGTTGAGCTTGGAGTAACTCTTTGGCTTGCACCGGGCATGAATATCCAGAGGAATCCGCTTTGTGGCAGAAACTTTGAGTATTATTCAGAAGATCCGTTCATTACCGGTAAGATAGCTGCTGCCATGACAGAGGGAGTGCAGTCTGTAAAGGGCTGCGGAACTACCATAAAGCACTTTGCCTGCAACAACAATGAAGATAACCGTATGGGCTGTGACAGCATACTTTCAGAAAGGGCTCTTCGAGAAATTTACTTAAAGGGCTTTGAAATCGCTATCAAAGAGGCACAGCCTATGGCTATTATGACATCCTACAACAAGATTAATGGTATCCACGCTGCCAACAACTACGACCTTTGTACCAATGCTGCCAGAAATGAATTTGGCTTTAAGGGAATGATAATGACAGACTGGGCTACCACCCACAATGGACCTGATTGTACGGCAGCGGGCTGTATGAGGGCGGGAAATGATGTGGTTATGCCGGGCTGTGAAAATGACCAGGTAAATCTTTCCACAGAACTTGCCTCAGGAAGTCTTAAAAAGGCAGACCTTGAGGCCTGTGTATCAAGACTTGTAAGATGTGTGCTGCAGTCTAATGAATATGTAGAATAGGCTAAAATACGTGCACACGCTAAACAAGAGGTGCTGTAAAGGCAGATAGTATCACTAAAAAATTATCATTAAGAAGTTTTCAATGAAAAAAACAGGGGCTAGACGATTGACCGTTAGCCCCTGTTCTTCTGCTTGGCAGTTAATTTCACATATTCTGCATGAAAATACGCTTAGTGAAATTAGGAACATTATTTTTTTATCTTCACGATTTTTGTATAACTTCCCTTATACCTGCCCTTTCCGAGTATAATGATTTTTATCTTTTCCTTCATCTTCCTAAAGAATACCTCGTAGTCTCTACCTTCTTTAAGTCCTTTGATACTGATTTTAATATGTTCAGTATCTTTAGTAACCTTAAATGAACCAAGATTAATCTTAAGCTTCTTATATGCCTTCTTTATTAAGGTTTTAATGTCCTTCTTCTTTGCCTTTTTGTCAAGGGCATTAAGCTTCTTTTCGATATTTTCAAGGACTTTTAGCTTCTTTTCAATTTTTTCAAGAACTTTAAGCCTCTTATCGAAAGAACCAAGAGGAGTAGACTTTTCATCAATTATGGAAATCTGCTTTTCAAGTTTATCCTCCATTTCCTTTAATTTGTTTACAGCTTTATCGTCTTTATTTTCTCCTGCCGTCTCCCCGCTAGGAGCTACACTCACAGGTGGAATGTAAGAGGAACCAGGGTTGTAAGAAGGTGCGGGTGGAGTTGAAGGTGTGACAGGTGGGGTTTCAGGCTGTTTAGCAGATGAGACCTTCTCGGTTTCTATCCTCACCATATACATACCAAGTTCGCCTGCTTCATACCAGGCACCATTTATTAGCTTAAATATCTTACCTTCTCCCCTTGTACTTTCATCAACAGCAATTCTTGGAACTGTCTCACCTTCGCCAACCTGAGTGTAGGCTACATAGATATCGCCCTTTACAAATAAATCAGGGATGTCTATGTCGGTAAAATTGTTGTCAGCCGCTACAGTGGTCGTAACAGGTCCAAGAAGAATGTTTCCGGGATAGCCGTCTTTTTCATTTTCTCCGTAAATGCTGTAGGTAAATGGCTTTCCGACTATGCTTTCGCTAGTTGCCTTTTTTAGTCCTATGCGAAGCTTTTTAAGGAGGACTTCTTCGTCAAAATGATATTTTACAGCAACGCTTGCACCGTTCTTTAGAGGTGCAAGAATCCTAGCATTTGCAAAGTCTCCGCCATCATTTGCTATCTCTTTCTTCTCACCGTCTGTAGCAAGCTTTGTAAGTACGATGGTAGGAAGAGAGGTATTGTCCTTTATGGTTATCGTCTGCTCGTAGGTCTTATAGTCTGCTGCAAGGACGATGACTTTATACTCTCCCTCAGGGATATTTGTAAGTATCACAGTTGATTTGGAGGAAGAGATGTACTTAGGAATATTACTTCCCTTTTCATAAATCTTCACATCACTTTTTACGCTGTTACCGTTTGTATCCTTGATATCAAAGGATAAGCCATAGGTCTCAAGCGAAGTCATAAGGATGTCCTGCTTAAGCACCTCTCCCTCTTTAAGAGTAATCTTAACAGGCTTAGACTTATAATTCTCGTTATATGCGACCACTGTGTAAGTGCCAGCAGGATGCTTTATTAAGAACTTCCCGCTTCCTGCCTCGCTTCTTACATAGGTATTGGTCTCAAGTATCTTCACGATGGCAGAAGAAGGGATGGTAGAGGTGTCAGGGGCATCTTCACCCGCCTCGTATAACTTTGTTCCAAGCAGGGTGAATTTCTCACCTGAAATATTTACCGGTGTAATAGTCTCATGATTTTTAATAGTTTCATCAGAGGCATACTCACCGCCGGCATTGTAGGCTACTTCTTCGTTTATAGCGTTTGCCGTATTAGTGGTTGTTGAAGCTTTTTCGTTTATGGCCTGTAACTCATTAGCGGTAGATGTTTCTGCCACATTAGCTGTGTTGAAAATGGCTACATCGTCTATGTACCAGCCCGGGTCTGAGGAATATTTTGCAGTAGTTAGCTTAAACTTCATTTGGAAGTTTTTGGTTAAGTACTTTGAATCAATGGCAATGCCGTCAATCACCCAGGAATACCTGCTTCTTTTATGTCCGTTTATATTGAGATTATCCATATTCTCATTCAGACTAAACACCTTGTCCCAAGTACCTTCAGCGTTCTTAAACCAGATTTCGTAGGTGTCGGAAGTATCACTGCTAAAGTTGTACCAGTTCTGATAATAAAGGTTTGCCTTTGTAAGCCCTGATAAATCAATGACAGGAGATACCAGCTCGTAGGTCTTGCCTCCAAGAGCGTTCTTATTGAGGCCCGTCATAAAGACGTTAGGACTGTTTGGATTTTTGGTCTTTGAAGAATAGGTGGTTGGACCATCAGAATAATCGTCACTGGTCTCTCCCCTTTCCCACTTTGCCTCTGAAGGCGAAGTCCAGCCCTGTTCACCGCTTTCAAAGTCATAGAACTTGAACTTATCACCCTTTGTAAATGTTACGGAAACCGCCTCGCTAAGTGCACTTTCTACACTTCCCTTAATCGATGCAACCTTATAATAGTAGCTGCCTTCCTGTGGAAGAGGGATATCCTCGATATGGGAGGCATAAGCAGAGAGCTTTTGTTCTTTTACCTTTTCATACTTGCCATCAATAGTTTTGGAGCGGTAAAGGGCATATTTTGTGATGGCAGGATCATTTATCTTTTCAAAATTAACTCTTACCTTTCCTGAGCCAACGAAGTTCTCGGCGGAAAGTCCTTTACTTGGAGGAAGAGGTGCCTTGCCTGAAAGGGCTTCAAGCTTGAAATCATCTATATAGTAGCCTGCAGCCTTTCTTTCGCTGTAACCTGACCACCTGAGGGCAAACATCACAACGATTTTTTTACCCTTGTAAGGAGAGAGGTCGATATGGCGCTCTTCCCAGGTACGCTTGCTGTAACGGTTAATCAGCGCAGGCTCCTTAGGGTATGAAATTTTGTCTACTGATGAATCATTTTCGTTTATCTCCCCAATCCAAACCTCAGCTGTATCTTCAAAGCCTCCCATATAGTTGTCAAGCTCTGACCAGTCCTTAAAGCTTAGCTCTACATCATCTCTTACATCGCTTAGGTCGATAGGAGGGCTGATAAGTAAAGAGTTAATAAGACCGTCATATTTGCCTTTAAGCCTTGTGCCGACTACATTTTTGCCGCTTGGCGCTGATGTTGGTCCATAGGTTGGCACTCCAACCTCCCACATAGGTGTCTTTCCACCAAAGACAAAGCCGTCTGCACCATTCTCAAAATCATTGAAATATCCCGGCTTTATGCCTGTTTCAACAGTAGCTGAGATGGTATCGGTCTTATATTTATTACCGGAGTAGTCGACAGCCTCAATGTAGTAGCTTGCATTTCCCACAGGTAAATCAGAAGGATGGATGGTAACGGTATAGGTTCCACTCTTTTTATTACCTGAGTAGAGTTCAAAGCTTTTTGATGTAAATGTCTCAGTTACGCCTGATTTGTAGTAAAGAGTCACGCTTTTAACGCCTACATTGTCTGAAACCTTAGCCTCAAACTCGTAGTCATAGGCGTTGTACAGCTTCTTAGGTGTTGTCGCTTCGATAGCAGGAAGGATGTTGTCTGTTCCCGGAATAAGAGTTTGTCCCGTAAATGCAGCAAACTTATCTACATCCTTTCCAAGAGCTGCTTCCACCGCCTTGTACACATTTAACTTACCGTAGCCATAGCCCATATTTGGCGAACTTATGTAATGGTCGTCAGTTAGCGGAGTAGCGGTTGATTTAAGGATGTCCTCAACCTTATCCACACTAAGATTCTTGTTTGCCTCCAAGATAAGGGCAACTGCTCCTGTAACGTGTGGCGCAGCCATAGAGGTTCCTGTTTTAAGCACATAACCACCCTTGTAGTCAGCAGATAAGATATTTACTCCGGGAGCGGATATCTCAGGCTTAAATTTAGCGGTTAACTTGGAAGGACCTCTAAGAGAGAACTTGGCCAGCTTATCCTCTTTTGTTAAGGCACCTACTGAAAATGAATCTTCAAGGGAGGCAGGACTTCCTATAGAGCCCTCACCGCCTGCATTGTACTCTCCTGTATTGCCTGAGGAGAAGATAGGGACTATACCAGCGGCCTTCCATTTTTTAACAATGTCATCATAAAAGCTGTCATCCCTGTTACCGCCCCAGGAGTTGTTGACAACCTGTGGTTTTTTCTCAAGTATCCACTGTCCTGCGGCAAGAAGTCCTTCATCACTGGCTTCGCCTGACTTGTTAAATACTCTGGCTACGATGAGCTTTGCATCCCTTGCAATACCTATGGTGCGGCCAAGGATGGTTCCTGCTACATGGGTACCATGCCCGGTTTCATCTATTGGCTCTGTATTGGAAGGCTCAACGAAATCCTTGAAGCCTCCCGGAAGTAGGGCATCCTGAAGTTCCGGGTGATTTGCATTGACACCGGAATCAATAATACCGACTACAATATTCTTGCCGGTCTTTGTCACGCGGTCTGCCTGAATGGATTCAAGATTCCAAGGAACATAAGAAGTGGCTTCAGATAGGCTGCTTTTTCTTTTTACAATTTCTTCTTTATCAGAAATGATGGTATGATTTAAGCGAATGCTTTCTACATCACTCCTACGGGCGATTTTCTCTATGAGTTCTGCCCTTCCTTTGATGTAGATACTGTTTATAATGAAGAATGAATTGTACTCGGATATGTCTCCGTCTTTTACTTTTCGTTCAACAAATGAAATAAGGCTTTCCTGGCTTTTTTCACTTGTATCCCTTAGGGTATCCACGACATCTTCGGGCTTTACTTTAGTTAAGTCTGCCTCTGCCTTCAAGGTGACTATGAATTCGACCTCTTTAGATGCCGGGACTTTTTGCAGTGATTTTTCTATCTTATCCAAATAAGAGGAATCTGTTTTTGCAAATAGATTCATAGGAAAGATAGAAATCACCAAGAATAATACAAGAAATATTGATAGTGCTTTGGTAGATTTTCTGACTTTCATTTTACTGTCTTCCTTTCTCTTTGTTAAAAATGCAAATTTTAGTTTAACAAGTAGACTGAATAAATGCAATATAACAGTTAGTAAAATCTAACTTATTGATAAAAAAAGTCAATATGACTAAAGGTGGCCCTCTTCTTCCTGTTAACTTAGATTTTTCCTAAAAACCATTTTTACCTCGGCGCCGCTTTTTGTATCTGAATAATTCTTTAAGTACAAATCTCCATCATTTGCAGTAACTATCCTTTTTACGATTGACAGACCGATACCGTGTTTTGAAGTCTCATCAGTCTCCTTGCTTGATATGAATTTTTCGGTAAGTACAGGGATTAGGCTCTCATCAAAGCCATTTCCTTCATCCCTTATAACTATTTCAAACTGAGTTACAGTGTCGTTAAATGCAACTGAAATATCGCTGCCCTTTGAGGAATGTTCGACAGAGTTGTTTACGATGTTTTGCAAAGCTACGGCTATTGCTTCCTTATCAAGCTTCACCTCTGAAGAGTTCCTTTGCGCTATATTCACATTAAACTCATTTGCCCTGCATATGGCTGAAATTACATCTATCCAGTAATCAATAACGCTCTCGCTTACTGTATCCTTCTTACCCTCTATTAGATATGAAAAGTTCGTTAGCTTACGAATATAGCTTTCAAGCCTTGTCATACCATTTGTAATATCTGCAAACCTCTCAGATGAAAGGTCAGGGTTTTCCTCCTGTAAAAGCTCAAAATTACCCTTTATTAGGGTGATAGGGGTGCGGATGTCATGTACAACTGAGTCTATCAGCTCTTTTTGAGCATTTTGTATATCCCACTGTCTGTTAAGTGAGACTTTCAGATTATTTGCAAGTACATCAATGGAGGTCAGCACACCGTCTATTTCCCTGTATTTAGAGGACTCCCTTGTGTAATCTAAATCCATCTTTTTAATATTCTCATTGGCAGAGGCAATCTTTTTAATTTCTCTTCTTAACAGCCTAGACAGCCTTATAATCAGCAGTACAAAGCCAACCATCCATATAAACAGGGTGATAAGGATGTAGAGGCTTTCAAAGTTGTTCACAAGCTTGTACAGGCCTTCTATTGCAAATATTGCACTGACACGGTATTTTATTACCAGAGTTTTACCGCCCTTTGTATAAGCCTTAAAATACTTGGCTCCTATTATCGTATTGGTGGCTGAGGAGCCTGTTTTTAAGGCCATTTCTACCTCTGCCTTATAATTATCTCCTATGGTATCCTGTATTACTCTGCCATTTTCCATATACAGATAATCATAATAAAACGGGATATCACTCACCTTCAGGCTGCCCCCGTTAAACTCTTTTTCGATGATGGAGGCATTTGAACTTGCATAGTTGGCAGGATAGATGATACCGTTAACTGCAAGTAAACTAAGGCCTGCAAAGAAAAGTATAATAACTCCAAAGGTATAGGCAAGCTCAAGAGCCGCATATTTCCAGACTAAATATGTTAAACTTCTTTTATTTCCCATTGATAACCCACTCCCCATATAGTTTTAATCGGATCTATGTTATATTTACCAAATTTACTTCTTATCAGCTTGACTCTCTCGGTTATGGTAGTAGAGTTGTCGCCCTCTGCATCATAACCATAAATTGTAGTATAGATTTTCTCTTTTGAAAATACAGAGTTTCTATTCTTTAAGAGGAGCTCGCAGATTTCATATTCGCTGTTTGTAAGCTCAACTACCATATCGCCGCAAAAGATTTTCTTAGAAAGCAAATCGCAGGATATAGGATAATCCACGAGCCTTGAGTGTCTTTCCCTCTTTTCACGCCTTATATGGGCGGCTATCCTTGCTCTGATTTCAGCCAGAGAAAAAGGCTTTGTAAGGTAATCATCTGCGCCCAGGGCAAGCCCCTCAAGCTTATCATTTTCAAAATCCTTTGCTGTAAGCAGGATAATGGGGGCGTCTACAAGGCTCCTGTATTTTGCAAGGAAGTCAAAGCCGCTCATTTCCTCCATCATAACATCAAGAATAATAAGGTCATACTTATCAAGCACTTCAGGCTTCACAGACTTTGCCAGAGGAGCGGTATCAACTTCATATTCCTTTTCAAAAGTCAGCTTAAGGAGCTTTAGCAAATCCTTATCATCATCAATTATCAGAAGTCTCATCTCATTCCTCCATCTTAGTAGTACCGTCCCAATTATTATACCAAAAACAAAGCAGAGGTAAAGCCACTAAGGCTATAAAAAGGGCTAAGGCAAGAAAAAGCAGTACCTCTGTCGGTGTAAATTGCCTCCTTATATACCCAAAAATCAGCTTAACAGGATAGACAAAGGGGCAAAAATACCAGATACCCGCTCCCAAGTCCGTTGTTCCAAGAAGAATGGCTGTGAGTGTAGAAATGGCTCCCACAAGTATGCTTCCGGAGTAGCTGTATTTGAGGCTAACGAACTGATAAATGGGGATAAGGCACATAAAAGTTACCGGACAAATGCTCGCACACAGGATAAAATGGATGCTAGAAACAGTTATACCCCTAAGTAATAAAAATGTCAAAAGAGGCAGGCTGGCAACTAGCTCGATTGCTACTACAAGCAGGAGGATAAAGAAAAATCTGGTAAGAAATAGCTTAATCCTGCCAATACCGCACCTTAAGTCATTGGCATAGTTTCCTGCCTTTTTGTCAATGTCATACAGCATTGGTACAAAGAAGCTGATTGAAAAGCAGGCAAGTATGGTAAATACAGCATAAAATGATGTGATTTCCTTTCCTCTTAAGAGGGCTGAGGTCTGCAGGTAGGCGGTGAAAATAAAGGAAAACAGCAGGGGGCAGAGAAATACCACCACCCTGACAGGAGTCCTTTTGGTTCTCTTAAAGTAGGAGACTAAAATATTAAGCATGGGTTTTTCTTCTTTCTTTAATTAAAATCAATATATCTGTGACCAGCCAAACAGCAACGCTGATTAATAAACCTGTGTAAACCGCTCCTATTTCCATCATAGGAGAATCCGGGTTAAGGAAGGTGCCGTTTGGATGTACTCCTATAATGGGGCTTAGTATACGAAGGTTGTAAGCCCAGGGAAAGAACTCCCAGTAGTTAGTAACTGCAATTACCGCAGATGGAAAGGTGAACAGGAAGTTGATTAAAATAACGGGAAGCCTTTTGTTAAACAGCCTGTATATAAGAAGAGATAAGGTGGCAATGGGCAGGCTTCCAACAAATAGACAAAGTGTAGCTATAATAAGCGTGTGAATGAAGATTGTTTCGCCAAGTATCATCTTCCCCACGATATATATGAGTAAAGATGAGATAAAAAGTATGGCAAAAAGCTCTGAAAAAACTACGATATTCTTAGCTATTATCATCTTGCCTATGCTTAGATTCAGGCTGTTATCCCTCCCAAGATGCTCTTGCTTTTCTTTTCCCATAATATTTACAGCTAAAAGGCTTAGGACAATAGGCAGAATCATAACAGGATACCAGTTAAATGATGTAGCTAAGATATAACTTTTTCCTTCAGGGCTTTGTCCCATAAGGCTTACCATAAGCAGGTTAAATACTACAAACACCACAGGTACAATGAATATAAGCTTGAAATTTGCCCCTCTTTTTTCCTTGATAAATTCCGCTTTAATCATATTAATCATCATTACTCACATCCTTTTTTATAATTTCCATAAATAAAGCTTCTAAGGTATTGCTGTCTGTGTGATTCTCACCCTCATAGCTTAGATGCCCTTTGTTGATTATTCCGATTCTGTCTGCTACCTGCCAGACTTCACTCAAAATATGGCTTGATAAAATGATTGTAATTCCCTGCCCGGCTAGAGATTTGATGAGTTCTCTAAGCTCCTGTATGCCAAGGGGGTCAAGTCCGTTGGTAGGCTCATCCAGGATGAGGAGGGATGGGGAGCCTATTAGTGCCATAGCGATACCAAGCCTTTGCTTCATTCCCAAAGAAAATTCCTTTGCTATTTTCTTACTGTTATTTTCTAAGCCGACCAGACTCAGAACCTCGTTAATCCTTGATTTATCGATGTTTAGCAGGGTAGTAAGAACTTCCAAATTCTCGTAAGCAGTTAAGTTTAGGTAAATTGCAGGAGTTTCGATTATTGCACCTATTTTAAGTAAGTCGTTAGTATTTAGCTCGTGTCCTTCAAAGAAAATACTGCCAGAGCTTTTAGGAATCATCCTCGTTATCAGCTTTAAGAGTGTGGACTTGCCGGCTCCGTTTGGACCAAGCAGACCGTAAACACTGCCTTTTTCCACCTGAATAGATACATTGTTAAGGGCTGTTTGATGTTTGTACTTTTTGGTAAGCCCCTTTGTTTCAAGCATTATACTCATGTTATTTCCTCCTTTTCTATGAAGGTAGTGTAAAACATAAAAATAACTAAATTATAACCGGAATAATATTTTTGAAAAAAGTGTAAAGCAGGAAATACTTGTTCCTTAGACAATTTTATCTTGTAACTTCTCCACATATCATTTAAAATATGATACAGTACTACTATAGCATTGTGGGATAATATAGGAGATGGATTATGTTTTATGTGAGTGAAGTAAAAACTGAGGCTCCAAAAGTATTTGAAAGTGAGCTTCAGCAAAAGATTTATGAGACATTTGCAGGCCTTGATATTCACTTTGAGAGGGTGGACAATGACCCTGCTATCACAATGGAGGACTGCGTTCTAATCAATGAGAGACTTGACATGAAGACAGTTAAAACCCTGTTTTTATGCAATAGGCAGAAGACTAACTTCTATCTCTTTGTAACCCTTGACGGCAAGCCTTTTGTAACTAAGGATTTTAGCTCTGCACTTGGAATATCAAGGGTTTCATTTGCATCGGAGGAGCTGCTCTTTAGTATGCTTGGCACGAAGATTGGGGCTACAACGGTGCTTAGCAGTATTATTGACACAGAAAATAAGGTAAGGATTATATTTGATATAGAGATGCTTAAAAATGAGTGGTATGGCTGTACCGACGGCACTACAACAAGTTATATGAAGCTTAAAACTTCAGATGTTTTGGAGAAATACCTGCCTTTTACAAAGCATGAGATAACAGTGATTGAGGTGTAGGGGAGCTGTTATGAAGATAAAATCAGATAAGATTTCTGAGTGGACAGGAGGCTATTATGGCAATAGACGGGGTAAAGATAATTGATAGTGATGACGGTTATGATATTTACAATACAATTGTAGATAGATATAAAAATGGAGAAGATGTCGAGAAGATAATTGAAGATGTGTTAAATGATGAGAAGAATTTTTGCACAGATAGCTTTTATACAGAGATTTATTGGACAGCACTTGCTTATTCTTTGTGGAAAATAGGGCATTTACCTGAGGAGATAAAAAATAAAGCTCTTAAGATAATAGAAAAAGGCGCAGATGAATTCTGGCTTGAAATTGACAGCAAGGCAAAAAATCAAAGACAGAAGGTGCTTGATAAACTTGCTGTTCAGCTGCAAAGTGAAAATCCAAAGCCTCTTAAAGTTCCAAAGACAAAAATAAAGAGAGAGCCGTATTTTAAGGTAGGAGATGTGCTTGCAGTTAAATTTGAAAATGAATACGGAGTGATTTTTGTTTCAGATGTTGATGTGAGTCCTCGAAAGATAGAATATCACCTTGCCTGCACAAGGCTTTTGCAAAAGGATAAGCCGACTATGGAGGATTTTTTTCATAGCGAAATTGCCTGCAAGATGTGTAACACAAAATATGCACTTGATACTGACTGTTGGTTTAATCACAAGGATTTGGGGCTTTTACTTGATAAGCTTTACAAAATAGGAGAAGTTGTATTGGAGGACTATATTTTGGGTATGTTGGCACCGTCACATACCCTGGATGATATATACGAGGAAATTACGGCTGATAAAAAAATATGGCATCTTAGGTTTAAGGATACTTATTATCTTATAAAAGATATGAAAGTAAGTAGCTGAGTTACAAAGGTAAACATTTATCCTAAATACATCAATTAAATGGAGTAAGCTTATGTCAAAATATAAATATTTGCTGTGGGATATAGATGGCACCATACTTAACTTTGAGAAAGCAGAGAAGAGGGCGATAAGGACTTTGTTTGAGAAGTTTAACCTCGGTGAGTGTACGGATGAAATGCTATCCTGCTATATCCAAATAAACAAGAAATACTGGAAACTCTTAGAATGCGGCGAGATGGAAAAGGAGAGGATTCTGGTAGAGAGGTTTGTGGAATTCTTTGAAAAAGAGGGAATAAGGACTGATGCTGCCGCTGAATTTAACAAGGCATATCAGCTTGCCCTCGGAGATACTATAGCATTTAATGATGATGCCCTTGATATAATAAAGGCTCAGAAGAAGAATTATCAAATTATCATTGTGACCAATGGGACTGCCATTGCACAGAAAAAGAAGTTAGAGCGTTCAGGTCTTGATAAAATAGCTGATAATATTTTTATTTCAGAACTTGTAGGCTATGAAAAGCCTAGCATTCATTTTTTTGAGAGGGTAATAGCTAAGGCAGGAATAGATGATATAAGTCAGGCGGTTATTATAGGGGATTCGCTTACAAGTGATATACAGGGTGGTGTTAATGCAGGCATTGACACCTGTTGGTACAACCCTAAGGAAGAAATAAATGATACCAATCTTAAGCCAACTTATATAATCAAAAATTTGCACGAGCTTTGTGAGATAGTATAGGAGGAAGCAGAATGAGAGCTGAAGTATTTCCACTTGAGAAGATAAAGCTTGATGATAAAGAAATTTTACTTGGAATGAAAGCAGATAAGGTGCAGGAGCTGCTTGGGAAACCGGATAGATTTTTTGAGAATTATGGGGGAGAGTCTTACAGGCATTTTTATTTTAATAGTGAATTAGGACTCGATTTTGATAAAGATGGTAAACTGGAATTCATTGAGTTTCTTGCAGGAATTGAGGGTATTCTCAGACCGTATATCTATGGCATATCAGTTTTTGAAACAGATGCAGATGAATTGATTGAGATAATTACAGAACATGACAGGGAAGTTGATGACAGCGAGGCAGGATTTTGTTATTCTTTTCTAAATGTAAGTATAGGATTGTGGCGTGAGAATGATGAAGAAAAACATTGGAATACAATTGGTATCGGTATGAGGGACTACTATAAATATGAATAATATAATACAGAATATAACCATAGAAAATAAAAGAATCGACAAAGATAAATTCTTTATGGTGGGATATTGTCCGGAGATTGAAAAACATCTGCTCTGTGTGCATATTTCATGGGTAGCAGGCTATGACAGATATTATGTATTGGATGAGGAAGATACAGAAATATATGAAAAAGAGCCGGAAGAATTTTATAGGAAATATGAAAAAGAAATTAAAGCAGTCAGGACAAAGAAACTGATTGGCGCAGGGGCTTTGAGGGATTATAATTTTAGAAGTATTCCTGATGAAGTATTAAAAGATTTGGATAAATATCCTCCGTTTGAGGGATATTTCTATCAGGATGGAATACTTTATGCGAGGGTAAAGATTGAGGAGAGGTATGTAAGTCTTCCACCTATTTATGATGAAGAGTGAAAATATGGATAATACTGATATACTTAAATTAAAACAAAAACTTGAATCAATAGATTGGAATGCTGATTTTGAAAAGGCAGACATAGAAAATTATAAGGTTTTGGACAGCTTATGCGAATACATAGAAAAAGAGCTCAGTAATAATTCAAAATCTGAGACAATAGATGCTGCTATATTACTTCTTGCTGAAAATGTGGGTTGTGCAGAGGATTTTGAAAGATATGAAGTAAATTTTGTAAACAGGCTCGTGGATAAGGGGTTGCTTTCAAAGGAGAGAGCTAAGTTATTTTATAACAATACAAATAGGAGACAGGGGTAGAATAATATGAAGATAAACTTAGACAAGATTTCTGAGTAAATAGGAGACTATTATGGCAATAGATGGAGT